>JACDET010000001.1:0-33617 GCA_013816255.1 Candidatus Levyibacteriota bacterium | reverse complement strand
ACTCATTTCTGATCACAGGACATACTCTTTCTGCAATGAAGGAGAAGATTAGTGAACTTCTAGCCAAAGAATCATTTGATCTTATCCATGTTGAAACCTTTTATGTGATGCAAAATGTTCCTCCAACAAATATTCCAATTATTCTTGTAGAACATAATATCGAATATAAAGTCTATACCAAGTTCAAAGATAATGCACTATTTCCGTTGCGTCCACTGTTGGCAATTGATATCGCAAAAATAAGAAAAGAAGAAGAGAAATTTTGGAAGGATGCGTCAAAAGTTGTAGCTGTGTCAAAAGATGATCAAAAAGTTATTCAAGAGCTTGATTTGGATGTTGCTGTTGTTTCAAACGGCGTAGACACTGACCTATTTGCATCAAAATCTTTAGAATCTGCAATTACAACGAAAGAAAAGAAGATCCTATTCATAGGAGACTTTAAGTGGTTGCAGAATAAAGATAGCGCAGCATTTATTATCAAAGAAATATGGCCGCTAATAAAAGAGAAACTTAATAATGTCATTCTGAACGAAGTGAAGAATCCCACAAATATGAGATCCTTCGCAAATGCTCAGGATGACATTAAACTTTGGTTCGTTGCAAGAAGTATTCCTGAATCGATTAGAAGTTTATCAGTTGACCCGGATATTCTTTTTGATGAAGCAAGTTCTTCGAAATCAACTCCTGAAATATTTCAAGAAGCCACAATACTTCTTGCCCCAATTCGTGTTGGTGGCGGGACAAGTTACAAGATTCTGGAATCAATGAGTTGCGGGACACCAGTTGTCACAATGCCCTTGAGTGCAAATGCATTGCAAGCAACAGATGGAAAAGAACTTATGGTAGGCGATAATGCCGAGGAATTAGCGCAAAAAACACTCCAGCTTTTGCAAGATAAAACATTGCATAAAAACATAAGTAAGAATGGGCGAGTATTTATTGAGAAACATTATACTTGGAAAGAAATTGCACAAAGACTTAATAATGTATATATTGATGCGAAAAAGAGTGTTTTAAGATAAGCTCTCCATATAGTTGCTTTTATGCCTGTGCTATACTTTGTGTATGCGAATTGGAATTGATGCACGTTTATGGGATCAAACAGGTGTTGGGAGATATATCCGTAATTTAGTAAGAGAGCTTTATGCGATAGATAAAAAGAATAAGTATATTTTATTTGTTACCCCTGAATTGTTTGCAAGTAGTGATTTCGAGTTTGCACGAACCGAGGAAAGTGCATGGAAAGTTGTTCCTACAGATATTCGTTGGCATACAGTTGAGGAGCAATTACTTTTTTCTAAAGTGCTTGATAATGAGGCACTTGATCTTGTCCATTTCCCATACTTCTCGATTCCAATATTGTATACCAAATCCTACGTTATCACTATTCATGATTTGATCATCAATCATTTTCCAACAGGCAAAGCATCGACATTGCCCTCTCCTGTGTATCACTTCAAGCGGTTGGCGTATAAGTATGTTCTTCGTCACGCAGCAAAAACAGCTAAGAAAATTATAACTGTTTCTGAAGCAACCAAAAAAGAAATAATTGATCATCTGCCAGTTACTGAAGATAAAATTAAGGTTACCTATGAAGGGATAGATCTTGCACTACAGAGAAAAGGGGAAAGGGGAAAGAGAGAAGAAAAAAGCACTTTACCCTTTCCCCTTAACGCTTATCCCTACTTTCTCTATGTAGGTAATGCGTATCCGCATAAGAATTGTGAAAGATTAGTTGAAGCATTTGCATTGGTCAATAAAGCCTCTCCTGCTACCAAGCTTATTATGGTTGGTAAGAAAAATTACTTTTATCAAAGACTTGAGGAAAAAGTGGGCAAGATAGGTTTGCAAAAGAAAATTATTTTTACGGGAGCAGTTGATGATCAAGAGTTAGCAGCTCTCTATCAAAATGCACAAGCATTACTCTTTCCATCACTTATGGAAGGGTTTGGTTTGCCGGGTTTGGAAGCTATGCAGAATAAATGTTTGGTCCTTGCATCGGATATACCGGTATTCAAGGAAGTGTACCAAGACGCAGCAGTTTATTTTGACCCTCTTGATATACAGCAGATGAGTGATACAATGCAAAAAGTTCTGGAAAACAAATCAAAATATAAAGCATATATACAGAAAGGGTTAGAAAGAACGAAAAAGTTTTCTTGGCAGAAAATGGCTGAGGAAACAGTCGCGATATATGAAAGTAGCACTAGTGTACGATCGGGTAAATAAATGGGGAGGAGCTGAACGAGTTCTCTTGGCTCTCAACAAAATATTTCCGAAAGCCCCTCTTTTTACGTCAGTATATAATAAAAAAACAGCACCATGGGCTGAAGTGTTTGATATCAAAACTTCTTTTCTGCAAAAAAATCCACATGCAATAAAAAATCATGAGATGTATCCCTTTATGATGCCTCTCGCATTTGAACGGTTCTCTTTTGATAAGTATGATCTTGTTATATCAATTACGAGTGAGGCGGCAAAAGGCATTGTAACCAAGCCAGGCACCAAACATATCAGTTATATATTGACTCCTACACGGTATTTGTGGAGTGGGTATGAAGAATACTTTACTAACCGCCCGCTACGCATGGCTGCGCATCCTGTTGTTTCATATTTGCGTAAATGGGACAAGGCTGCGGCTGCGCGTCCTGATGTGTTGGTCGCTATATCTACTGAAGTGCAAGAAAGAATTAAAAAATACTATCAAAGAGATTCATTTATTATCTATCCACCGGTTTCATTAGGCGTTAGGGGTCCCCACTTCGCCAAGGCTTCACGGGGCAAGCAGAGTCTAGCGTCTAGTAATCCTATCAAAAACAATAATTACTTTCTTATTGTTTCGCGGTTATCCAAGTTTACACAATATAAACGGGTAGATTTAGCGATTGAAGCGTGTAATAGGCTTAAGCTTCCTTTAAAAATTGTAGGAACAGGAAGTCTGAGAAAAGAATTAGAAAAATTAGCAGGACCTACCGTGGAATTCGTTGGAGATGTTTCAGACAGAGAATTAGTACAATACTATACAAATTGTAAAGCGCTCATCTTCCCAGCTTTTGAAGACTTTGGTTTGGTTGTTGTTGAGGCGCAATCATTTGGAAAACCTGTCATAGCACTCCGAAAAGGTGGAGCATTGGATACAATAAAAGAAGGGAAGACGGGTATATTTTTTGATGAACAAAACGTCGAGTCATTAACAGAAGCTCTGAAAGTCTTTGAAAATATGCAATTTGATCCAAAAGCTGCAAAAAAGCAAGCTGGACTGTTTAGTGAAATGAAATTCAAAGAAGAGTTTCTCCGACTTGTGAAGAAAGTTATTTAATACTATAATATTTATATATGAAGATTGTTTTATTCGCTGGAGGAGTTGGAAGCCGACTATGGCCTCTTTCCCGAAAGAGTGCCCCAAAGCAATTTGGCAAGATTATTGCCGACCGTTCAATGTTGCAGATTGCCGTCCACAAGCTTTTCCCGGAGTTTAAATGGGAAGATGTTTTTATCTCAACAGGAAAACAATATGCACCTCACATAACAGAGCAGCTTCCTAGCTTGCCTGAAAAAAATGTCATTGTTGAACCTGAAATGCGGGACGTAGGACCTGCAGTCGGTTTGGTAATTGCACAATTTGTAAAAACTAATCCAAACGAACCAATTGTTCTTCTGTGGGGAAGTGACCACTTGGTGAAGAAAGAAGCACTGTTCCGCAAAATCTTGCGTACAGCTGAGAAAAAGGTTCTTGAAAATCCAGATAAGATTGTTTTTATCGCACAAAAACCACGCTATGGTAATCAGAATGTTGGATATATCGAGTTTGGTGAGCAAACTGAAACTATTGATGGGCTTGCTCTTCACGAGTTCAAAGCGTTTCAATATGCTCCGCCAAGTGAATTAGCAAACGAATTTGCAACTGACAATAAGCACGCGTGGAATCTTGGTTACTTCGCAACAACCCCGGCGCTCCTCTGGAAAATGTTTGAAGAATTCTCACCAGAATTGTTTGCTCACTTAAAAAAGATTCACGATGCATATCAAACAGATGCGTATGAGCAAGTACTTGAAGAAGTGTATCCGCAAATTGAAAAGATTTCATTTGATCATGCAATCTTAGAAAAGATGGATCCCAAAGTTGGGTGTGTTATTTCGGCCGATATTGGCTGGAGTGACATTGGAGCATGGGAAGCTTTGAAAGAGGCGCTTAGCGATACGGTTGAAGCAAATGTTACAAAAGGAAAAATTCTTCTTGAAGGTTGTACCGATTCAATTTTGCACAATGAAAGCAAGCAGCTTATCGTGGGTATTGATCTGGAAGGGTTAGTAGTCGTCAGTATGGAAGATGTTATTCTTATCTGTCCAAAAGATTCTGTTCCAAAGATTAAAAAGTTTGTCCAAAATCTAAGTGGTACTGATTACGAGCATCTGGTTTAAAATGTCTTCAACAGAATTACATAAAAGCATGATCTACAGTATTACCAAAAGGATCATAGATATTTTTTCCTCAATTATACTTTTGGTGATTTTTTCTCCAATTATTGTTGTTGTCGCTATTGCAATCAAACTTGAAACAAAAGGACCAATTTTGGCTGATACACCGCGTCGTGTTGGAAAAGACAATAAATTTTTCTATCCATATAAATTTCGTTCAATGATTGTTAACGCATACTATCTTCTCAAGACTGATCCTAAATTTAAAAAAGCATACGAAGAACAGCAAAAAGGTGGCAATTATAAAGTGAAAAATGACCCACGAATTACCCGCTTTGGTACAATTATCCGCAAGTATTCATTGGACGAAATTCCTCAGCTGGTAAATGTTTTAAAAGGAGAAATGAGTCTCGTTGGTCCTCGTCCTTACTATCCAGAAGAACTTGAAAAGCAACAAGAGACATATCCACAGACCAAAAATTTGGTGAAAGAAGTGTTATCAGTCAAACCAGGGATTACCGGCTATTGGCAAGTGACAGGACGAAGTGAAGTAAAGTTTGATAAACGGATTCAAATGGATGCTGACTACGCACGAAAAGAGTCTATTTTCTTAGATATTTTTATCATCTTAAAAACTCCATGGGCCATGATTTCAGGCAAAGGCGCATTATAAAATCATGGTTTGTCAAGTTGACAACAGATAAATAAGTCCAGTATGATAATAATCTACGCGGAAAAATATTTCGTTTGAAGGGTATTATACGATGTCAGGATTTGATAAAATTGAATTTGCTCAACAATCACGAACACCTACTGCCAGTACTCATGCAAGTACTGTTAAAAAGGCACCACAGGATTTCGCAAAAAGTCAGAGCATAACAGAGGATAGTATGGCAAAAAGAAGAAAGAGTAGTCCAAAAAAGTTTAGATTTTCCAAAAAGCTTTCTATCGGCTTGGGAATTTTTGCATTACTCGTTGTACTCATTGCTATTCCAGCATACGCGACATATCAATCAGGCCTTAAAACCTACCGCCAATCACAATTAGTTTCCAGTGCTTTGAAGAAGCAAAATATTGAACTCGCTTCGCAAGAAATTACAAAAACACAAGAATACTTAGAAGAGACAAAGAAAAACCTTCATTACATGGTCCCATTAAAATTTGTTCCTGTTGTTGGTTGGTACTATAGCGATGCGGATCACATGATGAATGCTGCAACTTATGGTCTTGAGAGCGCAAAGACTGTAACTGATTCTTTGGCTCCATATGCTGATGTATTGGGGTTGAAGGGTGATGATAGTTTTGCTGGTGGTTCAACCGAAGATAGAATTAAAACAGCAGTTCTGAGTATGGGCAAGATCACACCAGAGATAGATAAAATTGAATCATCAATCGTTAAAGTACAAAAGGAGATTGATCAAGTAAATCCAGATCACTATCCTAAGCTTATTTTTGGATCACAAGTGAAAGATCAATTGACAACTTTACGACTGACAGCGGACCAGACAGCAACTGCTGTCAGTGATGCCAAACCCCTTATCAAAACACTACCATCACTCTTAGGTGAAAAAGAAGCAAAACGTTATCTTGTTCTCTTCCAAAATGATAAAGAACTCCGTGCAACCGGTGGATTTATCACAGCGTATGCAATCTTTAGTATCGACAAGGGTATTATTAAATTTGAGAAATCAGATGATATCTACAAACTTGATGATTCGATACGCAACAAGCCAAAAGCTCCTGCTCCAATCCTGAAGTATTTGCCAAAAGTATATACACTTAACTTGCGAGATAGTAATTTATCGCCAGATTTTATTGAGTCAATGAAGACATTTGAAGAGATGTATGAAAGGGCTGCTTTGAAAGAAGAAGTTGATGGTATTATCGCGATTGATACACACGTTCTTGTCTCAACAGTCAAAATTCTTGACGATCAAGTACAAGCAGGTGGACAGACATTTACGACTGTCAATGATCCACGTTGTGACTGTCCACAAATCATTTATGAGTTAGAAAATGATATCTCCCGTCCTGTTAATTACATCAAGACAGATCGCAAAAGTGTTATTGGGGACCTGATCTCGGCAATTATGGTCAAAGCTCTTTCGTCATCACCACAACAGTATTGGGGTCCACTTTTCCAATCAATCATCGCCCAAACGCAACAGAAGCATATTATGTTCAAACTGTATGATGAGCAAGCACAGCAGGGTATCGTCGCACTCAATGCTGCTGGACAAATCAGACCATTTGAAGGTGATTATCTCCATATTAACGAAGTCAACTTCTCTGGCGCCAAGGTAAATATCTTTATGGAAGAAAGAGTTGATAATGAGTACAAAGTCGATGCAGACGGGACCATCACCAAGACATTAACAATTAAATACAAAAATCCTTTCCCTCCATCTGATTGTAACCTTGAGCGCGGTGGGCTTTGCTTGAATGCTGAATACCGTGATTGGATCCGTATTTATGTTCCACAAGGCAGTGAGCTTGTCGATAGTAAAGGTTCACAAGTAAAGATGACTACTTATGATGAACTTGGCAAAACAGTTATTGATGGGTTTGTCACAGTCCGTCCAAAAGGTGTAGGTACATTGACTGTTACATACAAGTTACCTTTCAAACTCGAAAAGAACTCACCACTTCCACTGCTTATTCAAAAACAGCCAGGTACAGCAGGTCATGAATATCAAACAATCATCAATGGTAAAACTGTTGAGATGTTTAACCTCACTACTGATAAAGAGACGAAATTAGAACTCTAATTAGCGTTTGTCTTCCCGTCATCCTGGCTTGTCCAGGATCAGTCTGCTAAAACCATATAAGAATGATGACCGATTCTGGACACGGCCAGAATGACGATATATTTTATTACTGCTCTGCTCGAATCATCTTCCCTAAAGTGCTATACTATTTGGACTGCCTATGCGTACTATCAAGACTGAGGGAATCATTATTAAAAGAAAAAACTTTGGAGAAGCAGACCGTTTGTTAACTGTGATTACTCCATATTTCGGCAAACTCACTATCAAAGCTACCGGTGTCCGCAAGATTACAAGTCGCCGTTCGGCACACATAGAACTTCTCAATCATTCCGCTCTCAATTTGTATAAAGGAAGCGGTATGCATGTCTTGACTGAAGTTAAAATGATTGATGATCATGCGGCAATCAAAATGGATTTTACCAAAGTTGGTTTGGCGTACCACATGTGCGAATTGATTGACGGGCTATGTCCTGAAGGACAAGAGAATGGTAATGCCTATTATCTTTTAAAGAATGCTTTGAGACAAATCGCGCGGCAGGTACAAGAAGAAGCTGTCAGTGCGCAGGTTCCTGTTCAGGCTTATTTACGAAGTGAAATCGATGATTATACTCTTGGAACATTTGGTCTTGGTGTGAAAGACGTGCCACGAGTTGCTCCCCTTATCAAAGAGGAAAGCTTGGCCAAGACATTGCATACATTTGAAATTGCCCTTCTTTCAGAGCTGGGCTACTGGAATAAAGAAGATCCACTTTCTAAGAATTTCGATACCCATACAATGATCGAATCAATCCTCGAACGCAAACTCAAAAGCCACAACATCTTCACAAAGCTGCAGTAGTAATCTATTTGTCATCCCGACCGAAGTGAAGGGATCTTTTTCAACTGCCTGTGGTGAGTAAGATTCCTCGACTACACTACGTTCCGCTCGGAATGACATAAGATAGCACATTAATAAGTTTCCATGGTATAATACTCCCATGGCTGAAACTGGAAATACTATGGAGAAAATTGTTGCTTTGGCGAAGCGGCGGGGATTTATTTATCCTGGGTCTGAGATTTATGGGGGACTTGCCAACACATATGATTATGGTCCTGTCGGGACAGAACTTCTTCGCAATATAAAAAACCTCTGGTGGAAATACTTTGTACAAAAGCGTCCTGATATGGTCGGTCTTGATGGAAGTATTATTTCACACCACAAGATTTGGGAAGCATCTGGTCACGTGGCAGGATTTGCTGATGCGATGGTCGATTGTAAAGTATGTAAAGCACGTATGCGTGGTGATCATTTGGTTGAAGATTATCTCGAAGCACATGCTGACGAACTCAAAGATTATACGGACAAAACAAAAGTATTTGAAAAGCCTTTAACAAAAGAAGTTGTTGATGCATATCTTTCGACAGGGAAAGTTGAAGGATTAAGTAATGAGCACTATGACGCAATTATCAAACAACATACTATCCCATGTCCAACGTGCGGTGCTAACCCCAAAAAAGATAATAATTGGACGAAGGTTCGTAAGTTTAATCAGCTTTTTCCTGTGCAACTTGGTATTGTTGAAGGTGATGAAGGAAAAGGATATCTTCGTGGAGAAACAGCGCAGCTTATTTTTACCAACTTTAAAAATGTTTTATCATCAAATCGAGTAAAGTTACCATTTGGTATCGCGCAGCAAGGTAAAGCGTTCCGTAACGAAATTACTCCAGGGAATTCTATTTTCCGTACGATTGAGTTTGACCAAGCTGAGATTGAATATTTTTTTGATCCTGAAGAGACAGACTGGGAACCATTATATGATGAATGGAAAAAAAGAATGAATGATTTCGTTACCAAAGAATTGGGAATCAAAGAAGAGAATCTTAGATGGAGATTACACACTGACGAAGAGCGATCGTTCTATAGTAAAAAGACTGAAGATCTTGAATATAATTTCCCATTTGGGGTAAAAGAACTTTGGGGACTTGCCTATAGAACAAATTATGATTTGACCCAGCATATTAAGTATTCAAACAAAGATCTCTCAGTTGTCGATCCACAAACAGGGAAGAAAATCGTACCACACGTTATTGAACCAGCTGTTGGTGTTAACCGTTTGATGCTTATGGTATTGTGTGACGCGTATACAGAAGAAGAAAATCGAACAGTCCTTAAGATTGACCCCAAGCTTGCTCCATATAAAGTAGCAGTTTTCCCACTGCTTGCAAATAAAGAAGAGCTTGTGAAGAAGGCGAAAGGATTATTTGAAGACCTGACAAATGACTTTATGGTTATTTTTGACGCACGAGGAAATATCGGAAAGAGATATCTGGCACAAGATGAAATTGGTACACCTTGGTGTGTGACGGTTGATTTTGAGACGCTTGAAGATGAAGCAGTAACAGTACGGGATCGGGATACAATGAAGCAGGAACGGGTAAAGATTGCCGAATTAAAAGAATATTTTGCTAAGAAGCTTGTGCAGTAAGTAAGGAAGCATTTGCTATCGCAGGAGGATACGGATACTTTTTAGTTACACAGCCACCACACATTCTATTTATATCAAAGACATCTTTTGGCTTTGAGGTTTCTTCAAAGTGATCACCTTGGATCGCACGGACAAAACCGACAGAACTAACAAATTCTACACTAGCTGCACCAATCTCCTTTGCTATCTCCGTAACATCTCCATTCATACGATATGCCATAAGCTCATCATGTGTTTTCATATTAACTCCAAGATGACAAGGGTTAATAATCTGTGGATATCCAATCCGCAAATGCAATCGTGCGCCTAACTCTGTAAGTATCTCTGCTAGGACGTATGCTGCATCACCTCGTACCATTGTATCTTCTGTGATCACAACATCTTTGTCCTCCCATGCCCAATCATCAGGAGTAAGAATATCTACTTTTCTTCTTATTCCAGCCCGTCTTTGATCTTTCTCCTCATCAGCTTGAAACATGCGGGTTTTATTTTCTGGATCCTTTTCTATAAGTTGTCTATATACAGCACCCATTTCTTCGGCATAGCCTTTGCCATATGGGATACCTGATGATGGCATACCGACGACGATATCTGGTTTAAATTCTTTATATGGTTCGCCTAGCTTTTCCGCTCTTTTCTTTGCAATTCTTTGCCGAGCTTTTTCTTCTCTCGCCATTTGCCTGCCTACTTCCGTCCGGTTTTCTCCATGTCTTGGCCATGTTTCTGGGGAAGCACCATTACTTGTTACATTTACTTGGGAATCAGGATCGCTCAGATACGCGTGTTCCAGACTGCACATGCGTTCTTCTGACTTGTCTCCTTTTTCAAGAACAGTCATGCCAGTTGAATCAAACTTGATGACTTCTCCTGGTCTAATATCTCTGACCACAGTAGCATTAATTTTTTCAAGTGCTACTGTTTCTGATGCGACTACATAAATTGTTCCTAGCTCTCCCTCCATCTGACCAAGTACAAGTGGGCGAACTCCTTTGGGGTCTTTTGCAACATACTGTGTTTCATCACCGACATTAATTACTAAACTTGCTGCACCCACCGATCCGTGAACAGCATTTACAATTTTGTCATCTTGTGTCTCACCTGGAATTGTCGGTAATACATCTGACCATACTTTTGTATCACTTGGATCGAAGTCATAAGTTTTTCCACTTTGGCGACGTAACGCATCTTTGTTGGAAAAATTTCCGTTGGCCATAACTTCATATTCACCCACTACAATAGGGTGCAGGTTCTCTTTTTCAAAGCCACCATCTGTGCTGTATCTTGTTTGAACAGAAGCCGATCGAAGAGTCCCGAGGTTCATTACTTGATCTCGAGCAGTCTTTGGAAAAGCATCATCTAGTAATCCATGCCCCCGATGGATAAATGACTCTCCATTCATAGCATGCACGGTAATACCCGCTCCCTGCTGTCCACGTTGTTGTATGCCTTCAGCTCCCGCAAAGAGTTTTTCTACCTCGGTTTTAGTTATTCCGCTTAGGGAGTAAAAAGTAAGAAGGCCGCATTCTTCTTGCGGTCTTTCGTCTTGTACTGTGATTGAGGTTTTTCTTACACTAGGAAATGGGAGGTCGAATTTTTTCGATCGCTTAGTATCTGGTGAGGCATGGGACAGTCTCTCCACAATTTAACTCTACCATACAAATTGTTACGTCAGCAATATGTCATAAATAGATCAGTTGGGGTGGACTTGACAGTTGAGCTCTTTTTCCGTTATTCTATAAGAGATGTTAAAGAATAGAAATGTTCAGATTGCAATTGGAGTAGTTCTCCTTGTCTTGGTAGGACTTGGCGGGTTTCTTTTTGTCGCAAATAGATCAGCAGAGCCTGTCGAAGAGGAAGCATCTGAGACACTCGTCCAAACAATAACTGCTGAAGAAATTGGCCTCACGCTTGAAGCAACTCCTGATAGTAAAAAAGTTATGTTTAAGATTGCCAAAGCTGAAGGCATTGAATCAATCGAATATGAATTAGTGTATGAAGCAGATTCAACAGCGCAAGAGCAAAGTGAAGGTGGCGAACCCCGTGTTCAAAGAGGTATCACCGGTGAAGCTGACATAGAATCAGGTGCTGCATCTTTTGAATCAGAAGAATTGGATTTAGGTAGTTGCTCACGGAATGTTTGCAGGTATGATGAAGGAGTAGAGTCTGTTTCGATAACGCTCAAACTTATTAAAAATGATGGAAATATTTACAATGTCGAAGAAACACTCGAACTCTAAATTCCTCATATATTTACTCTAAGTCCTTTTCTTACATATATACACACTACATCTTGTAGTTGTTTCATTATGAGAACACTACCGTGGAAACTCGCATGTTGACAACTTTTCACAGAAAGAGCAAAATAGATCAAGGTAGTCTAAAGTAGTCTTTTGTAGGACAATTCTGGTAGACAAATATGTTGATTGGACAGTTTGAAAGTACGATTGGAGAAAAACATCAAGCAGGATTACCTAAAAAATTCCGTGAGGAACTTGGCGAGAAATTAATTGTTACAAAAGGGTTTGAAAATTGTCTTATTGTTGTTTCTGAAGATAACTGGAAAACTTTGCTCGAGGGAACTGAAGGAAAGCCTTTTACGAGTAAATCAGCACGTGAGATGCAAAGGTTTCTCTTAGGAAATGCGACAGATGTCGAGTTAGATGGAAAAGGGAGATTTGTTCTTCCTGAATACTTAAGAGATTTTGCAGATATTAAAGATGAAATAGTTTTTGTAGGCATACAGCGATTTGTTGAAATTTGGAATAAGAAACATTGGGAAGATCATCAGAAAGAATTAACAAAGAATATTGATTCAATAGCAGAGAGATTATCGAGTGACAATACAGAATAAAAAGTGGCAGGATGAATAATTATCACGTAAGTGTACTCTTACAACCAACAATTGAGCTGCTCAATGTACGAACGGGCCGTAAATATATTGACGGAACGCTTGGTGGCGCCGGACACACGAGGTTGATTTTAGAAGCTGGGGGGGAAGTTTTAGGGATTGATCACGATCAAGAAGCATTGGATTTTGTAGAAAAAGATTTAGGATTTAGGATTAAAGATTTAAGATTTGGTGAAGACATTATTTTAGTCAAAGGCAATTTTCGGGATATTGATACGATTGCAAAGGCTAATGATTTTGAGAATGTCGCAGGGATACTTTTGGATTTAGGTATTTCTAGCCATCATGTGGATAGTGCTGAGAGGGGGTTTAGTTTTCAGAAAGAAGGTCCGCTTGATATGCGGATGGATCAAGATTTGTCAGTGAGTGCGACAGATTTAGTTAATGCACTGAATAAAAATGAACTATATGAGTTATTTACTAAATTAGGAGAAGAATGGTCGGCTCGTCCAATAATACAAAGTATTATTAATGCGCGGCAGATAAGAAGGATTGAAACGACAACTGAACTTTCTGAAATTATCAGAAAAGCAGTTCCATGGTCAAAAAAGGGAATTAATCCCGCGACCAAAGTGTTTCAAGCATTACGGATCGCAGTGAATGATGAATTGCATAGTGTACAAGATGCACTTCCAAAAGCCGTGAATCTTTTGGAGAGTGGAGGACGATTAGCTGTTATATCGTTTCACTCACTAGAAGATCGTATCGTGAAGCGTGCTTTTCTAGAATTTGAAGAAAAAGGATTAGGAAAGATTATTACAAAAAAGCCAGTAGTACCGACTGATGA
Organism: Candidatus Levyibacteriota bacterium; assembly: GCA_013816255.1. Taxonomy (GTDB): domain Bacteria; phylum Patescibacteriota; class Microgenomatia; order Levybacterales; family UBA12049; genus JACDET01. The sequence continues at coordinate 20,270 of JACDET010000001.1, read as the reverse complement.
AGAGATAGAGATAAATAACCGGTCGAGAAGTTCAAAATTGCGAGTTTTTGAGAAAAGTTGATACGTTGTCATTTCGAGCGTAGCGAAGCAATCTCTACTACTATAGATTGCACCCTACGGGCACAAGACCGCGTCATCTACTATCGTGGGTTTCTCACAATGACAAAAACAGTATTATGAAAAAACCAGTTTTATTATTAGGTAGTCTATTTGCCATTGTCGTTGCTCTTTCTCTTGTGCGGATTTCTCTCGTGAATAGCATTTCAACAAATGGTAACGCATTAGTTGATTTGCAGACACAAGTTGAAGAGTATCAAAAAGAGAATGAACTACTGAAAGAACAATATTTACTTGCAGCCTCACTTACCAATATTAATGCCAAAGCGAAATCTATGGGCTTTGTTCCTACCAAGTCCCACCTTAATATGGCAGCTCCATTACCTTTAGCAAAAAGGTAAATACATTTGAATACTCATTACACTTTGATACACTTATATTATGAGTTGGCGATACCGTTTTACGTTACTATTTTTTCTCTTCTTATTTTCTCTTATCATCTCGCGCTTGTTTTATTGGCAGGTTGTTCGTGCACAAGAATTATCTTCACTTGGTCAAGCACAATACGATGCCCAAGTGACACTTACGGCTATTCGCGGTGAGATTAAGACTTCCGATGAGTATGCGATTGCAGCAAACAAATTAGCATATCTCGCATTTGCCAATCCCAAAGAAGTAAAAGATAAAGAAAAAGAATCTGAGATACTTGGCAAATTACTCGATATTGATGAAGCTACAATTAGCGCGCAACTCTCAAAAAATAAATTCTGGGTGCCACTGAAGTCACCAATTGAACATAGTCTCAAAGAGAAAATTGAAGCTAAAAAATTACCAGGTGTTGGGTTTCAAGACCAAACATTGCGCTTTTATCCTGAGGCAACAACTGCTGCGAACCTTCTCGGGTTTGTTGGTCGTGACGATGAAGGAAATGATAAAGGATACTTTGGTCTGGAAGGATATTATGATCGGCAATTGCGGGGTAAAGATGGTGTCGCTATAGTTGTCAAAGACGCGAGAGGACAACCGATTCTGGCCAACATGAATGATAATACTGAAAAAGTTGATGGAAGAGATTTGATCTTACACATTGACCGCAGAATTCAATTTATGCTTGACCAAGAATTAAAAAGAGGTATTGAAGCGTATGGTGCTGTGGGTGGGACAGCCGCAATAATGGATCCAAAAACAGGTGGCATTCTCGCCATGTCTTCTTTCCCGACCTATGATCCCCGGTCATATCAGGATTTTTCGGATAAACTCTATTCTAATCCATTTATTTCTTTTGCCTATGAACCTGGTTCTACTTTCAAACCACTCATCATGGCATCAGCGCTCGATGCAGGACTTTTAAAAGCAGATACCAGATGTACTATCTGTGCGGGACCTGTTGAGATCACGGGATATGAAATCAAGACATGGAATGATAAATATACTGCAAACAGCTCAATGACTGATGTTATCGTGCATTCAGATAACACAGGTATGGTATTTACCGGTAGGCTATTGGGATTGGACCGGATGTTATCGTACATGGATAAGTTTGGGATTGGACGTGCAACGGGTATTGATCTGCAGGGAGAAGTCTATCCAAGTTTGCGTGAGCGGGATTCTTGGTATGAGATCGATCAAGCAACCGCAACATTTGGTCAAGGATTAACCTTAACACCAATTACATTGTTAACTGCTTTTAGCGCGATTGCAAACGAGGGGAAACTTATGGAGCCACATGTTGTTGCCAAAGTAGAGACAGCAGAAGGCAATGTTATTCCAATTCCTCCAAAGCAAGTAGGACGTCCTATCTCAGCAAAATCAGCCAAGGTTATGACTGAGATGATGGTCAAAGCAGTTGAAGATGGAGAATCGAAATGGGCAGCGCCAAAAGGCTATAGAATCGCTGGGAAGACTGGTACTGCACAAATCCCTGTCGAAGGACATTATGATGCAAATAAGACCATTGCGTCATTTGTAGGTTTTGCACCTGCTGATGATCCGAAGTTCTTAATGCTTGTTGTCGTTGACCGGCCATCAACTTCGATTTATGGTTCTGAGACAGCAGCACCAATATTTTTTAATGTAGCGCGAAATATTTTGAGTTATTATAGTATCCCACCAACGGAACCGATTGTCGAAGATAAGTAGCGATTTATTGTCATCCCGACCAAAGTGGAGGGATCTTATAATCAGGTGAAAGAGATTCCTCGACTACGCTCGGAATGACAGTAAATTAGAGTATTGGTGCGCCTGGGGGTACTTTTGATTTTGGTTTGAGAGGTTGCGGCTTTTTGCCTTCTGCTGCTAGAATCATTCCCTCAGATTCTTCACCCATCATTTTCCGTGGAGCTAGATTAAAGACGAAGACGAATTGTTTGCCAATCAAATCTGATGGTTTGTACCACTTCTTAATTCCTGAAAGAATATTTCGCATGCCATGTTCTCCGAAATCGACAGTAAGACGGAGTAATTTCTCAGAACCTTCTTTCTCTTCACAGTTGATAACTGTCCCGACTCGGATATCAAGCTTTGCAAAATCATCGTAGGTAATTAGTGGTTTCATAAATGTGATTATAGCAGAAAATATAGATTATTATTGTTATATTGCTCAATTGTTAATTATTGAGAGTAACCAATATCAGAATCCTATAGTTTGACATCTTAGTTCTATCTTAGTATAATTCCATTATTATGGGAGCAGAATCCAAAGGCGGAAGTTCAGACAAAGGTTCCAGAAGGGATCAACCTACGGTGAGAGGAGAAGTATTTCGATACACTCCCGAGAAATGGGACGCTGTAAAAGATGATATTACCGATTTAGCTCGTCAGGCTCAAAGTAGTGGTGTCTTTCGAACTGATGATATACATGAGTGGGTAGACAAGAGCTTTACAAATCCTCATACGATTGATAATACAAAAGTGTTGCTAAGAGAAGGAAATAAAGTAATTGGTTTTGCTTTAACACAACATAGTTATGGGTGGTCCAAGGAAGCAAATGATACGGTTCCTTCAGATACAAAAGCAGAAATAACAGCAACAATCATTGATAAAGATCACAGAGGCAACGGATATGTCGGCGCTCTAATGGAACCATTAGACGAAGATTTACGAAATAAAGGGTTTAAGAGTGTTGTAATACGTGCCCTATCTCATCAAGGATATGATAGAGCTATTGAAAGACATTATGGTGAAAAAATTGTTTATTCCAGTATGGTTACTCCGGATTTTAGGCATATACAGTATAATCTTTAAGCTGAACTAGCTACTTTAGTATCAGTACATCTCCAACTTGTGTATTTGTCTTTTTAATTGTGCCTTCGCGTGATTCTACGACAGTATCGTATTTTGGGTTCCAGATAAAGATAACATTTGGTTTAAGATTTTCCTTTAGTTTGACGATACGATTTTCTTTATCCAACACCAATACATCAATCGCGTATTTCATAAAAAATGTATGGATACCAAATCTAGTTTTGATGAGCATTGCAGTTGGAGTTGGGTATTTTAATAAGCCGAGAGACTGATCGATGAAGGATTTTGCTTCGATGATATTGTTTGCGAGAATAGTTTGCTTTGTTTGATTAAAAACTGTCATGCTGAATTTAGTTCAGCATCTCACAAAAACTGATTCTGGACAAGCCAGAATGACGTATGATTGGTTCTGCAAAATTTGCTATACTGGTTACTATGTTAGGGAGAACGCATGATTTGGCTGCTTTTACTGCATTGAGTGTTGTTGTCGTGACACAACCGCTTCCTGAAATGACTATGGGTACAGCAATTGTTGCGTTGGGGGCCAATATGCTTGGAGGGATTGCTCCGGATATTGATCAATCTACAGCACCTTTTTGGAGGAATGTCCCGATCGGGCCGATGTTTGGGAGGTTCTTTGGCAGACTTTTGGGTGGTCATCGCTTTCTTTCACATTCAATTCTAGGGATTTTTCTCTTTGGCATTTTATTCCAACTATTTCTTAACTTCCTTCAACCGAGTATTCCCAATATTGATCTGGATGTGGTGTGGTGGGCTTTTATGATTGGGTTTGTGTCGCATTTAATTATGGATACATTTACCAAAGAAGGAGTTGCATGGCTTTTGCCAATTCCTTGGAGTTTTGGTTTCCCGCCAATCCGTGCATTTCGTGTGACGACAGGAGAGTTTTTTGAAAAGTATATTATATTTCCTGGTTTGCTTGTATTGACAGGATATATTTATTACACGTATTATGATAAAATTTTGGAATTGTTGAGAGAGTATTTGAAATAGAATAGTGAGTTTAGTTCTCGACTTCACTCGAACAATAGTAGTTATGTGGCAGAAAACAAAAAACATCTATCATCTGGGTCAAGCTGTTCTTGCGAACATCATGTATGGATTTCCAGCTCGTGGATTGACTATAATCGGTGTTACAGGAACAGATGGTAAGACCACAACCTCAAGTCTCATTTATCATATTTTAATAACAAGTGGATATAAAGCCGCATTGATCTCTTCAAATGGCGCTATCATCAATGGGCGCGCGAGTGATTTAGGTTTTCATATCACAACACCTGGTCGTTTTGCTATTCAGTCATATATCAAAAAAGCCAAAAAAGAAGGTGTGAAATATATTGTTCTGGAAGTTACTTCCCATGCTCTTGATCAGCACCGCGTTGCAGGTGTGCATTTTGATGTTGGTGTTATCACCAATGTAACTCGTGAGCATTTGGATTATCACAAAACGTATGAAAATTATGTAAAGGCAAAATCGAAATTATTGCGGACTGCCAAAGTTGCCGTAGTCAATAAAGATGATCACTCATATTGGCAGATTAGGAAAAAAGAATTGAAAGGCAAAGAAGCTATCATTACTTACGGGATGAAAAAAGATGCTGATGTGAATCCTCATGTCTTTCCTTTCACTACCAAACTCATAGGGCAATTTAATAAATATAATAGTCTTGCAGCAATTGCGGCTTTACAGTCACTGCATTTGCCTGAAGAAGGTATACGAAGAGGGATAGCGACTTTTAAAGCTCCAGCTGGTCGGCAGGAAGTGCTCTACAATAAAGACTTTTTGGTCATCAATGATTTCGCGCATACACCTAATTCATTTACTGAAATTTTACCTGAAGTGAAAAAGCTTGCGAGCAAACGATTGATTCATGTCTTTGGTGCTGCTGCTCGAAGAGATACATATAAGAGACCTGAAATGGGAAATATTTCGGCACGCTTCTCAGATATTATTATCATTACCTCAGAGGATCCGAGAGATGAGCCAATTGAGAAGATTAATAAAGAAATTCTTTCAGGAATTAAAGATAAACGGTTTGAGGTTATTACTGGAGATAGCGTTTCGCGTCTAGCGTCTAGCGTTCAGAAAGAGAAAAAATATGTTTTTGTTATTTCGGACCGTAAAGAAGCGATTCGTTTGGCTATTACTTTGGCGCAAAAAGGTGATGCAGTGCTTATGACCGGGAAGGGCCATGAGAAGTCTATGAATTATGGACGTGGTGAAGAACCGTGGGATGAGAATGAAATTACAAAGCAAGTATTGCGGGATAAAAAATAATGTATGCATTTTAAAGATTCAATTTATACCTTTCAAAACTTATCAAATTTCCCAACGATTAAGCACGCAGTTTCTACAAAAGCTTTTGATTCTATGAAGAAAGAGGATCTGAGCATCCATCATGGAAATCTCATGAAGTTTGGGAAAACAGTTGATTTGAAATCAATACCTCTTTGTATGGACCAGGTGCATAGTGGGACAGTCGCACTTATTGAGAATGATCGAGAAATAGTTATCCCTAAAAGTGATGGGATGGTGACCAAACAAAAAAATCTTCCGTTGGCGATTATTACCGCAGATTGTCTTCCAATTCTTTTTTATGATCAGCAAAAAAACGTAATTGGAGCAGCACATGCTGGAACAAAAGGACTTCTAAAAAATATCATTGCAAATACAGTGCAACAGATGCATAGTACTTTTGATAGTAATCCCAAGGATATCATTGTCGGTATTGGTCCTGGTATTGAAAAGAAATGTTATGAAGTGGGAGAGGAAGTTGCTTTGCAATTTGAGAAAGCATTTCCAACATTTCAAAATATACTCTTTAAGGAGTCAAAGCACATTGTGAAGCGAGGAAACGAAAGTTCTCGACTTCACTCGAACAATAATGAGGAGAAATATTTGCTTGATCTTAGAGCAATTGCAGTGCAATGTCTTTTGAAAGAGGGTATACTGGAAGGGAATATTGAGGTATCGGAGGAGTGTACTCAATGTAATAAAGAAACACTCTATTCATACCGTAGCGGAGATAGATCAGGGAGATTTGTGAGTGTTATAAGTTTAGAGTAACGTGTCATTCTGAGGCAAAGCCGGAGAATCTCACATTTGAGATCCTTCACTGCGTTCAGGATGACACAAATATATGACAAAGAAAAAGCAAATATATTTTGTTGGTATTAAAGGGACGAATATGACTCCTTTGGCACTTATTGCTAAAGAAGCTGGGTATGATGTCACAGGGTCTGATATCGATCAAGAATTCATTACAGATGCCGCTTTGAAAGGGGCAAAAATTGTTGTTCATCCCTCATTCGCGCCTGAGCATATCCAAGAGCCTGATTTTGTCATTACAACAGGAGCCCATGGCGGTTATGACAATATTGAAGTGCAAACTGCGAAGTTGAAGAAAATTCCAGTTATGTCAGCAGGTGAGGCAACGGGGTTGTTTATGAAAGGGGAAGTACTTGACCGGAAGTTCACAGGTGTTTCAATTGCGGGAACACATGGGAAAACGACCACAACCGCTATGGTTGCGACAATTCTCAAAGAAAATGGTCTTGACCCTTCCTATATCATTGGGACGGGGGACGTAAAATCTCTGGGTGCGCCAGGCTATTTGGGACTTGGAAGATACTTTATTGCTGAAGCTGATGAATACGCGACAGAACCTGTGCATGATAAGCGGGCAAGATTCTTATGGCAGCATCCGACGCTTACGGTTTTTACCAATATTGAGCATGATCATACTGATATCTATCCTACAATCGATGATGTCCGCGAAACGTTTTTAACATTTGCAAATCAAATCTCGGCCAAAGGATTATTAATTGCGTGTGGAGATGATCCTGAAGTGCGAAAGCTTTTAAAAGAATATGAGCGTAAAGCTGTGACATATGGTCTTGGCACAACCAATGATTATATTCTGGAGCGAGTAAATATCTCCGGTGATCAAACCTTCTTTTGGGTAAAGTCACAAGGTGTACCATTGGGTGAATTTGCTATCCGGGTGGTTGGTGAGCATAATGCCCTCAATGCATTAGCCGCTCTCATTGTTTCACTTGAGCTTGGACTGTCGATTGATAAGATTAGAAAAGGATTACTTGCTTTCCAAGGTTCAAAACGCCGTCTTGAATTCATTGGAGACTTACGGACTGGGGCCAAAGTCTATGATGACTACGCGCACCATCCAACTGAAATTAAAAAAACACTTGGTGCGTTACGTAAGCAATATCCGAAGAAAAAAATCGTATGCATTTTTCAACCACATACGTATTCACGGACCAAACAGCTCTTTAATGATTTTCTTCGCGTTTTTGAAAGTGTGGATACTGTCGTTCTGACCGATATCTATGCCTCCTTGCGGGAGAAACCTGATGCAAGTGTGACAGCAAAACATCTCGCAGTCGCTTTAAGTAGTCATCATAAAGAGGTTTTATACCTGCCTACGCTTCTTGATGTGGTAGAATATATTAATCAAAATAGGTTCAGATCAGATACAATCTTAGTTTCAATGGGAGCCGGAGATATCTATACGATCCATACTAAATTGAGCTTTCAATAACGTCATTGCGAGAAGTGGAGCGACGCGGTCTTGTGCCCGTAGGGTGCAATCTCAATTAGCTGCAGGGGATTGCTTCACTATGTTCGCAATGACGATGTAATAAATGACAGATAACATACAAAAAATTGCTGAGATAATTGGCGAGAAGCGGATTAAAAGAAACGAATCATTAGCGACACACAGTATTGCAAAGGTTGCTGTAACGGCCGAATTATATCTAGAAATTGATACAATTGATGAACTTGTAAAGATAGTCAGAGCAGCACAAGAGCTCAAAGTTCCTATTTATATGCTTGGAGGTGGTGCAAGGATTGCATCAACGAAAGACATAAACGGTTTGGTCATCAAGAATAATTGTCACCGCTTTGATAAAGCAGGAATGAAAGGTTCTATACGGCAAAATCAGATGGGAATGCAAGAGGTACTTGTGTATGCTGAAGCGGGTGTTAATTTGAATCAATTGGTACGATATACAATTGCAGAAGGATTATCTGGTCTTGAATATCAATTAGGATTACCGGGAACGGTAGGAGGCGCTATTTATACAAACGCCAAATATATACCAAAGTATCTGATGGTCAATAAAGCATTGCAGTCAGTCAGAATTTTGCATGAAAATGGAGAAATACAAACATACAATGGACAATTACCACATTTCGTTTATACTGATGAAGAGTGGGAAGAAACAAAGGATATAATACTCTCAGCAGCTTTTAAGCTAGTACCTGCTGATAAAGAAGTATTGCGCGAACATGGTGAGGAAGCTATGACCTGGAGAAGAGAAGAAACACAAAGAAGAGAAGATAAATCTTAGTTATGAATAAATTTGTTATCAAAGGTGGCAACACATTACAGGGTGAGATTGGAATTGCGGGTGCGAAAAACGCTGCGTTAAAAGTGCTCGTCGCTGCATGTCTTACCGATGAGAAAGTCGTTATCCATAATGTCCCACTTATTGCAGATCTTTTCGTCATGATCGACATCATGAAAGATCTTGGAGCAGATGTACAGCTTGAAGATCATACTGTCACAATTCAATTAAAGCAGTTTGCACACTCTTCAATTCCACTCGATAAAGCAGCAAGAGCCCGCACCTCATCAATGTTCATCGGCCCGCTTCTTGCAAGAACAGGTGAAGCGATTATTCCAAATCCAGGTGGGTGTAGACTTGGTGCCCGGCCGATTGATAGAACGGTTGAAGGTGTGGGACAAATGGGTGTCGATATTACGTATCATAGTGAAGATGGTTACTTCCATGCAAAGACAAAAGGTTTAAAGGCTACATCATATCGTTTCCCAAAGAGTACACATACCGGTACAGAGACAATGATCATCAGTGCGGCACTAGCTCAGGGAACAACGGTTTTGGAAAATGCTGCTGAAGAGCCTGAGATTAATGATGTGATCACGTTAATCAACGCAATGGGAGGTAATGTAAAGCGTACTGCACCGCGCCAAATAACTATTATTGGTGTTGAGAAACTTCATGGTTCAGAATTTACAATTAGTCCTGACAGAATTGAAGTCGCGACTTTTGCAATCGCTGCAGTCATCACTGGTGGAGATATCTTTATCAAAGATGCACACAAAGCACATATTGCGGCATTCATGGAAAAATATAAAGCAACTGGGGCAGGATATGAAATAAAAGAGAATGGCATCCGGTTTTTTGCCAATGGAACGCTACGAGCAGTTGATGTCGAGACGGGTATTCATCCTGGATTTCTAACTGACTGGCAAGCGCCATGGGCGATTCTTATGACACAAGCTGAAGGTGTCTCGACTATTCATGAAACAGTATTTGAAAATAAAATGGGATATGTCGCAGACCTCAAAAGAATGGGCGCAAAAGTAAAGCTTTTTAATCCAAAAGTGAGTAATCCTGAAGAGGTGTATAACTATAACTTAGAAGACGACCAACCTGAATACTTCCATGCAGTACGAATAACAGGACCCAAAAAACTCCATAATGCAGTGATGACGACACTTGATATCCGTGCGGGTGCAGCAATAGTTCTTGCGGCACTGGCTGCGAAAGGTACATCGACAATTTTCGGAATAGAGAAGTTAGACCGAGGTTATGAAGGCTTTGAAACCCGTCTCACCAAACTTGGCGCATCTATAAAAAGAGTAATAGAGGAAGAATAATGATAGAAAGAAAATTAGGCGCAATCATTTTGGCTGCTGGTCGAGGTAAGCGAATGGAAGTTGATGGTATCAATAAAGTAACGCTGTCTCTCGCTAAAAAGCCAATCATCGTACATATTGTACAATTCATGAAGAAACTTGGTGCAAAGGCAACAGTCGTTGTTGTCGGGTTCGCTAAAGAATCTGTGATGCAGACACTTGCAGATGCCAATGAGGATGTCATTTATGCCGAACAAAAAGAATTGTTGGGTACTGGACACGCCGCCCAATCTGCCTTGACAGAGTTGCCTGAAGATATCACGGATGTCATTATCGTGTATGGAGATGATGCCGTTATCTATATCGATGAGCATTTGCCGATGATGAGTAAATTGTTTGAAACACATTACGCATCCAATGCTGCATTCACCTTTTTGACGATTGAAAAAGAGCAGCCGTTTGGATTGGGAAGAATCATGCGGGATGACCGTGGCAAAGTCTTAGCAATTGTTGAAGAAAAAGATGCGACAGAAGAACAAAAGAGGATCAAAGAAATTAACCCAGGATGTTTTATTTTTAAAGTAAGCTTCTTAAAAAAGTATCTCTCAATGGTTAAAAAAAGTTCAGCCACAGGAGAATACTACCTCACAAGTCTTATAGATTTAGCCATTAAAGATGATGAACATGTTGAGACACTCAAAGGTGGTTACATGGCATGGCGTGGGGTCAATACAAAAGCAGAACTCGAAGAAGCTGAGCTACTACTCAACAGTATGAAAAAGATCAATACATAATGGCGCAACAAGAATTCGTTATACATAGAGTTACAACATTCTCCTCTGGCGTTGCTCAAGCAATCAGAAATTTAGCGCAACAAGAAGGAAAGAATTACAAAGATCTTTCAGACGGAGAAGTCAAAGAAATGATAGAGTCACCACTGCACTTTCTTTATCTTGCTCGTGACACAAAGAGTAACGCATTTGTTGGGATGGTGCTGCTTATGGTTTTTCGTATTCCATATGTCAGAAAAGGGTATATTGATGATTTGGTTGTTGATGAGAAGTTCCGGAATAAAGGTTTAGGAACACAGCTTATGCAACGAGCGGTAGATACTGCACGCGAGAAAGGTGCAGCGTATATTGATTTCACTTCACGGCCAAGACGGGATGCAAGTAACAATTTATATGAGAAATTAGGTTTTGAAAAACGCGAAACAAATGTGTATAGATTAATTTGTGATTATGGAGAAATATAAAAAAATTGTTCTTTTAGATATAGATGATACTATCTTTAACACCGCGAAATTCTACTCCACAAATTTCAAGACATATGAGATGTATGAAGAAGTGCATGCAGCCCTTAAAGCACTCTCTCAAATAGCGACTCTTGGTATATTCTCTCAAGGAGATGTTGCATTTCAGAAAAAGAAGTTGGTCGAAACAAATATTGACCATCTTTTTCAAGAAAAGCATACGTACATTGTTGAGGAAAAAATACAGGTAATAAAGGGTCTAATTGAAACATATAAAGATAGCGGTAGGCTATTTGTCGTTGAAGACCGGTTGGAAGTATTGGAGAAAGTAAAAGCATATGGTGAAAATGTCTTTACTATATTTATGAAACGCGGAAGATTTGCCCAAAATCCTCGGGTAGTAGTTGCATATAAACCTGATGCAACAGTTACAGATCTTCATCAAACTATATCCCTCATTGAAAATAATTAACCAGAACAATTGTGCTTTCAAAGCCATATAGAGTATAATTGTAGTCATGAGACTTCTCCTTGGGCTAATGCTCTCGTCAGCTTTTATAACGGCTATTCTTTTATTACCATTTATAGATTTTCTCTATAAGATAAAACTTCGCCGTCATAAGCAGGTTACAACAGATATGTTTGATAACCGTACGCCGCTTTTTGATAAATTCAATGGCTGGAAAGTCGGTACGCCATATGGAGGTGGTGTCCTCATTATTATTGTCGTATTTGTCTGGACCCTGTGGGCATACGGCATTTTCAATATCCAGAGTAATCCTTGGGAAATCTTTGTGATTCTGTTCTCATTTGTGAGCTTTGGAATTCTTGGTTTTTATGATGATTTGAAAAAATTAGTACCAGGGAAAGAAAAATTCTTTGGTTTGCGTTTCCGGCATAAATTTGTTATTCAATGGATTTTAGCTCTTATTATTGCAACAGTCTTTTATGTACAACTTGGTTTTGATTTTATCTTTATTCATGGGGTTGGTCAGCTCTTTCTTGGTGCACTATTTGTTCCTTTTGCGGCATTTGTTATTGTTGCTTTTGTTAATGCTTTTAATATAACGGATGGATTAGATGGTTTAGCATCAGGACTTTTGATCATTTGTCTTTTGGCATTTTTGGCAATTAACTCAATTCAACTGGATCAACCTCTAGGTATCTTTTTGGCAATACTGATTGGAAGTGTCGCTGCATTTCTCTACTTTAATATTTACAAAGCCCGTATATGGTTGGGTGATGTCGGATCATTGTCGCTTGGCGCGGCACTTGCTGTTACCGGATTATTAACTGGAAAAGTATTTGCATTAATGATCATTGGTGGTGTCTTCGTCATTGAAATTGCTTCGTCTCTAATTCAATTATTAGGCAAAAAATATCTCGGACGCAAATTACTTCCTGTAGCACCACTCCATCTTTATTTTCTTAAAAAGGGATGGGAAGAGCCAAAGATAGTTATGCGTGCATGGTTGGTGGGATTCTTATTGGCTATATTAGGAGTCTTTATAGCGCTAATCTAGTTTGCTTACATTTGTTACTGCCTGATGAAATCACGTTTTCGTTTTAAAAAAGTATCTACCGGAAAATTCGATATTGTTTTATTTAGTATCGTTACTTCGCTTACGTTATTTGGACTCCTCATGATTTTTAATTCTTCCTCAGTTGTTGCGTTTAATCTTTTTGGTGACAAATATGGTTTTATCAAGGATCAAATTGTTTGGTGTATCTTAGGTTTTGCTGCGCTATTCATCGCTTATAGAACTGATTATCATAAGTTATATCACTTGGCACTTCCGCTTCTTATTATTGCTCTCGTTCTTTTAATATTAGTATTTATTCCTGGAATTGGTTCCAATGCTTTGGGTGCAAATAGATGGGTAAATTTAGGCTTTATCACATTGCAACCTGCAGAGTTTGTGAAATTAGGTTTGGCAATATATTTGGCAGCTTGGTTCTCGCATAAAGAAAAAGGAAGATTTGGAGCATTTTTGCTTCTGATGGGAGCAATTCTCCTGCTTATTATGCTTGAGCCAGATTTGGGAACAGCTTCAATTATTCTTTTTGAAGCGCTCGTCATTTACTTTCTTTCGGGTGGAAATATTTTTTACTTCCTCTTTATTGCGCCTTTTGTCGGCATTATCGGTTTTCTTTATATTATCATTGAACCGTACCGTTTATCCCGCCTAACAAGCTTTCTCAACTTAGGAAATTCAATTCAAGATACGTCATATCATGTGAAACAGATCTTAATTGCATTAGGATCTGGTGGGCTATTTGGTCTGGGTGTGGGAAATTCAATACAGAAATACGCCTACTTACCGGAAAATGTAACTGATTCAATTTTCCCGATTATTGCTGAAGAATTTGGTTTTATCGGATCGGTTGTGTTGATCATGGTTTTTGCGGCTTTTATTTGGCGTTGTTTATATATCGCATCACGTGCCAAAGATAGTTTCGGCAAACTCCTCGCTGGTGGCATCATAGCTTTTATCGGTATCCAGACTGTCATCAATTTGGCCGCCATGACGGCATTGGTCCCATTGACTGGTGTCCCATTACCATTCATCTCATACGGAGGCTCAGCTCTTATTATTGATCTTGCATCTATGGGTGTCCTTCTTAATATCGCCAAACAATCAAGAAGTTAACATTAAGTAAACTACCTCAAGAGTGATATACTTATCATATGAAACTTTTAATTGTTGCTGGAGGTGGGGGGCATTTTGCTCCTGCTTTGGCTGTTTTGGATAAATTACCTAAGGAATGGGAAGTTCTGGTTGTTGGACGGAAATATGCATTTGAAGGAGATGAGGCTTTATCTTTTGAATATCAAACAGCGCAAAAATTAGGAATACCGTTTACTCCAATCACCACAGGCAGACTACAAAGAAAACTCTCTACGCATACAATATCCTCCCTACTAAAAATTCCGGTTGGACTCTCCCAAGCGACGAAAATTCTTAAAGATTTTAAACCTGATGTCGTATTATCATTTGGCGGGTATATCGCAGTACCAATTGCCGTTGCGGCGAAGATGCAAAAAATTCCCATAGTGCTCCATGAACAAACGCTTCAAGCGGGACTATCAAATAAGATTGTAAGTAAATTTGCCGATAAGATTTGTATTTCGTGGAAATATTCAGAGCAATTTTTTCCAAAAGACAAAACAGTATTGACCGGGAACCCTTTGCGCAAAGAATTCTTTGAATATGCAGATAGTTCTCGACATGGCTCAAACAATAAACACCCTTTACTGTATGTAACCGGGGGCAGTGGTGGGGCACATGGGATTAATCTATTGGTAGAAGGAGCACTTGAAAAGCTTTTGGAAAATTATTTGGTGATCCATCAAACAGGAAGTGCCACTGAATTTGGAGACTATGATCGATTACAGCAAAAGCGCGCAAGTTTTCCTGAGCATTTACAAAAACGCTATGAACTGACCAAATTTGTTCCATCAGATCAGGTCGTTTCGATGATTCAGCATGCTGATTTGGTTATCGCGCGTTCTGGAATTGGAACCGTGAGCGAACTATTGTATCTTGGTAAACCGTGTATGCTTATCCCTCTGCCATATGGTCAACAGCACGAACAATTAACCAATGCGCAATTTGTGCAGAGTACTGGTTTGGGAGAAGTGTTTGAACAAGATGTGTTAACGCCTGAACTATTTGTTGAAAAAGTACAAGAAATGCTTTCCAATATAGAAACATATAAAAGTCATGCAGTTGTAACACATGAATTAATTGATCGCGACGCAGCCGACAAAATTATTGAGATTGTAAAGCATGAAACAAAAGCCTAATATTGACCGGAAACAAAAGAGAGCTGCCAAGAAGATTGTATTATTTTGTTTGGTGATTGCTGGTATGGTAAGTGCTGTTGGTGCAGGGACGTTTTACTATATTACGATAGAAATGAGTAAACCTTTGTACGTAAGTCCGTTGGCGAGTATGAAATTCGCACAAGCGAGCCAGAAAGATAATCAAGTTGAGCTATTAAAGAGAGAATTGCAAAAAGAACAAATAGCCTATACAAAAATTGAAAAAACAGCGAAAGATGTTTATATTGTTACGTTAAAGCAAGGTGGTGCCGTGACATTTTCGGGCCAAAAGGATATAATTAAACAAATAGCCTCTTTACAATTCATCCTTTCACACCTTACAATGGAAGATAAGCTGTTTTCACGGTTAGATTTGCGTTTTGAGAAGCCCGTAATAGTGCCCAAATAATGAGATATACCTATCGTCATTCATTTTGCAAAAATTATTAAGGCAGAATGAACGACGAGGCATACTACACTATCTGTAAAATGATTTAAAAAGAGTATATGAATGAAGGAAAAATACTTGTTGCAATTGACGTTGGAACATACAAAATAGTTACAGTCATCTCTAAAGTTATAGAAAATGTCGTTAACGTCCTCGGTGTTTCAGAAGTAAAATCACAAGGCATCCGAAAAGGACAAGTTGTTGACATTGACGAAGCTGTTCATGCGATTAATGCGTCCCTTGAAGCCGCCGAGCGCATGGCAGGTTATTCGGCTTCACATGTGATGGTTTCTTTAGGTGGCAGTCAAATTGACTGTCAAAATTCTCGTGGTGTTGTCGCAGTAGCTACGCCAAATGGTGAGATCTCAGAAAGCGATTTACAACGTGTCATCGACGCAGCCAAAGCTATCTCTATCCCCTCAACCCGTGACATCATCCATGTGCTTCCACGAAATTATATTGTCGATGGACAAGAAGGCATCAAAGATCCAGTCGGTATGTCAGGCACAAGACTTGAAGTGGATACCCATATCGTGACTGCCAACAGTGTCTCTCTGAGAAACCTTGAAAAAGCTTTCTCAGAAGTAGGTGTGGATATCGATAGCTTTGCATTTAGTGGCTATGCTAGTTCGCTTTCAGTACTTTCAGATACTGAAAAAGAACTTGGTGTTGTGTTGGTAGATATCGGAGCTGGGACGACTGATATTTCAATTTATACCGAGGGATCAGTCGCGTATTCATCCGTTCTCGCGATTGGCGCACGGCATGTGACCAATGACCTGGCAATTGGTCTTCGTATCTCACTTGAAAGTGCTGAAAAAATCAAGTTATTCTTCTCACAAAATTACAATAAGAAACTCACTCGAACTGAAGATGGCGAAGCAGCAGCACCAAAGCCTTCTGATGAAGTCGATCTGACGCCACTGAACCTTTCCGAAGAAATCCGCAAAGTATCACAAAAAACCCTTGTTGACGGCATCATCCGTCCAAGGCTTAATGAAATTTGTACGATGATTGGTATTGAGATCAAAAAGAGTGGTTTTGCGGCGCAAACTCCAGCCGGTATCGTCTTCACCGGTGGCGGTGCGTTGACTGTCGGTTTGCGTGAAGCTGCACGAAGGACGCTCGCGATGCCTGTGAGAATTGGTATGCCGACCGATGTTAAAGGTATTATCGATGAGGTCCAACATCCTGCATTCTCAACAGCAATTGGTCTTATCCGTTACGGTATGGGTAATGCACCAGCCCGATCAACTTCACGATTCTCCATGCCATCAGGTGGAGGCGGAGCAAATAAAGTCATAAAAAAAATCATTAACCTCATCAAATCATTTATTCCGTAAAATACTTACTAAAAGTGACACTGTTTATACCATTTCCTTATTGCAAACCTAGAATATATCTGGTAGGATTTGACCAAGCCCACATACTATGTTAATTCGACCACAATCTTCAAATTTCGCCAAAATTCGTGTCATGGGTATTGGTGGCGGTGGAAGCAATGCTATCGGCTCAATGATCTCCAATGGAACCATCCACGGTGTCGACTTCGTAGCTATCAACACAGACGCGCAAGCGCTTCTGCTCAACAAAGCAGATACCAAAATCCAAATTGGTGAAGTCTTCACCAAAGGTCTTGGATCAGGTGGAGATCCTGAAATCGGCCGTCAAGCTGCTGAAGAATCTTCTGAAAAAATCAAAAGCGCTCTCGAAGGCTCAGATATGGTTTTCTTAACCGCTGGAATGGGAGGCGGAACAGGAACTGGCGCGACTTCAGTTGTGGCCGGAATCGCCAAAGAAGTTGGCGCATTGACAGTTG
Source organism: Candidatus Levyibacteriota bacterium (assembly GCA_013816255.1). GTDB lineage: Bacteria > Patescibacteriota > Microgenomatia > Levybacterales > UBA12049 > JACDET01. The sequence continues at coordinate 2,918 of JACDET010000001.1, read as the reverse complement.
CCGTTGTCACGAAGCCTTTTATGTTCGAAGGTACACGCCGTATGGTCAGTGCTGAAGAAGGCATAGATAGCCTCAAAGATAAAGTAGATACGTTGATTGTGATTCCAAATCAGAGGATCCTTGATGTCGTCGACCGTAAGTTAAGTCTTTTGGATGCATTTAAAGTAGCTGATTCAGTCTTGACCCAAGGCGTCCAAGGTATCTCTGAAATCATTACCATGCCTGGTCTCATCAATGTCGATTTCGCCGATGTCCGGAACATCATGTCCGACGCTGGCTCCGCCCTTATGGGTATTGGCAGTGGTGTCGGCGAAAATCGAGCCCAGACAGCCGCACGTTCTGCTATCGCGTCCCCGCTTCTTGAAATCAGTATGGAAGGCGCACGGGGAGTGCTCTTCAACGTGGTCGGCGGATCTGATCTGACAATGACTGAAGTCGACGAAGCAGCCAAGATCATCTCAAGTGCAGCCGATCCAGATGCCAACATCATCTTTGGTGCGACAATCGATGAGACAATGCACGATCAAATCCGTATCACAGTTGTTGCAACAGGTTTTGACCAAGCCAAACAACGACTCCAACAGTTCGTCATCCCACAACCAACCCCACAAGTCACAGACACACCGTTGACGAGGACCCAGCCACCAGTCCAACAGAATGATCCACAGCAACAACAAAATGACGACGATGATGACAATACCAATCAACCACCACAACAACAACAAATGCAACAACCGCACCAAGACAAAAAAGACGAAAAAGCCGCAGAAGATGAATGGGACATCCCCGCGTTCCTCAGACAGAGAAATTAACTATGACAATTGAAGGCAGTTCTCATCAAGCTAGAGCGTTTAAGCATATTGTTGATGCAGCAGTTGCTCCTGTAATTGCGGAGCAACACAGAGGAGTTTCTACTGTCTATCCTTCATCGACTACCAAAGCAGAAACAAGAAGTCTTATTGGAGGAGATGAGATTACGCATACTCTTTCTACACCTGATGCTGGAATAGGTGGTATTCAAGGGTTACCTTTTGTTCCAACGCATATGATAGAAGTTGTTGGATATACTCCTACTGAAGTTAATGGTATTCCAATTGCGCGGACTGTATTTGGTGTACGAGATGACGATGTTATTGTGCGGAATCATCTTCCGAAAATGCAGTTAATAGGTTTTGGTGTAACTCGTGAGTTGGATGGAGAAGAAGCAATAGCATTAGTTGCATTTGTTAGCTCACCAGGGCTTAATGGAGATCAAAAAGATATCGCTATGCGGCTTCAACCTGACGAAGCTTCAAGACTCAGAGAAGAGATCGCGCGCGCAGACCAAGTATCAGCCCGACTTGCCACAGATCTTGAAGAGATACGCAGATCACAACGCGCAGTTTGGAGAACAACAAGAGATATTGTTATTGAGTAAAAAATTCTGTAAAAATAAATTCTTCTATGGATAAATTCAATAAAAGAGCAAGAGAAATCATTGAACAAATCCTCTATATAACTATTGCTACAGCGTCTAAGGATGGTAAGCCTTGGAACGCTCCTGTTTATTCAGCATCTGATAAAGAATACAATTTTTACTGGGCTTCTGATCAAAATGGACAGCATTCACAGAATATTGCAGACAATGGACATGTATTCCTCGTTATTTATGATTCAACTGTACCAGAAGGGACTGGAGAAGGAGTTTATATAAAAGCCAAGGCCTATGCGTTGACAGAAAAGACAGAAATAGCTGAAGCGTTGGGATACTTGTATAGAAGGAAGAATCAAGATCCTAAGAAGCGAGAAGTTAAAGAGTTTTTAGGTAGTTATCCAAGAAGAATTTATAAAGCAGTTCCAGAAAAGGTTTGGATGAATAGTGGGGGGGAGAAGAACGGGAATTTTATTGATATTAGAGTTGAGATAGACTTGACAAAATAATTTATTACAATTCTCTATCTTGAATTTATATACATGTTGATATACAATTCAAATTGAGAGAAGTCGGTAATTGTGCGGATAGCCAAGGCCGGCTTTTTCCGTTATATAAGGGGTTTAAATAAGCTAGGGTTGGTCTTATTTGCTAACTTTCTATTTATTAATCTGACTTTCATTTTATCAAGAGGAGTTAGCTTCGTTTTTTCTTTTAGTACTTCAGTTTTATACTTCATTCCTGCAAAAGGTGCTAGCGCATCAGCAATCTGTATATCAATATCTAAATTTTCTTTATTTACCAAACTTAAAGATGTTACCATTTGCTGATAATCATGATTATTAATAGATTTATCTGTAGTGCCCAGTGCTTGTAGCCTGTTATGAGCCTGAATTAAGAATGTATCTTGTGCAGGATCAGACTCTACTATTATTCTCCCTTTACTATTGCTTACTTTTAGCTGGGATGCAAATCCTTCTAATAGTTCTAGATATGCCTTTCTAAGAACAGTCTTTGGTTGCCATCCTAAATTTTTAACTTTTGCTTTATTAACAATTATATAAAATAGACTAATTTTTGGATGATTTATAAAACTAATAAACTCAGACCAAAACGCCACTTCTACCTTGGGATCTTGCAATGCAATGAATTGTCCTTTCTTCCGTAACATATCTCTTGTATGAAATATAATTTCTTCATTTTGAAAGTATTTCATTTTCATTCTCCGAATCTTTCTGTCCAAAACGACTTTAAACTTTTCTGGCAGTACAACTCCGGATAAAATGAAGAATTCTGAAGCATGATTAAAAGATGCTTTCCCAGTCTCATCTATAGATATTAGCTTATATTCCATAACGATAATACTACACTAGTTTTTCATAAATGTGAAGAATTATTTTGCTATACTAATTTCATGAACCAACAATTTGTAAAAAATATTATTTCTCTTCGTGGTGAAGAAGGGCAGAAATGGTTGGATAGGATTCCTGCTTTGATTGCTCTGTAT
>JACDET010000004.1:18297-52373 GCA_013816255.1 Candidatus Levyibacteriota bacterium | reverse complement strand
CACCAAGGATGTTCTGCGTCGCGAAATAGAAAAGACTGAGAATAAAAGGTAAAACAAAACCGGCGAGTAGCGGGGCAACAGCTATGAATGCTTGCGAGGTGTCTCTTCTGGTTATCTTTGGTAATGCAAGCATTACAATAAATAATGCAAACGCAACCAAATCAAATATTGCAACAATCTTGAAAAGAAACGCAATACCAAGAAGAAGTCCTGCTGAGAATAGTATTGTCATCCCGGACTTGATCCGGGATCTATCTGTTTTCTGGATTCCCGCCTTCGCGGGAATGACAATTGGAGATTTTTGTACGTGTGAATAGATCAGTAAAGCCGCTAGAATGATTGGAAATAAGATAAAATTCTCAGCATTAGCAATATTGCCTTCAAGTATAGGTGTCGCAAATAATAGTACATAGATTGTTGTGATAATTAGCGTAATTCGGTTGGAAGTAAAAAGTTTTATGGCTAACAGAAAGAATGCAAGGACAGATAAAAGGCCAATAATAAGGGAAATAAAACGGACAGTCATTTGGTCACTATTTGCTAGTGCATAAATAACATAAAGTAGAGGCGGTTTATTATCCCAAATATCGCGGTACAGTACTTGCCCTTGATTGAGCGCAAGCCCTAAAACATGATATATTCCCTCGTCACCATACCAATACGGTTCGATTATTGAAGGAAGTCTCAGAAGAAAGAAGAGGATACAAAGGCTGACGAGTGACCAGAACGTTTTATTTTTTTCTAAGTGAGAGAGTAGTTTCATATATTATGAGCGTTTAGCTTCTAGCGGTTAGGGTTTAGTAATTATTTTTCTAGACGCTAGAACCTAGACGCTAATTTATACTTTGTCTGTCACTTTGTATTCAAGCCGCTTTCCAAACATTAGTTGCGTATGTGAAATAAGTGCAGGCAATGCGGACAGAAAAAAGCCGACAAGTGGCATGAGAAGGAATTCAAATGGAAAGAGAATTTTGCGGTACATTGGTAAATGCTTATTTGACGGTCGGTTCTTGTAGTCAATGTATAACATAGCCAAAAGAGCCAAAAGGGCAAAGTTGAGAATAGCGCCTGCAAGTTGCGGCAAACTAAATCCTAGGGCAGTTCTTGAGTATACTGGATTGATAACTGCCATGACATTGGCCGCGATTGTGACAATAAACCAGCTGCTTGGCCAAAGAATATGATCAAGAAGAACGTTAAGCATAAGCGATGTTTTACGGAAAAATGGTACACCTGGGACATTGAACCACCATTTAATAAAAAGTGGGTTATCGCTAACGCCCCAAGACCAGCGGCGTTCTTGATGATATTTGTTCTTAAGACTGTTGATATACCCTTTCGATTGCGCCGCATCCATTGATGTTTTGAGAAAGATCGGCTCAACCCACATCTCACCCTTTTTCTGATAAAAGGCTTTAAAGAAAATACGATAGTCTTCAGGAATGACATCCACATCCCAGAAATCAACCTCTTTGAGTAGTTTGAATGAAAGTGAATAGGTTGCGTGTGTAAGCAGTTTGTCGCCCTGGACGAGAAGGGCAATTCTATACAGTGTCCCAAAAAATGATGTAACACGCGTAGGTGCCGGAACATCCCAAATATTATTATGGAAAACAATTGCTGATTGCCAAAATTTATTGTGCCGCTTTGGATCAGAAAGAAATTTATAGGCAAGGTAGGCAAAATACTCTTTATGAAAGATTGAATCTGCATCAACTGAAGAAATTGTTGCATACTCAATATCGAGTGTTCCGTCCTCAAATAACTTCTTATACGCAACCCTGCCGGCGTACGCCTCATTTGAGGATTTCCCTTTCACTTCACCTGGTACATCAGGATGAAACGTTGGGAAAATACTGCCAAAAAGATGTTTGTACTCCTTCATTAAGATGTTACTACGCTCTTTAGCTTCTTCTTCGCGTTCTTCCATAGCAAGAACTATGTGTAATTGTTTGGCTGGGAAACTTTGTTTGGCAAGTACATCCAAGGTTACGCGCAACTTTTCAACAGATTCTTTGTAGTTCAGAATGATTAATACGTGATGTACTTTCTCTACATGGGGCAATGCGCGGGCTTTTTCATACCAGTCAACTAATTCTGCTTGTTTGATTTTCCGAGAGGAGATAAAAGCAGTTCGTACAAGATTAAAGGATTTATACAGCCAATAGACATCAAAAAAGAGGATAAAATAGGCAAGTGCTGTCGGGATAAGAAATGATCCCCAAACGGGAGCCGTGATAAGCGTCCACGCCATAAAACCAGGAAAGATTTCAAGAGCACGTCTTGTTCCATGTGGGTACCTTGTAAAGAGCTTATCAAAAAAGTTTGTCATATATTAAATATAGTATAGACATTTTTGTCAGTCTGTTCTACTAGTGTTTCAAAAGAGACGCCTTTGAGTCCTGCGAGGTGGTTGGCTGTTAGTATACCATGCATTGGCTCGTTTCTCTTTCCACGGTGGGGAATGGGCGTTAAATATGGTGCATCGGTTTCAACAACGATTCTTTCAAGAGGGGTGAGCCTTGCTAATTCAGATAACTCCACAGTTTCGCCTGGCGCAAGTCCTTTATACGTTACATTTCCGTCAAACCCAATAAAAAAACCAAGATCCAAAGCGTCTTTGAGCACTTCTTTCGTTCCCGCAAAGCAGTGAAACATACCTGGTACGGGTTGTAAAAGATGTTTATTTGCTTTAAGAATTTCTATGACGTCTTCTCCTGCCTGACGGTTATGAATTTGCAACGGTAGCTTTGCTTTATGTGCGAGTCCAATTTGTGCCAGAAAGATTTCTTTTTGCACCTTTGGTTCGACAATGCCATTTGATTTATACGAGAAATAATCAAGGCCAATTTCTCCAATGCCAATAACTTTTGGATGCTTTGTCATCTCATAAAGTTCTTTGAGCCAATAACTTTTGTCATTGCGAGGAGTCATGGACGACGAAGCAATCCCCTGCTCAACCGGTATCCTGGTGGGGATTGCTTCGTTTCTCGCAATGACATTATGAGAGATTGGTTCTCCTCGTTCAACAACTTCAGGATTCGTTTGAATTTTATCTGCATGATGTGGGTGTACACCAACTATTGCGTAAAGGTGTTCATATTTTTCCGCAAACGCAATTGCTCCACGACTTGATGAGAGCTGGGTACCTGTATTGATGATTTTGGTTATACCTGCATCAAAAGCGTCTTGAATTACACGGTCATAATCGCTTTCAAATTTCTGGAATTGGAGGTGACAATGGACGTCTATCATAAATAAGATTAAGGATTTAAGAAGTAAGATTTAAGAATTTCTTTAATCTTCAATCCTTAATCTTACATCTCGTTATAATCTTGGGAATAACGATTGGCCTGAAACAATCTTGGGTCCTTTGTATTGTTCTTGAATTTTTCCCGCAGTTTCTGGCAAAAAAGGTTGGAGCAGTAATGCTATTTCCTGAATTTCGTTCACACAATGGGCAAGTACGTTGACTGCTTTCTCTGCATCAGACTTCACAAGAACCCAAGGTTTTTCGTCATTTATATAGCGGTCAACAAGTGTAATCTTTTCCCAAAGGATTGCAAGTGCTTCACTAAATTTGTACGCTTCAAGCGTATCTTGGAATGCTTTATGTTTGCTTAACACATCGTGAAATGTTTTTGTTCCACCGTCATGTGTATAATCAATCGTTTCGCAGAGCTTTGCCACACGGGCTACAAGATTACCCAAGCCATTTGCCAAATCCGAATTGTATGATTGTTTGAATTTATCCCAGGAAAAATCACTATCTTCAGTTGGGTGAATCTTCGCGAGAAGATAATACCGGAGCGTATCTGTCCCATACTCTTTCGCAACCTGAATAGGATCTATTGTGTTTCCCAAGCTCTTACTTATTTTTTGACCATCAACGGTCATAAAGCCATGGATAAAAATTTGTTTTGAACTTGGCAATTGCACAGACATAAGCATCGCCTGCCACATTGCTGCTTGTTGTCTCACCTGGTCCTTGCCAGCAAATTGCACCACAGGCCAATAATCTTGAAATTGCTTTTTATCTGTCGGCCATCCAATAGTCGATATGTAGTTGATAAGAGCATCAAACCAGACGTACATAACATGATCGGGATCGTCAGGTACATCTATACCCCATGGCATTTTGGCTTTTAAACGGGTAATACTAAAGTCTTGTAAGCCTTGTTCCACAAAGTTCCGGATTTCGTTAAGTTTATTTTCAGGAACAACAAATTGCGGATTCTTTTTATAAAGCTCTAAAAGCGCATTTTGATATTTGGAAAAGCGGAAAAAGTAGTTCTCTTCTTCATACACTTGAATATCTTGATTTGGATGGAGTGGGCATCGGCTTTCTACTAATTCAGAGTCTGTTTTTTCAAGTTCACATCCGACGCAGTATTTAATTTTATATAACTTTTTATAGATATCATCATTTGCTTTCGCTAGTTTCCAAAATTCTTGTGCAGCTGCAATGTGGTGCGTATCAGTTGTACGGATAAACTTGTTGTAACTTAAGTTTAATGCTTTTTTCAGCGCGTCAAATTTAACAGCATATTCATCACAATATTCTTGTGGCGTCTTATTAGCTGCAAGCGCTTTTTCATAAATCTTTACACCATGTTCATCCGTCCCAAAGTTAAATATGACATCGTCACCCATGAGAGATCGATATCGAGCGATAGTATCTGCTTGTACTATTTCAAGAGCAAAACCAATATGCGGCTCGGCATTTACATAAGGAATAGTGGTTGTTTGATAATATTTTGCCATGATTACCCTCAAATTGTACCATACTTATTCTCTGAATGCGAGGCTGAATGAGGTTACTTGCGATGGGAAATAAAAAGTTCGAGGGTAAGAAAGAGGGCGGAGAGGAGGATGAGGAAGAATGGGTGTGTTAAGTTGTTCAACCTGAAGATAAGATAGATGACTACAAAGAGTGTGATAAAGAGTCCATGAAATTTGCTTTTGAAAACAAATGTCCCTGTTGCAAAGAGCCAAAGTGCAAGAAGAAAGAAAAAAATGGAAAGGTATGAAATTTGGATGAAAGAGAACGAAAAAACCGCATCAGGTGGATAAAAGTAAACAAGACCACCGAGCAATAGGCCGCTGACAATACTCAGGAGTAGAAAGAGTAATTTTTTTTTGAATCCACGCATAAAGTTGTAGCTACTATGGAGCACCAGGATCAACAGTACCAAAGCCAGGAATTTGGAGAATGTCATAGCCGATGATTTGGAGAATGACGAACGAGAAGATGAGGAATATAAGTCCGACAATGGCAGCAACGAGTTGATCTCGACCTGCTTGTAATTGTTCAGGTTTTCCTTGCGATGTCATCATCTGATAGCCGGCTTTGAGGATCAATAGTAGCGCAATACCGCCTGAAAGACTGAGAAGGACTGCAAAAAGTGACTGTATAAACTCATCAGTTCTCGTACCAAGATCACCAAATCCAGTTGCAAATGTTTTACAAAAACCTTTACCAGGTCCTCCATCACTCCATTCAGCACATGGTGGTGGCGGTGGTGGTGGGATAGTTGGCGCAATCGTTGCTTGAAGCGCCTCACAACTTACTCCTATAAGATCTTTATTATCCATCGCTGATTCATCAAGCGGGCCTTTGTTATCGTTAAGTTGACCATCTTCAAGGCGAACAGTATCCATTTGATTGATAGTCCCACTTGGGACACATGCATCACCACTCCCTGAACAATATCCTTCGCCAATAACTGCTCCAGCAGCATTGGTGCATCGAATACCGTTCTGTTCAGCTCCGGTTGTATTTCCTCCACCGATGCAGGTACAGGTTATTTGCTCAGCTCCACAGCTTACACCTATAAGATCTGCATCTCTATATGGAGCTTCATCTGTAGCTGCTCCCCTATCTTCACCTGGTCTCGTCGGGTTAAGAAAACCATCTCGCATCCGATCGACATCACTCTCTCTCATTGTGCCATTTGGAATACATGCTTTACTACCCATGCAATATCCCTCTGCAGGTTGTAATCCTGGAAGTTCGCATCGAATACCATTTACACCTGATGCTGCTTGATTGGTAGCACCAATACATGTGCATGTTGGTTGCACTGTAGTACCGCAACTTATTCCTCGGAATCGTTCTGTTCCGCCATCTAGATAGAGGCCTCGTCCAACGTCAGGAGTCAATGTAATTCTTTTTACTCTATCTGCTTGTTCTATAAGGCCAGGAGTATCGCGGCATATGTGAGCGCTATCCTTACAAGCACTGGGCAAATCTTGAGCTCCCCCATTGCCTCTACACAAAATACCATTTGGTGCCCCTGGGAGAGTAGCGCATCTACAATCTAGGACTGTTTTGGATTTACAAATACCATAGAAAGGGTCTGATGAGCTTACTCCTAACTCGTCAACCCGCGGGTCAAAATGCTCTGTGTCACAGTAGGCATCATCTCTACACTCAAAACTATCACCTCGAACAATAAGATCAGGACCAGTTACACAGAGTTGATCAAGTTCTGCAGTTCCTGCTTCAGAGATGCGAACAATTGGGAAGAAGAATAGGTATGTCAATAGAAAGAAAGAAATGGCAAGAAGTAAATATTTTTTCACTCTTCCAGCATGGCAAAAATGTTATAAAAATGCAATATTATATAGTTGACTAACATTTATCCTATCTAAACCGTATTGCACTGCTTGACAAGCTTTGGCTAGTCAGAGGAGTATTCTTTAAGCAATTCTTGGATTTGCGTTTTAAGAGGGGGAATATGTCGTGTTGCTGCTTCCCAGATAACATCTAAATCAATGTTGTCATATTGGTGAATTAAAATGTCTCGCATTCCAGCCATTGTTTTCCATGGAATATCAGTATGTTGTCTTTTAAAATCATCAGAAAGGCGTTTTGTAGCCTCACCAATAATCTCAATTCTTCGTGCTGCAACATCTTGCTTCTCTTCTGATAGATAAAATTGTTCCTTTGATATTCCATCTAAATATTTTTCAAGAAGCATGATACTTTTCAAAATATCATCAAGGTAGAGTCGTGGATCACGTTTCATAAGATATGAACCTGTTGGCTTAGTATAGTATCTTTAATACGCGGTTTAATTCCTTTATATGTAACGACATCAACTTTTTTTCCGAAACTCTCTTCAAGATCTAACTTTAAGCCCACTAAGTCAAAGAGACTTGCATGTTCAGGCATCTGAACAAGTATATCAATATCACTTTTCTGCGTTGCCTCACCTCGTACGTAAGATCCAAAGAGGGCTGCTTTTGTGACGTGGTATTGCTTAAGAATAGGAAGCGCTTGTCGTTTTATTTCTTCAAGTGTCTTTACTCTCATATGGAAAGTATAACATTGCGTTTTCTGCTTGACAAGCTTTGGCAGTCATGTTATATTATTGCTAACCACAGTACATCGCTAAAGCGTGTACGTGACAGGTCACAATATTGCAGAAGCGTATGTGACGGGTCCTGCTATCAGCAGTTATGCATAACTTAACACAAAGGCAAATCGAGATTCTTCGGAGTATTATCGAGGAATATATCGAGACAGCTGATCCAGTTGGATCAGAAACAATTGAAAAAAAGCACAACTTGAGTGCGAGTCCTGCGACAATTAGAAATGAGATGGTGAAGCTTTCAGAATATGGCTATCTGAAAAAGCCTCATTCGTCGGCCGGTCGTATACCGACTGCCATGGGCTTAAAGTTTTATGTCCGGGAACTGATGAAAGAGAAGGATCTTTCAACAGTCGAAGAAGTGGCACTCAAAGAAAAAGTATGGGATTATCGTGAGCGGATGCAGCGGTTCTTGAAAGAATCAACCCGTTCACTGGCTGAAAAGACAGGTACTTTGGCAATTGCGACGACCAATGATGGAGACATTTATTGTTCTGGGTATGCAAATATATTGGAAATGCCTGAGTTTTATGACATTGATGTCACCAAAACGTTACTCGAAGCGCTTGATGAATATGCTAGCTTTGAAGGCATCTATGCAATGGTGCACGATGATGATGAAGTACATATATTGATTGAAGATGAATTGGGTGCAAAACTCGTAGGACCATATGGATTTATTTTTACTGAATATACAACGCCATTAAATGTAAAAGGGAGAATTGGAGTATTTGGACCTGCAAGGTTACGGTATACAACAATTATTCCAACTGTTAGATACTTTGCAGATCTTATTGAAACAAGTGCTAAGGGATGGTAAACTAATCATTGTCATTCCGAACTTGATTCGGAATCTCTTAAAAGATTCTGAAATAAATTCAGAATGACAATAATATAATAGATAATGATAAAAAAAGAACCAACAGAACATGAAGATGAAGTTACTGAGATTGAATCTGAAGAGATAGATGCAAGAGATCAGCAGATTGTAGACCTAGAACAGCGTCTTGAAGAAACAGAGAATAAATATAGAAGAGCACTTGCTGATTATCAGAATTTGCAGAAGCGTTCACAAGATGAGCGGATTACACTCATCCGGTCAGCAAACAAAGATTTGCTCTTGAGAATTTTGTCAGTTTTCGATACACTGTTACTTGCTCAGAATCATTTACAAGATAAAAATTTGGAAGTGAGTACAAATCACTTCTTAGATGTCTTAAAATCTGAAGGTGTTACAAGAATTGCAGTTATCGGTAAAGACTTTGACCCTGCCATCATGGAAGCAATTGCAACTGTTGAGGGGGAAGAGAATAAAGTTATAAATGAAGCAAGAGTAGGTTTCATGCTCAACGAGCATTTATTGAGAGCAGCACAAGTGACAGTTGGGAAAGAACTAAGAACTTAAAAATATGGGAAAAATAATTGGTATTGATTTAGGTACAACAAATTCATGTGTAGCCGTTATGGAAGGTGGATCTCCGAAGGTAATCCATTCAGCCGAAGGCCGCAACACTATTCCATCAGTCGTGGACCCAAAGTCACACGTTGTTGGAGACGTGGCAAAAAGACAATTGGTACTCAAATCAAAACAAACTATCTTTTCAATCAAGCGTTTGATGGGTAAGAAGTTTAATGATCCAACAGTCCAAGAAGATCTCAAATGGCTTCCATATACTATTAAAGCTGGTCGTGATGACATGGCGGTCGTTGAAGTTGATGGGAAGACATATACACCACAAGAAGTAAGCGCAATGATTCTGCAAAAGATCAAAGCAGACGCAGAATCATATCTCGGCGACAAAGTAACCCAAGCTGTGATCACCGTTCCTGCATATTTCGATGATAGTGAAAGGCAAGCTACCAAGCAGGCTGGAGAAATTGCCGGACTTGAAGTTTTGCGGATAATTAATGAGCCTACAGCAGCAGCACTTGCATATGGTTTGGACAAAAAGAACGCGCATACAATTGCTGTCTATGATTTGGGTGGAGGAACATTTGATATCTCCATTCTTGAACTCGGTGACGGTGTCTATGAAGTGAAATCAACCAATGGTGATACACATCTTGGTGGAGATGACTTTGATAAAAAAATCATTGACTATCTTGCTGAAGAATTCCAAAAAGAAAACAATGTCGATCTCAGGAAAGACCCACAAGCACTGCAGCGTTTGAAGGAATCTGCTGAAAAAGCAAAGATTGAACTTTCAACTTCACAAGAAGCACAAATTAATCAACCTTTCATCACACAAGGGAAAGATGGTCCATTACATTTGACGATGACATTAACCCGTTCAAAGCTTGAGCAAATTGTTGATAGTCTTATCCAACGGTCACTCGAACCTGTTGCAAAAGCGCTCAAAGACGCAGGGCATAAAGTAGGCGAGATTGATGAAGTTATCATGGTCGGTGGTATGACCCGTATGCCAAAAGTTGTTGATGCTGTAAGCAAGTTCTTTGGTAAAGAGCCAAACCGTTCAGTAAATCCAGATGAAGTCGTCGCAGTTGGTGCTGCTGTACAAGCAGGAGTTCTCGGTGGAGAAGTAAAAGATGTTTTGCTTTTGGACGTCACACCACTTACATTAGGTATTGAAACCTTAGGCAGTGTTTCAACACCACTTATCAACCGTAACACAACGATCCCGACATCTAAGTCACAGACATTCTCAACAGCTGCTGATAACCAAACCCAAGTTGAAATTAATATTCTTCAAGGAGAACGTCCAATGGCAGCTGATAACAAATCACTTGGAAGATTTATTCTTGACGGTATTCCACCGTCCCCACGAGGTGTTCCACAAGTTGAAGTAACATTTGATATTGATGCCAATGGTATCCTCAATGTAAATGCAAAAGATAAAGCATCAGGTAAAGAACAAAGTATAAAGATTACCGGTTCAACAGGTCTATCAAAAGACGAAGTTGAAAAAATGACCAAAGAGGCTGAAGTGCACGCAAAAGAAGATGAGGAAAAGATGGGTAAAATCGAAGCTAAAAATCATGCTGATGCATTACTGTTTACCGCTGAAAAATCACTCAAGGATGGTGGAGACAAAGTCCCAGCCGAAGTCAAAACTGACGTTGAAGAAAAGATGAAAACTTTGAGAGATATCGTCGATTCAGGTAATAAAGAAGACATTGAAGCAAAAACAAAAGAGTTATCAGATTCACTTTCAAAGATAGGTGAGGCTGCATATGCACAGGGGCAACAAGCACAAACAGAGCCAGAGATAGAGAGTGAAGAAAAAGAAGGCAAAACAGATGACGGGTCATCAGAATCAGACAAGAAAAAAAACAAAGACAAAACAGTTGAAGGCGAAGTCGTTGAATAATTGATTGCGTTAAAATTATTTGATAGATATGTTACTCTTGATTAGTAACACTGCATGATTACAGTAGAAGCCTTACGCGACAACTATATTCCGGTTACTGAAAGAAAATTTTCTCATAAATTACCTCCTGGCACTAAAGTACAGTTAGCTGATCTCCATACGCATCCCCATGTTGATTCTCGAGTAGGCGTTATTCCTTTTCTGACTAACGCTCACATAAAAGGTGTTGATTGGCTCGCAATGACGGATCATGATGAGGGAGGAGATGAAGAGACGACAAATGCGATAAGAAGAATTCGTGATCTATTGGGATTTGAAATTAATATAATTTCAGCTTCAGAGGCAACGGCTTTACCAATAGCTGATCCTTACAATCGCAAAGGTAAGCATGTGATAATCCTTAATCAAAAAAAGCTATTGCAGCCTTTTATGTCGTGGAAAGATCTCCGTCAAAAAGCAAATGAAGAGGAGATGTTACTTTTCCCAGCTCATTTAGAACTCGGACGTGGTAAAGGCAACATTTCTTACACTGGAGAAGAAGTAAAAAGAATGGTTGATGCGGGTTTAGCACCTGATGGTCTTGAAGTCCATAATGGCAGCGGGGTTCTCTTTGACAGATATGCATGGGCAATTGATCCAATACATAATTCTCTGTTGGTGCCCCAGGCTTTTAAAGATTTTATTCCTCCTACGGGTTCAAATGCAGCTGCGCTTACTATTTATAACGAATATAGTGATGAAATTCCTGCAGCATCAGCAGGATCTGATGACCATGAAGGAACTCGTGTTGCAGAAGCAGTGGTCGTAATTCCGGAAGGAGCAGATCTTTTTGAAGCTATGCGGGCAGGAGAAACAGAAGTTCATGAGCAAAAAAAACTTGCACGATTGCAACCAATTTCGATGATTGATAGCGTTCTCTTAGCGCAGAGACATATTAAAAAGCCTCCCATAGAAATTTTAAGTTTAGGGAAGATTGATAAGAGAACAACTATAATCGATATATTCCCGGGTAGTTAAAGGTTCAATTTCGTATGGTAAATGGTATAATAAAGCTTGTAAGGGAGAACTATGGCAGATTCAAAAGATTATTACCAACTATTAGGAGTTACGAAAACAGCAACAGCGGATGAGATTAAGAAAGCATACCGTAAATTAGCGTTGCAATATCATCCTGACCGCAATAAGACCAAAGAAGGGGAGACAAAGTTCAAAGAAGTTACCAAGGCGTATGAAGTCTTATCAAGTGTTGAGAAAAGGCAACAGTATGATCAATTCGGACACGCAGCTTTTGAAGGTGGAGCAGGGCAAGGAGGACCTTTCGGGGGTCAGCCGGGAGGGCAATATGGACCATTTACATACACCTACTCACAAAATGGCCAGGGTCCTGATATGGGTGGTTTCTCAGATCCATTTGATATCTTTGAGCAATTCTTTGGTGGTGGTTCACCTTTTGGACAACAGCGTCCGCGTCGAGCAGTTTATTCATTAAGAATTTCTTTCTCTGATGCTGTCCATGGTGTTGAAAAAGAAGTGACAATCAATGATAAAAAGCAAAAGATTAAAGTTCCAGCAGGGGTTGATCAAGGATCCCGAATACGCTTTGATGCGTATGATATAGTTCTTGAGGTGACACAAGATAAGAAGTTTGGACGTGAAGGCTATGATATCGTCTCCGAGCAAGAATTATCCTACGCACAAGTTGCTCTGGGTGTCGAAATAGCTGTTGAAACAATAAACGGTGAAGTAAAAATCAGAGTCCCGGCAGGGACACAACCAAATAGTCTCATTAGACTGTCAGGCCGTGGTGTCCCGCGCCTTCGTGGCGGTGGGCATGGTGATCATTATGTAAAGATAAAAGTAGTAGTGCCAAAAAAATTAAGCCATAAAGAAAAGCAGCTTCTAGAAGATCTCCTCAAAGAAGAATCAGAACCAGAGAAAAAAAGCTGGTTTTAAAGTTCTCGTTCGTGAAACACATCTTGTAATTCATTTTCATTCTATGCTACTGTTAATGTATGAAGCCTTGTGCTATTGATAGAATTCAGACAGATTTTGGATGTTTGCCAAATGATCCCATCGGCTTTGTTCAGGAATTCTATCCAATTGGGTTAGGCTTTGTAGGCGGTATAGCACTCATCACACTTATTTTGGGTGGATACACAATTTTGACTTCCCGCGGAGATCCGCAAAGGGTTAACATCGGCAAAAGTTATATTTTTTACTCGATTGCAGGACTATTGCTTGCAATCTTTGGCTATGTATTTATCGAAGTAATTATCTCAGATATTTTGCGAGTCCCTGGATTTAATTAAAAAAGTACTTATTTATGAAAAGAATTCTGTCCATTCTAGTTGTTTTTTTGTTTGCTATTATAGCGTTGGTTTCTCCTAATGCAGCATTTGCCGTTGTTCCTCCTGGAGGTGCTCCACCTGTTCCACAGATTGGGGTAAATCCCGGTGCGCAACCAGCTCCAGGAGCTGCTGCCCCATCGACATCTATTTGGGTCATTGATCCTGAGGTTACATTTATCGGGAAAAATGCTGCCCGTTCAGGTTTATTCTTGGATTGGACGCTTCAGAACTACCACTGGTCGTGTGTAAAACAAGTTGGTACCCGCGGTACAGCTCAAGGCGGCGTGAATGGCCAGACACAGGCAATCTATTGTGATAATACCAATAACCCAATTGCAGCCTACTGGTCACTGATCGTACTTTACATTGTGGTGCCTCTGCTCTTTATTGTTATCTTAGCAACATCGATAGTTATTATTATTACCCGCGGTAAAAGTTTGACGATTATGCGTTTTATACCACGGTTTGTAGCTGTGGTTCTTCTTATTGTATTTTCTTACGCACTTCTCCAGTTCTTTTATCAGTTTACAGATTTAATCCAAGGATTCTTCCTCCGTACTGATATCAATAAGCCGTGTCCACCAGATTGTATTCAACAAACCAATTTATTGTACGTCGGATGGAAGTACCAAGACTTCATAGGACTTCGTTTGCTGGGTGATGAATATGCTGAATCAGCTTTTATATCGCTTCTTTTGACTAAACTGACAGCACTTACATACTTTGTGATGGTTTTCCTTTTACTTGTGAGAAAGATTATTCTTTGGTTCTTTATTATTGTTTCTCCAATTTTCCCAATCCTTCTTTTGTACTACCCTGTCCGTAACACAGCCAAGATTTGGATTGGTGAATTCTTCCGTTGGCTTCTCTACGCTCCACTCTTTGCAATCTTTCTAAATGGCTTAGTGTACTTATGGAAAAGTAATATTCCGCTTGTCTTCACCAATGCGGGTCGTGATAAAGTTGATCAGGTTATTTTCCCAACTGCCGTAAATATCTTGCTGGGTGGCCCAAAAGAATTTGTTACGCCACTGAACAGTCTTAACTTGATTGAAACATTTGCTCTGTATGTCGTTTCTCTTATCATGTTATGGATTGTTATTCTCTTGCCATGGATTCTTTTGCAGATCTTTCTGGATTACGCTTCTAACTTCGCACCAGGTGACACAGCTGTCATGAAGACGCTGGTCAATATGGCTAATTCCAACAAAAATCCTCCTGCAGGTGGTGGTGGAACTATGCCGCCTTCAACTGGGGCTGCTATTAGTTTGCCTTTCTCAAAGAAGTTCTCTATTCCAAAAGACTTACAGCCGCAGCCGACTGGTGAAGCAAAAGAACTTAATGTTCAAAGCATGACGGCATCATTTGCTCAACCTATAGCTATGCCGCAGATGAACAACGCAAGTGTTAACGCGCAAGTATTAAGTGTTGCCAATATGAAAGTCCCAAGTATGCGAGATATTGCGAAATATGATGCAGCACTTACTTCTCGTGATGCATCCAAACAGCAGGAAACATCCCGTATTACACAAACACTTGAAAGGATTGCGAACCCAGTTTCTGTCACAAATACTGTTGAACGGGATCAATACGTGGAAATTCACGAGAAGATCTCAGCAAATAGTGATAAAGGAAATCTTGTCGCCAGTTCAATCCTAAACGCTGCCAGTGTCACAGCAAAGCGTAACGCACAAGTCTCAAATCAGCAGATGAGAGAGTCGTTAAAGCAAATGGCAAATCCTTCCTTAGCATCTTCTACCAACCGTGAGAAGATGAGCAAATTAAATAACTTGCTTGTAAAAGAAAGTCAGGGAGCAAAAGGTACACAAAAGAGTGAACTTTCAAAAGCGGTCCTTTCTGTAACCGACAAAACTTCGGATAAAGAAATAGAGAAAATTAAAAGCCAATTGAGTCAAAGTTCAAACACGCATGTTGGAAAATCTGTATCTTCAGCCGTTACACAATCAGCGCAAGCATCAACACAAATCAAAGGTGTCATTACGCAAATGGCTAACCCTAAATCGGTTACTCATACCGCAGATAAACAGTCTGTAACAAAACTGAAAGCAACCCTTGAGAAAGCAAGCGCACAGGGAAATCAGCTCGCTTCATCAATACTTAAAGTAAATGATAAAACACCTATAGAAGAGATTGAAGCTTTGCAGCAAAGAATTCAGATGGCCAAAGAAAAAGGAGAACCAGTTGCAACAGAAGTAGCAGCATTGGCGCAACAAACAACGGCACTACCTTCTCTTAACCGTGTCCAAAATGTCAGTAAAGAAGATTACCAAGCAGTCCGAGATATGTGGAAGCAGAATTATCAGAACTTAGAGGTGCCACAAGGAATGGCAGGTACGCGGGCGGATTGGATCAAAGATGATGTCGAAGGTATTGACGAGACAATAGGGTTATTGACTTCACCTGATCAAGACAAAGTAAAAGAAGGTATGGAGCAGGTTTCAAACATACTTCCGTTCCTCATGGTTGGAGGATTCTCTCAGGATGAAATTGTGCAATATCTCCAAGCCAAACAAGATGCAGCGAAAGAGGTATCAAAGACACTTGCCGCTGATGAGGACGATAAAGTTAGCGTTAACGCTACTACAACGCACGCGGAAAAGACTATGTCTGCGACGATGGAACAAAGTAGTACGTCATCATCTTCAAGTTCGAATGCATCATCTTCAAGTTCGAATGCATCATCTTCAGATGATGACGATGCAAACGATGAGAGTCCACTTGCAAATATGAATGTTGCGAACGTTGCACAATCAACGACACCAGTACAACCACAGGTTTCAAACGAGATACTTGCTATGGTTGACTTAAAACTTCCAAAGCTTCGTGATATTGCACAATATGAAACCCGGGCAATGAAGAAAGATGCAACCAGAACAGTTGAAATTGAAAAGATGCAAAGTGTTCTTGGGAAGATCGCCAATCCATCAAAGATTACCGATACAACAGAACGCGCGCAATTTGAAAAAGTCCGCCAAACGCTCTTGGATGAAAAACAAAAAGGAAATCTTACTGCCGAAGTTCTCCTTAATGCTTCACTCAAAGCACAAGGGCAACCGTCAGATCATGTAAAGTCAGTTCTGTCTCAGATCGCCAATCCTTCACTCGCAACAGTTGAAGCTGATAAGAAGCGCTTTACGCAGCTTAATGAATCATTGACCAAAGCAAGTGCAGACGGCAATGAATTGGCAAAATCAATTTTGGCTACTCACGACGCGACTTCAGTTGAAGATATTCAAAAGCTCAGTGAAAAGCTCAAAGAGGCAAAGATCAAAGGTGAACCAGTTGCTCAGTCAGTTCTTGAACACCTCCCGGAGGCTGCTGTCCCAGATGCAAATACGCTCCAGCCTGTTTCTGATGCTGATTATGAAGAAGTGAAAAAGATGTGGGAAGAGAACTACCGCACACTTCCTGTTCCCGTAGAATTTGGTAGTGAGGCAACAGGCCGAGTTGCATGGATTCAATCTGATGTGAAAGTTGTTGCAGAGACGATCGAGCAATTGATGTCACCAGAAACTGAGAAGCAACAATTAGGTATGCAAAAGGTTTCTGAAATTATGCCAATGCTTATGCTTGGTGGATTCTCGTCCCTTGAAATCATCGGATATCTTAAAGCCAAAACAGAAGCGGGAACAAACGTCATCGCTGAATTACAAAAAGAAGAAGAAGGTAAAGAGACAGTTAATGCAACGAAAGAAACTAAAGCTGAAGAGAACGTGTTAAAAGTTGAAGATACAAATGCTGAAGAAAAGAAATAAAATTCGAACATATTGCTTTGGTGTTTGAATGTATTAATGGACTCTGGGGTACTTGTTCTTTGTGAAAATTTAGTATTAAATAGATAATAGGACTATGTTTGGAAATATTTTTAATCAGAAAAAAGACCAAGATCCATCGCAACAGGATCCCCAGGCGCAAACCCCAGCACAACCTGTACAGGGAGCCCCTGTTGATCCATCTGCTCCACCAATAAATGGTCAGCCAGCTGATCCAAATGCACCTGTTAGTGCGCAGCCGGTTGAACAAAATCCAACCGACGGTTCGCAACCACCGACTGATCCAAATGTGGCCGCTGCACCAGCAGGTACGCCTCCAGCTGATCCGAATGCACCAGTAAGCGGTCAACCAGTTGCACCAGGGACGCCTAGCGCAACTCCAGATCCAACACATCCTGCTGCAGGGCAGGCAGATCTTTCAGCGCTTAGCCACCTTGATCCACGAGCGACGCAAGCACTCACACATGCACAAGAAGAAACCAAGCGCATAAAACAACAAAATATTGAACCTGATCAAGTGCTTCTCGGGCTTCTTTATGATGAACAGCTTTATGCGATGCTCAGTGAGATGGCAGCTGATGGCGGACAGATCTCAAAGGAAATACAAGCAAATGAAAAAATGGGTGTCTATAAAGGACAGCCAACGTTAAGCAAAACTGCGCAAGAAGTATTTGATCAAGCATATCGAGATGCCAAAATGCGTGGGGCAAATTTTATAGCTCCTGAGGATATCTTAATTGTATTATTCAACCCAAGCTATACAACTGCAGCATATCTCACCAAACATAATCTGAAAAAAGAAACGCTTGTTGAAAAAATTTCAAAAGATCCAAAGAGCACTTTTGGTAAAAAGACAATACTTGAGAAATATGGAGTAGATTTGACAGAAGAAGCTCGAGCAGGAAGGCTTGATCCTGTTTCAGGACGCGACAAAGAAATTGACCGCATGGTGCATGTACTGCTTCGAAGAACCAAAAATAACCCTATTATCATTGGTGAACCTGGTGTAGGTAAAACAGCATTGGTTGAAGGGATGGCGCAAAAGATTGTGCAAGGTTCTGTGCCAAAAGATCTGAAAGACAAAAGAATTTTTCAACTCGATGTCGCGTCCCTCATCGCAGGTGCGAGTCACCGCGGAGAATTTGAAGAACGTTTGCGAGGCGTTATTACTGAAGTGCTTGGTTCCAACAATCGGATTATCCTCTTTATTGACGAAATCCATGCTTTGATGGGAACTGGTGACGGTGAAGGTATGAATGCGGCCAATATCATCAAACCTCATTTAGCTCGTGGACATTTCCAACTTATTGGTGCGACGACGACTGTTGAATATCGCAAGAACTTTGAGAAAGATAAAGCGTTTGAACGACGCTTCCAACCTGTACAGGCTGACGAACCAAGTGAAGAAAATGCTTTTGAGATGCTTAAAGTTATCAGACCAAAGTATGAAAAGTTTCACAGAATTCAAATTCCTGATGATGCATTGAAGGAATGTGTCAAATTATCAAAAAAATATATTGGTGAGCGCTTCTTGCCAGACAAGGCAATTGATCTTCTTGATGAAGCAGCATCTGAGGTAAAGTTGCAAATTGACGCAGGCAATAGAGGTGGAGGAGATACTTCGATTAAAAAGGCTGATATTGAAAAAGTAGTAAGTGCATGGACTGGTATTCCTATTACCAAGCTTACTGAAGATGAAAGTGAAAAGCTTCTCAAGCTTGAAGACCGGATCCACCACCGCATGATTGACCAAGAGCAAGCAGTGAGTGCTGTTTCTGAAGCTGTACGACGTGGAAGAATTGGTTTGGCTGCGGCTAACCGTCCAATTGCATCTTTTGTTTTCTTAGGTCCTACCGGTGTCGGTAAAACTGAACTTGCGAAGACACTTGCGGAACTCTTGTTTGGTAAAGATGATGCTATGGCTCGTCTTGATATGTCAGAGTATATGGAAAAGCACGAAGTTGCCAAGCTGATTGGTGCGCCTCCAGGCTATGTCGGATATGAAGAGGGTGGACAATTGACTGAAGCAGTTCGGAAGAAGCCGTATTCAATTGTATTGTTTGACGAAATCGAAAAAGCACATCCTGATGTCTTTAACGTCTTGTTACAGCTCCTTGAAGATGGTCGCTTGACCGATAACAAAGGCAATACAATTTCATTTAAGAATACAATTGTTATCTGTACGAGTAACATTGGAAGTGCGATAATTCAACAGTTCTTAAGTACAATTGATCCAAAAGCTAAGAAATCTCCTGAAGAATTTGAAAGAACGTTTAAAGATATGACACTGAAAGTCAAAGAAGAATTGATTAAATTCTTCCGTCCCGAACTTTTAAACCGTTTTGACGAGGTTGTTATCTTCAAACCACTCCAGCCTGAACACATGGCCGGAATCGCCAGGCTTGCTATTGCAAAGACCGCAAAACTCCTCAAAGAACAAGGCTATAATCTCCAAATTACCGAAAAAGCTATTGCACAGCTTGCAAAAGATGGGTATGACCCTGTTTACGGTGCGCGACCACTGAGAAGACTTGTCCAAACAGCTATTGAAAACCCAATTGCATTGGCAATAATTTCGAAGAAGTTTGTACCAGGGGACACGATTGTTATTGATTACAGTGACAATACCAATGAATTTATCTTCAACAAAGGCGGAGCTGCCGCAACTATGGCTCCACTGAGTGATGAACAATTCAGAACAGTGCTGATGCAACTCGCTAATCCTGAAAGTGTTGTAAGTATTAACGACCGCCAAAGGTTTATTGTACTCCACGATCAGCTTCTTCAAGCCCGGTCTGAAAACAATAAAATGGCAAGTGCTGTTTTGGAAGTTACCGTTTCAACAGATCTCAAACAGATTCAAACCCTCAGAAAAGAAATTGAAGAGGCAAAAGCAAAAGGCGACTCATTGGCCGTTGCAATCATGGATCTCGCATCCAGTATGGCACAGCAAATTCAAGCCTCACTAAAGCTTAAGAAGATTTTACTCGAGATTATTCACCCAAATGATATCAAACAGCCAGATAAAAAGCTCAGATTCATGGAATTACATGAGAAGTTAAATGCTGAAAGTCAACGCGGTAATGCTTTAGCTGTCAAAATCTTAGCCGTCAATGAGACAACACCTGAAGCAGCGATTGATGAGCTTATGATTGAGCTCAAAAAAGCACAAGATGACGGAGATAGTTTGGCCGAGGAAATCCTTATTGCAGTGAATAAAGAAGTTGTGGACGAAGCTGAAGCAGCGCATGAAGAAGAACCTGTGACGAAATTCAAGAATGTTTTGAAACAACTTATCAATCCTCTTTATCTCGCGGACAAAGAAAATAAAGCAAAGTTCAGCGTTCTGTATGACAAGATTTCTAAAGCAAAAGCCGAAAATAATGAAATTGCTACAGCTATTCTTGCAATTACTGACATCACATCAGATGATGACATTATGCAGATAAAAGTACAGCTTGAAAGGGCAAATGAAGCTGGCGATCCATTGGCAACAGAGATATTGCAGGTGATTGAAAGTGAAATTAAAAATCAGCCGCTGCGAAAATTAAAACAAACCATACTTTTGGTTATGAGTCCAATGACTGCTGAAACGCCTCAAGAGCGAGAGCTTTATACTGGAGTTCAATCCAAAGTGAACGAGGCAAATGGAAAGGGTAATTTGCTTGCAGGAGCACTTCTAGCTTTCAAAGAGACAGCAACAATGGACGAAATGCAAAGCCTTATGGATCAGATGCAGGCAGCATGTGTTAAAAAAGATGAAATCGCGCTTTTGGTCATGCAAACTGCAGGGATTGCAGTAGCAGGTGATGAATCTGCAACTTCACCAGCAGACGGACAAGCTAGTGCAGACGGCTCTCCAGATCAAGCAGCAACTGATGCTAGCACAGGAAATGGAACTCCTGCTCCAATTGATGAACAGCCAGCACCAACAGACCCAAATCTAGCACAACCTTCTGATGATCAATCAGCAGTTCCAAGTTCATTGGGTCAAGTGTCTCCAAGCGAAACCCCAGCAGCACCAACAGGTGTAGCACAAGAAATGCCGCAAACACCTGTGACTACTGATGCATCTGCTCCAGCACCAATGACACCAGCTCCGACACAGACTGATCAATCTGTCATAACGCCATCTGCGTATCCGGCTACAACACCAAGTGCACCATCACAAATGCCTCCGCCAGCACAAGCAACTGGGCCTGTGTTCCAGTCACCGCCTGCTCCATCTGCTGTTGACAGCATTCCGACAAGTGGCGTCGCATCAAATGGTGCTGCTATGCAACCAACTGCAAGCCCATATAATTACTCAGGTATTCCAGCATCATTTAGACGTATCAATTACGTCGCCCCACAAACCCGTCAGGACGAGATTGAGTAACTTGCCAACATTTAGAGAACTTTTTGATCCTCAATTCCATTGTATTTCTTAACTGTACTGCATATACTAAAGAGAGGTGTCATTCCGAACTTGTTTCGGAATCTTTGTAATGGAAGAGATGCTGAATCAAGTTTAGCATGACATTCGTTTTACTATGAATTATTTAGTCCTGCCTGTAATGTTTCTCAAGTTTTGGTTCTTTGAAAGTCCGTTGGCTCTTTTAAAGTTCTTTTTTTCACTCAATAGATCATTCCTGCAACTATTTTCATTACCACTTTTTCTCAAAACATACTTTAAGCCAATAAAGAATGAATATAGGCAAGGGCTTGTTGCCTTTTCTGTTGCTGTAGGAATGTTTGTAAAGACGTGGCTAATTCTAGCGAATCTGCTCATGCTTATACTCTTGCTCCTCTTTGAGGTAACTGTCTTTATCGGATATATCTTTTTACCGTTTGCAACAATTTGGTTACTGTTTTTATAAATATGGAATTATCTGCTCGACTCTATCATTTTTATCGAACTGCTCTTATTCGGAGTATCCGTCTTGTCGCGTTTATGCTTTTGTTTGCGCTAGTTTTGTATCAAGTTGCAAATAATATTTCGCCAAAAATTGCTCTTTTTCTCTTCAATATACTCGTTATGTTTGAGGTGTTTTTTCACTACAAAATAAGCCGTGCAATGCCGACAATTCCTGTCGCGAAAAATAAAGAAGAACATATGTACGAGTCGTTTACGCTTCCCGCCCTCTATGGCTTTGTTACCGAACCAAATACGTCAAGACTTATCCACAAACTGATTACCTATCCTCAAATCAAACTCGTCATGCAAAAAGCGAACATCACAAGTCGCGACATTGTCGTCACAGAAGTCCAAAAGCACTTACTTGCACAAAGCGCATTCCAGACGGCGCAAACCTTTAAAGGCAAATATGTGACGACACTTGATGTTTTTGTAGCCTATTTATTCTTAATTGAAGATGACACAAAAATACTTTTCGCCAAACAGCTCAAAATTGCTGATCTGTACAACATACTCTCATGGGTACGGCTTGATATGCCTGATGAAGAAACGCCAAAACAACTCAGAGTACATTTCAACGGCGGTGGCATCGGTGAAGCACTTGTTTCTGGTTGGACACCTGAAACGAGGAAATATACCGCACAATTTACAAATTATGCACTCAGGACTGAACCATTAATTAGCGGGAGAGAAGCAGAATTCAAAACAATGCTTGAAGGTCTAACAAAAGTTGAAAATAATAATGTACTCCTTGTTGGAGATATTGGCGCAGGCAAAGAAAACTTGGTGCGTGCACTGGCATACCATAGTTTTACAGGCAGTATTGGAGGCTATCTTGATCACAAAAGAGTATTTCAGTTACTCGTCGGTGCTTTGACTGCGGGAGCTGGCAATAGAAGTGATTTGGAATCACGTCTGCAGCAGATTATTGCCGAGATATCACATGCCAATGATGTGTTGGTATATATTCCTGATTTCCAAAATATATTAGGCGCAACGTCTTACGGGATCGATCTTTCCGGTGCATTGCTTCCGTATCTGAAGAGCGGATCTGTACCTGTTATTGCCACAATAACAACCGGAAATTATAAAACTTATATGGAAAAAAATCCATTACGTGAAGCATTCACAATAGTCGATCTTCGCGAGATTACACAGGAAACTGCGGTGCAGATGGCACTTGGGGAAGCAACCAAGATCGAAGAACGGTACAAAGTAATTATTAGTTATCGTGCGTTAGTCAGTGCTGTTGAGCTAGCAAACCGTTTTTATCAAGATCAAGTGCTTCCGGGAAGTGCCATTTCACTTCTGGAGACGGTTGCCAATGCTATTGCGCAAGAAAAAGAGCGCCCAACGTTTGAGAAAACACACCGCAAAATGGTACTTGAAGCAGATGTTGTTAAAAAAGTTGAAGCGACAAGTCACGTAGCAATTGCTTTGCCAACTGGTAAGGAGATTGATTTATTGTTGCATTTGGAAGATAAGTTGCATGAACGTGTTATCGCACAAGATGCAGCAGTTACAGCGATCAGTGAAGCAATGCGTAGAGTCCGCTCAGGTATGACCACAAGCGAACGTCCAATTTCATTTCTTTTCTTAGGCCCAACGGGTGTGGGAAAAACAGAAACTGCCAAAGCATTAGCGCAGTTCTATTATGGAGGCGAGGAGAAAATGATCAGGCTTGATATGAGTGAATATACTGATGAGAACGGGTTAAAGCGTTTTCTTGGTGCTGCACCTGGAGAAGGAGAAGAGCGAGGACAATTGACTGATAAGGTTCATGATAATCCTGCTTCACTTATTCTGCTTGATGAATTTGAAAAAGCACATCCATCAATTCATAACCTATTTCTGCAAGTACTCGATGATGGGCGACTGACTGATAATAAAGGAACAACCGTATCATTTCGTAATGCGATCATTATTGCTACATCCAATGCTGGATCTGAATTTATCCGTGAGGAAGTTGCAAAAGGAACGGCTATTAATAAAGCGTTTGAGCAGCGCCTTTTGGAGCAACTTCAAACAAAAGGTATCTTTAAGCCGGAACTACTTAACCGTTTTGATGACGTGGTCACCTTCAAACCACTTGGTCCTGAGCAAATTACTGCTGTGACGAAATTGATGCTTGATGCATTGACTAAGACGATGCAAAAACAAGATATTACACTTACGTTTGATGAGGCTGTTATTGAGAAGATTACCAAAGAAGGATACGACCAAGACTTTGGAGCACGACCACTGCGTCGATATCTGCAAGATACAGTTGAAGATATGATTGCCCAAAAGCGGTTAACGAAAGAGATTGACCGGGGTTGTACAGTCGCGTTTTCAATTGATGGTACAGGGGCGTTACATACGGAGGTAACGAAATGAATATTTTAAACAATACAAAAGTACAATTATTACTTGGTGTCGTTTTCGGTCTTATCGTCGTTTTTATGGTTGGTTATATTTTGCAAACAACGTTCTTTACAAAAAAAGCAGCACCGGCAGATACGGCTGTTACTGTACCAACAAACTTAGATACTGCAAAACCAAATGATATTATTGCAAGAGTAGGCGAGGAACGTATCTATAAGAATGATTTAGATTTGGAGCTGACTTCATATCCACCGCAAGCTGATATAATCCGAGAGCAGCTTCTTCTTAAAAAAATCGTCAAAGATTCAATTATTCTCCAGGCAGGTGCTAAAGAAGGACTTATAACGCTCGATGCATCAGTTTATGATAGTGCAACGAAAGATTATCTGAAAAGAATACAAATGGTAGAAGGTGTAAAGGATCGTATTGAAGAGAAATCGTACGCCTTGGAAGGTAACGTTATTTCTATTTGGTTTGGGAATACAATTCCCGCACCTATTGGTCCTGAAGCCGGAAAAGCACTTGCACTTTCCAAAATCACCTCCCTCCATCAGGCTGTAAAGAATAAACAAATGACAATTGAGCGAGCTGCTGAAGCTATAAGAAATGATACAAGTTTGGCGCAAATTGATCCTACATCATATAAAACAAACGCGCTTTTGCCTTTTAAAGTAAAACAAGATGAAGCAATAACGCTTGATCCTGCCTTTGATACTAGTATACGCAGATTAAATGTAGGTGAAGTTTCAGCAATCTATTTAGCCAAAGCAAAGGATAGTGAAAGAAATGTGGAGCTAGATGCACTGTATATGTTTGCACAAGTGAAACAAAAGACAGCAGAGACGCCAATAAATAGCTTTGACGCTTGGTACGAAGGTCAAAAAACCCAGTATGAAATTATTATCAATTAAAATACTTTTACATATATTTGTGACGCTCTTGGTTTTTACTGCGTTTAGCATAACTATTCCGTCACAAGTAGAGGCAGTAACACAGAATGTCAAAGGAAAAGTTGTGACGCAAGGAACAAACGCTCCCATTGCAGGAGTTTGGGTGAAATGGAATGATAAGGGATGGGATAATAATGGCGTGCAATGGCGATATGCAAAAACCAATGCAGATGGAGAATATTACTTTGAAACGTGGGATAACTTAGAGAACAGTGATGGCAATCAAAATGGTAATGATGATAACGATGAAGAGTGGAATCAGAACAGGGACGAGCAGTTAACCAAAAGAATAGATACGAATCTAGACGGGACAACTGATGATTATATGGCATATTTTTATGGACAATCTTCATTTGATTGCAGTACCAATCCCCATAGTTTTTCGATAATTACACCTGTAGGCTGGGATGGAAACTTCAGTACGCTATCAGGTGTGGATTTAAATAATTCTGGAAGTACATTGACGTTGCAAAATATTACCTATACAGGAAGTACCTCTCGGTTCGCAATTACAGGAAATGTTTTTGTCGATAATAATGCAAACAGTAAGATAGATGGATCAGACACATCGTTTGTTAATGCGACCGTAAAATTGATCAGTTCAGGTTCAGCAACTTTGCAGACACAAACAGATACGAGCGGTAATTATTCTTTCCCTACTACAGTTACAGGGAGGAAATATACGGTTGCTGTGACAGTTCCTCCGGGTTATCGGTCAACAACGCCGAATACAAATACATTTACCTTGACGGCTAGTCGGATTGTTAATTTTGGTGTGAAACAGTCAACAACAGGAGCTGCTGGAGTTTGTACTGCTGGGACTGCGGATATTATTATTGCTATTGATAATTCAGATAGTATGGATAATACTGACCCTACAACAGGAGATTCCAAAATAAATGTAGCCAAAGCAGCTGCAAACGAATTTGTTGACATCATAGCGACGGATCTTCCTTCAGCCAAGATCGGGCTTATAGAATTTTCATCAAGTGCAAATTTCCCGGACAATCCAGACACAGCAATAACCGTCGGATTAACCAATAACTTTGCCCAAGTAAAAAGCGCAATAAGTGCAATAGATACTGTAAATGGAACATGCCATGAATGTGGTGCCAATTTGATAAATGAGGAATTAAAGAAAAATGGAAATAAAAACGCGCAGAAAAAAGTTATCTTTATGACTGATGGGGTTGCAAACGAAATAGTCACTTCTAATGGTCGGTATGTCGATGATGATATTGCAGAAAATGCTGCAATGGATGAGATAATTGTTGGTGTTAACGCATACGACACTGTTTACTACTCTATTGGAATTGGAGAGGGAGGTAAGTCTTTTAACGAGGATTTTCTAAAGCAAATTGCTGCAACAAATGGAGGTAAATATTATAATGATCCAACCGATGGAACGCTCAGTACCATTTTTCGAGATATTTCTACCGAGATTCTCCCGACTGGCAAGATTACAGGTGTAGTTTATAATGACAAAAATACCAATCTTTTAAAAGATACAGGTGAAGAAGGACTGGCCGGTTGGACAGTACAGCTCTCAGGAGGTGCTGCGCGCTCAAAAGTTACTAGCGTAAATGGTAATTATACCTTTACAGGTTTATGTACCAACACCTATCGGGTAGCCCAAGTCGTCCAACCTGGATGGTCCGCTACAACAAACAGTGCATATGACATTGCCATTACAGATGGAAATATAAGTACTATTAATTTCGGTAATGCGCAGAGATATACCATTGATGGCCAAGTGTTTATTGATGAGAATGGTAACGGTATAAAAGATGCAGGTGAACGTAACTATGCAGGGACACCGGGTATTGCTGCAAGTACGGGAAATGTTACAACTGGTCCGGGGGGGACCTACAAG
This sequence comes from Candidatus Levyibacteriota bacterium, assembly GCA_013816255.1. GTDB lineage: Bacteria > Patescibacteriota > Microgenomatia > Levybacterales > UBA12049 > JACDET01. The sequence goes on along the minus strand of JACDET010000004.1, from coordinate 25,442 downwards.
ATAAATAATCTCAGCGCAGGGGTAGTGACTGTTTCCTATACGTCACTTCCAATAGGATATTTCATATCATACCCGCGAAATGGTCCTCCACCGTCGTTTCAAGTAACAGTCGGTCCTTCGTGTAATACAAATGGGGCGCAAGGAGCAACATGTGCACTCAATATCGCAAATCTTAATTTTGGCATTAATAACTCTTTACCTTGGATTCAGTCGGTTTGTGGCAATTTCCGTAATGATGCTGGCGTTACCAATCCAGTTCCCGTCGGACAATCAGCACTGACGACCAATACTTCCTGCACGTCTCCCGGAATTGTCTTTACAGGGAGTGGAACGCCATTATTTACCCCTGGTAATGCATCCTCTACAAACCAAGTTGTTGGGGGTTCAGCATATCCAGAGGTTTATACTCCACCAAATACTGGAGGTATCTTTTCGTCCTATGCCTATCTTAGTGCAAAAGCACAAACGACAGATACTCCGCCTATAAATCTTTCCACAGTTTGTACAGTTTCCAATTGCACGCTTCCTGTTAATTTACCTCAGGGAGTATATCAATCCAATAGTAGTGTACTATTAAATACGCACACATTTCTACCAAACAGGAAATATGTTTTCCTTATAAATGGGGACCTCACTCTTCGAGGCAATATAATTACTCCTGTCACCTCTTCATCAGTTTTTTCAGCTTCAGGGAATATTATCGTTTCATCAACTGTTGGTAGTCCAGCTCCCGTGATAATAGCTAATTTATCAGGTATTTTTAGTACTGACCGATCATTTATTATGCAGAGCAACAATAACTGCTCAGATCTCAGACTCAATGTAGAAGGAACGCTTATTGTGAACGCAGCAAGAAAAGGTGGATCATTACAGAACAATCGAGATCTTTGTGGAAATAATGCTTCCACACCTGCGCTGCAATTGACACAGCGCTTAGACTTTGTTCTTAACCTCCCGGAGTTTATTCGTTTGCAGCGAACTACTCTTGAAGAAGTCGCTCCGTAAATTACTCTTTGTGGTTGAAGGTTATTCCTCTATCTGGTATACTAGGCACTATGCCAGCTATACAACGCAGTGAATTCGCATTAGCCCTCAATCAAGTTGCCTCCGAACGCGGAGTTGACGTTGATGTCGTGCTTGATACTGTACAAAACGCCATTTTGGCGGCTTACCGCAAAGATCATCCAGGTGTTGAAGTTGAAGAGTATCGGGCTGTACTTGATCCAAATACCGGAGAAGCAAAAATCTTTGAAAATGATCGCGACGTTACGCCTCCGGGATTTGGCCGGATTGCTGCACAAACTGCAAAGCAAGTAATTCTGCAAAAGATCCGCGAGAAAGAAAAAGAAGCTATCTTTACCGATTACCGTGTGAAGATTGGTTCAATTGTGAATGGTATGGTTTTGCGTTTTGCAGGTCCGAACATCATTATTGATATAGGAAAAGCTGAAGCAATTATGCCTGTTTCAGAACAAATCTCGAATGAAAAGTATCATCTAAATCAGCGTTTGGCATTTTATCTCTCAGAAATTCGCCAAGGTATGAAAGGTGAAGAGATTATTGTTTCACGTTCACATAATGGGTTGATTGAAGGCTTATTCAAGCGCGAAGTTCCAGAAGTTGCACAAGGCAGTGTCGAGCTCAAAACTATCGTTCGTGAGCCTGGTAATAGAGCGAAGATTGCAGTTTTCTCGAGCCAACCTGGTATTGATCCTGTCGGTTCATGTGTCGGACAAAAAGGTGTTCGCGTGCAGGCAATCATTCAAGAGCTTGGAGGTCTTGAAAAGATTGATATTATCCAATGGTCAGATAACATCGAAACATACATCGCACAAGCACTTTCACCTGCAAAGAACGTCCGTGTTGAAGTCGACGAAGAAGAGAAAGTTGCACATGTTTTCGTCCCACAAGATGAACTTTCATTGGCAATTGGTAAAGACGGGCAAAATGTCCGCTTAGCATACAAGTTAACCAAGTATAGAATCGAGATTGAAGGTAAAACCGAGTCAGACTCGGGTGAGAATGCTAAAGAAGAGGCAACGTCAGACGTTGCTAGTGATAACGATACAAAAAAAACTGAGTCAGACTCGGTTGAGAAAAGTGAGAAATGAAAGACGCTATGAGAACTGAGATTGTTATACAGTATACGTTGGCATAAACCTCATAATTTAGCCTCACATTGCCTCATTTTCTCCCAAAATATATTATGGCAAAAGAAGAAAAAAAGATAAATTCAATCACGCATTTTCCGCCAGTTGTCGCGGTACTTGGTCACGTTGATCATGGTAAAACTACACTTCTTGATGCAATCCGCCAAAGTTCAATCGCTGATCGTGAGAAAGGCGGAATCACACAAAAAATTGGTGCATCGGCAATTGAGATTGTGCATGAAGGGCAAGAGCGTTGGATTACATTTATTGACACACCAGGTCACGAAGCATTTACGCAGATGCGGGGTCGTGGTGTGCAAGCCGCTGATTTAAGTTTACTTGTTGTTTCAGCAGGGGACGGCGTAAAACCACAAACCCGTGAAAGTATCAAAGCGCTCAAAGAAGCTAAAACTTCATATATTGTCGTCCTAACCAAATCTGATCTTCCAACTGCGAACGCAAACAAAGTGAAGCAAGAGCTTGCAACTGAGGAAATTGAACTTGAAGAGTATGGTGGAAATGTCCCCGTCATTGAAGTGTCAGCGAAGACAAATCATAACATCAAAGAGTTACTTGATTTAATCCTTCTTATGTTTGATATGCACAAGATTCCAACGTACACTGAAGATGTTTCAAGCACTTCACCACTTGCAGCTGTTGTCATCGAATCAAAACTTGATAACCGAGCTGGGCCAAAAGCAACAGCAATTGTGAAAAACGGTAGTATGACTGTGCGTGAAGAAGTGCAAATTGATGGACAAATCTTCAAAATCAGAACATTACTGAGTACAGCCGGGAAGCAGATTCAATCTGCGACAGTTGGAGATGCAGTTGAGATTTTGGGATTTACAATAGTACCAACCGTTGGAAGTATTATTAGCGATAAAGCGAATGCGAAAGCGTCAATCCCCGAAACAGGTGAGATTGCTCTAAAAAAAGAATTAGTTTATCGTCCTCAAGTAGAACACAAAGGTATATCAGTGGTACTTGTGGCTGATTCACAAGGTTCACTTGAGGCGATCATCAATGCGTTCCCCGAGGGTATTAAAATTGTCTATCAAAAAACCGGTGAAGTAAGTGAGGCTGATGTGCTCCTCGCGAAATCTACGGGAAGTATTCTTTTGAGTTTTAATACTAAAGTGAAGCCTGATGTGATCAGCTTTGCTTTTACTGAAAAAGTGCTTTTACGTAATTATGAAATCATTTACGAACTGCTTGATGAAGTAAAAGATGCATTAGAAGGTAAACTGCAGTCACAAATGGAACAAATCTTTGGTACCGCCAAAGTGCTCGCTAAGTTCCCTTTTGAAAAAACCTTTGCTTTTGGTATCTCGGTTATGGATGGCAGAATCGCAAAAGGTGACCATTTACGTGTTCTTCGTGGAGACGAAATCATTGGCGAAACGACGATCACTTCACTTCGGGTTGGCAAGAATTCTACCTCAAAAGTTGAAAAGGGTAATGAGGCTGGCCTGATTCCTGCCCTACCACTTGACATACAGGTCGGAGATGTGATACTATCCCATAGTTAATTGTTTTGCGTCACAAATTTGTGGCCAGGCAGGCTTAACAGAAGACTTATGGATAAGACAACATTACAAAAATTAAAAGATGCAATCGGACGAAGTAACAGTATTGGGATTGCTGTCGGACGTGAACCTTCAATTGATGAAATGGGTGCAGCCCTTGCACTATACCTACTCCTAAAAAATGCAAATAAGAAAGTGAGTGTCGCAAGTCCTACAGATCCTATAGTCGAAATTTCTTCCCTTGTCGGTATCAACAAAGTTGCACGTAAGTTTGGTGGCGATGCAGGAGATCTTGTCGTATCATTCCCATACCAAGAAGGTGAAATCGAGAAAGTATCATACACTCTTGAGAATAACTTCCTCAATATTATCGTCAAAGCTTCAGAGCAAGGTCTTTCTTTTGATGAAAAAGATGTCAATTATACCCGTGGAAGTGGCACAATTGATTTACTTATCACTATTGGTGCAGCACAGCTTGATGACGTCAGTGATGTCTTTGATGCACAGAAATTATCAGATGTCAGTGTCATTAACATTGATAACCAACCAAATAACCAAGGATACGGAGACATCGTCCTTGTCGCGCCACAAGCGTCATCCGTCAGTGAACATGTTGCAGATATTGTTTTGACACTTGGTTTTTCAATTGAACAAGATGCTGCACAAAACTTGCTTAGCGGTATTATGTACTCGACAAAAAACTTCCAAGATCCAAAAACAAGCTCACTTGCATTTGAAGTTTCAGCATTCTTAATGAAACGTGGAGCCTTGCGAGTAAGCGGTCAACAACCGTCCCGATACGATCAACCACAGCAAGAAAATGTACCAGCGCGACCAGCACCTCGTCCTGCACCAGCTCCGCAACCACGCCCAGCACCTGAAGCGCAAGCTCCCGTTCCTGCACCAGCGCGACCACAACCGCAACCAGCTCCGACACCTGCTCCTCAGACGCAGGCTCCAGCTCCTGCACCAAAAGAAGAGCAACCGCAAGATGATGCACCTCCATTAGACTGGTTAACACCAAAAGTCTACAAAGGTTCAAGCGAAGTATAAACACTTGTTGTAAAACTCAGCTTTAAAGATAATATATATGACTGAATTTCATTCCATCCCAGAGCAAGCAAGTCAGCCGGAAAATCCTCAAACAGGACGGCTAAAAGCATGGTTGGATCGGTCTAAGGAAAATGTCAAATATAATGTAGCACATCATCCCTTGCTGGCTGGGAGTACAGCACTTTTACTTCCTGGAATGGCTGCAGCGATGTTTCCGCCCGAAAAACAAGGAGTTGTATTTTTGACTGGAGTCATTGTTGAAGGGGTAACCGCTATTGTAAGTATTCCTGGTACTAACCAGGGAAGCTCGAATGGAAGATAATAGTATGCATGCGTTTAAGCAGGAACTTTTTGAACTTTTAATAGCTCTGGATTATAATGGAGATAAGAATGAGTTTGTAAATACATTTTTGAACATCTCACAACAGCAAACGGTTATCAACTTAGTTGCAACGCTTTCTCCTGAAACTGCTAAAAAGTTTGAAATTGCATTAGCATCTAAGAAATATCATTCTTTAGAAGACTGTTTGAAAGAATATTTCACTCCAAGTCAAATGCAAGATGCTTTTAAGGCAGTGGTAATAGACAATTTACAAGAAGCAGTTAGGGCTACAATCCCTTTGCTCAGTGAAAGTCAGTTAACCAAAGTTAAAACGTTTATCAATAGCAAGACAGTTTCTTAAAAAAAGGAAACTCAGGCCACTTGTTATCATAATCAGGAAATGTTATAATACATTTTGTTATGCCGTTATCCACGACTCAAAAACAAGAAATTATTAATGAATTCCAGCAGGGAAAAGGTGACACTGGAAGTCCTGAAGTGCAAATCGCACTGCTTTCAACACGAATCCAAAGACTCGCTGAACATCTGAAAGCACATGCTCACGATGTACACAGTCGACGCGGACTTCTCTCTATGATTGCCAAAAGACGCAGACTTATTAACTTCCTTAAAAAGGTTGATGACAAGAGAGTTTCTGGGATTTTGACAAAGATCGGATTGAAAGACTAATTTTACGACTACCAATTCTCCTTCGAAGAGAGTATAATATACCTATTGTCATAAATGACGAGGCATACTACACTATTTGTAGCTACGTAACGAATAACGAAAGGATATAGAAAGAACAAAAATGAATAAAACTTCAGTACCTGTAGAATTTGCAGGAAAAACATTAACGTTTGAAACAGGCATATTAGCTCCACAAGCATCAGCATCAGTTTTAGCAAGACTCGGTGATACCGTTGTTCTTGTCACTGTTGTTGGTGGCGGAGAGCGCACGGATATTGATTATTTCCCACTTTCAGTTGAATACGTCGAAAGATTGTATGCAGGTGGTAAAATAAAAGGCAGTCGATGGGTCAAAAGAGAAGGCCGTCCATCAGATGAAGCAATTCTCGCAGGACGTCTTATTGATCGTTCAATCCGACCACTTTTCCCAAAGAGTTTCAAGAGAGAAGTACAAGTTATTATAACGGTACTCTCAGTTGATGGGGAAAATGAACCAGATATTTTAGCACTCAATGCAGTATCAGCAGCACTTGCAATCTCACAAATTCCTTGGAAAGGTCCAATTGCCGCAACACGTATGGGATACAGTACAGCTGGCGGCGGATACATCTATAATCCAACAGCGACTGAATCACTGACATCAGATCTTGATATTGTTGTTTCACAAAGTAAAGAGAAAACCGTCATGATTGAAGCTGGAGCGCTTCAGGTTCCTGAAGATGTGGTCCAAGGCGCAATTGAAAAAGCTCACGCAGAAACCCAAAAAGTTATTGCAGGAATTGAAGCATTAGTGAAAAAAGTCGGACAAGAAAAACTCCCAGTTCCTCAAGATACAACGCATAAAGAACTCGTTGCAGTTTTTGAAAAAAGTTATAAAGCAGAGATCCAAAAACTTATTGAATCACGTGTCAAGAAAGAAGGCAGTGGCAATGAAACAGGTGAACTTATTGACAGTGTCTACGAAGCATTAAAAGAAAAAGATGCTACTGCTGAAATTGATAAAAAATCATTAGGCAAAGCACTTGAACATGTCATGTTCCAAATGATCCGGGCAAATGTTGTCCAGAATAAAAAGCGCGCAGATGGACGTGCTGTTGATGAACTTCGAGAGATTACTGCAACAGTTGGACTTCTTCCACGAACGCATGGTTCAGCACTCTTTAATAGAGGCATTACACAAGCCCTCAGTATCGCGACTCTTGGTTCACCACGACTTGAACTCTTGATTGAATCAGCTGAAGGTGAAGAAACAAAAAGATACATCCACCACTATTCAGGACTTCCATACTCTTTCGGACAAGCAGGAAGAGTCGGCTTTGTTTCACGACGAGAAATCGGTCACGGAGCACTTGCAGAACGCGCATTAAAAGCAGTTATCCCTTCCCAAGATGTTTTCCCGTA
>JACDET010000004.1:7193-18287 GCA_013816255.1 Candidatus Levyibacteriota bacterium | reverse complement strand
GTATACCATCAGAGTTGTATCTGAAGTACTTTCTCAGAATGGTTCAAGTTCAATGGCTTCAACATGTGGTTCAACACTCGCTTTGATGGATGCTGGTGTTCCAATCCTCGCTCCAGTTGCTGGTATTTCAATCGGTATGATGTCCGAAGGTGACAAGTATGTTCTTTTGACTGATATCATCGGACTTGAAGATTTCTCAGGAGACATGGATTTCAAAGTTGCTGGTACCGAAAAAGGTGTTACCGCGATTCAATTAGACGTCAAAATTGATGGTTTGACTGATGCACAATGTGTTGAGATTTTCGCTCGTGCAAGAACAGCACGTATGCATATCCTTGAGAGCATGTTGAGTGCAATTCCAGAGTCCCGTGTCGCAGTTTCTGAATATGCTCCAAAAATTGAGCAGATTCATGTTCCTGTTGATAAGATCGGTGAAGTTATCGGACCTGGAGGAAAGAACATTAAAGCAATTATCGCTCAAACAGGTGCAGATGTAGACATCGATGATGATGGTAAAGTCAGTATCTCAGGTGTTTCAGCAGATTCAGTACAAAAAGCTGTTGATTGGATCAGCGGTATGACTCGTGAAGTACGCCCTGGTGAAGTTTTTGAAGGTGAAGTAAAGAGAATATTACCATTTGGAGCTTTTGTTGAATATCTACCAGGCCGTGATGGCATGGTACATGTTAGTAAAATGAAAAGGGGATTTGTCAAAGATCCATCAGAAGTTGTTGCAATTGGAGATATCGTCAAAGTAAAAGTTGAAGAGCGGGATCAGCAAGGAAGAATCAATCTTTCAATGCTCCTTGATGAAGATAATGGTCCACAAGAGGCACAAGACGAGCAAAATTTTAATAGTCCGCAAGGAAGCGGAAACGATCAGGGCCCTCGTTCATTCGACGCTCCACAGGTAGAAGAAGACCGCACACAACCTTTTAATAATCGCATCACCGTAGGACAGAATCGCCCATTTAATAACAACAGACGCAATGACCGACCAACGGGTAATGATCGTCCGACAGGAGATCGCCCAGCTCGATCAGAACATCCACTCGCCCGCCAATTACAAAGAGAAAATGACGAAAAACGTAACGCAGGCCGCAAATTTGGTCCAAAGAAACGCTTCAGTAGATAATATTCCTCTTGCAATTCTCATGTAGATAGATTATTATCTATCTAAAGTGTTTCAAATATCTGGCTAAAAGGGTATTCTGGCTTATTTTTGAATTTATCTTCAGGATGGTTTGGAGCTGTATTCATAGTTCCCGTAGTCATCGGAGAAATTCAATTGTTCAGTTTGACCACTAATTTATTCTATGGTATTGTAAGCTTACTTTTACACGTTAAACTGGAAGAAAGGCTGTATTATGGATCCAACTAAATTCACAGAATTAAATCTTTTAGCTGCAATAGCTTACGGAATTTTCGTCATAGCTTTTGTACTTATATTATTTGTTTTTGACAAAAACAAAAAGCCTTCAAAAAAATAGTATATACTTCTTTTATGCATCAGTTTTTAGTAATTCTCAGGGGAACTCCAGCAAGTGGCAAATCTACAATTGCAAAGAGTTTTAGAGATTTTTCAGAAAAGATAGTTTGGTTAAAAGTAGATAACTTCAAAGACTTTTTTGCAGATAATTCCTCACTTGCACTGGAATATGTTAATGGTTCTGCTGTAGCAACTTTAGATTATTTGCTTGACCAGGGATTTTCTGTCGTTATGGATGGAGTTTTTCAGGATACAAAAGCAATTGATAAAGCTTTAGCTATGGCACGAGAGAAGCATATTTTCGCATCTGTTTACCAAACGAGCTGTTCTTTATCAGTTTTGCAAAAGAGAGATTTAGAGAGACCAGGAGTACCTGAAGGAATTCGTAAGCCATTAGGTAAAAGTTTAATTGCCGGAATTCATCAAAAACTTGTGGATAATCCGTATCCTGGCATACAAGTATTGGATACTGAAAATCAAACACTCGATCAATGTATAGAGGTAATACGTAACGATATTATGCAGAAAAAGTTTTGAAAGAATAGCTTCACAAGTTTAATATTACCTACAAATAGTGTACTATAGATATATGGATCCAAATGCCCAAACACCAGGTTCTTCGAGTGCTCCTCCACCTCCGCCACAAGCTCCTTCAACAGGAGGCGGTGCAAATGGTGATATGTCTTCAATCAATGGAGATAAACCAATTGAAGTTTTGCCAAGTAACCAAGTTGCTCAGCAGCAGGAGATGCAGGAAGCTGCACAAGTTCAAGCAACTGCTCAAGCGCAAGCAACAAATGGTATTATTCCACAAACCCCATCCAAAGAAAGTAAAGGTGAATCATCTGATCAGATCCGAGCACTGGGTGAAAAAATTGAAAAATCACCGGTTCCAGAAGAGCTGCGGAAGATTCTTGATGATCGTATTGCCCGTCTTGCATTGATCAGATCAGGCTCAGGATTTATGAGTTCGACCTATATCATGGAATACGAATCAACCCAGCGGTATGTGAACTGGGTGACAGGGATGCCTTGGGAAAGCAAAAGCCAGGATATATTGGATTTAAAAAAGGCCAAAGAGATTCTTGACCGTGATCATTTCGGGTTGGAGCTGTTAAAGAGTCGTATGCTTGAATATATCGCGTCCATCATGCTTAATCTGCAAAATAATGGGCCTGATTACGCAGCGCAATCACCGGTATTATGTTTCGTCGGCCTTGCCGGGACTGGAAAGACGACGTTTGCCAAATCGATTGCTGAAGCCCTAGGGCGAGAATTTGAACGTATTCCTTTTGGTGGTATGGCTGATTCTCGTGTGCTTCGTGGGCAGTCGCGTTTCTTTCCTGATGCAGAACCTGGACAAATCATCAAACGGCTTGTGCATGCCAAAACCAAAAATCCAGTTCTTCTTCTTGATGAATTAGACCGCGTAACCGAAACAGCACGTGCTGACATCATGGGTGTACTGATCGAACTTTTAGATCCAGGACAGAACAATGCGTTCTCAGATCACTATATCGATTATCCCTTCAATCTTTCCAACAGTCTCTTCGTCGCGACAGCCAACAACACTTCAGCTATTTCAACCGCTGTTATCGACCGTTTGGAAATTATCACCATGCCGTCATATAATGATGAAGAGAAAATGCATATCGGCCGTGATTATGTTTTTCCAAAAGTAAGTAAGCTCATTGGTCTGAAACCTGAGCAACTTGTTGTAGACGAACCTGTTTGGGAAATTATTATCCGACCCTTAGGATATGATCCTGGAATTCGTGGTCTTGAAAGACTGGTAAACATGATGTGCCGGAAAGCTGCGAGAATGATCGTCGCAGGAGAAGCCAAGAATATAAAGATAACAGCAGATAATGTAAAACTGTTCACCCAAGATTATTGATTCAGAACACTCGGAAGACTCAGACGTCAGAATCTCAGACATTCAGAATTTTCCAGATTTCCAGACAGCATGAAGAGCGTTTATTCTCTTAGATAGCACTTTGTAGTCGTCTGCAAGTTCTTTAGCTTCATTGTGTAATCTTGGCACGGCAACAGTTATAGCTCTTAAATGAGTTATTAATTCGTCGCATGACCCAAGTGCAATCTTCAAAAACCATTTAAACTCTTTTTCAGATGATCTTTTTGCAAACCCTTCAGCAATATTGGCTGGAATTGATTTACCGCATTTTTTAGATTGCAAGACACTATCATATTCAGATTTAGGAACTTTTATTATAAACTCATAAAGTTTTCGAAGTAACCTAAATGATTCATTATACACGGTCAAATCCGTAACGTCTCTAATCAGAATACATAAATCTTATCATAATGGTCTATCTATCTGATAGACAGATTTCTGATTCTCCGGGCTTTCTGGTCTCTGAGTTCTCCGAGTGTTCTGAAATGTATGATATACTATCAATTAGCTTATGGATAAGAAGAATACTCCAACTGTTGTAACTCCAAAATCAAAAGAACCCTCAGTCTCCTTAATGGCGCTTGGTGGGTTTGAGGATGTGACGCGGAATATGTATTTGTATGAATACAAGGATCAGATTCTGATTGTTGATTGTGGGCTTGGATTTCCTGATGAGACGATGCTTGGTGTTGACCTTTTGCTTCCTGATGTCACACCGCTTGTCGACATGCTCAAAGATGGCAAGAAGAAAATTGTTGGATTAGTATTGACGCATGGGCATGAAGATCATATCGGTGGTTTGCCGTTTATTTTGCCGCAACTTCCAGAATTCCCTATCTATGCTTCACCATTTACCGCAGCGCTTGCCAATGCAAAGCTCATTGATTATAAATTGGAGCCAAATATTAATACAGTACAATTTAGCGATTCTGTGATCAAACTTGGAGATTTTACCGTTTCTTTTGTCCATGTGACACATTCAGTGCCGGATAGTGCAAACATCATTATCAAAACTCCCGCCGGAAACCTTTTCCATGGTAGTGATTTCAAATTTGATTTCACTCCTGCAAATGGGGAGCGGACTGAATTTCTTAAGATAACCCAAGCTGCGCAAGAAGGTTTTCTTTGTCTTATGTCTGATTGTTTGGGATCAGAGCGCGAAGGATTTAGTATCTCAGAAACCAATTTGGCCGCAAACTTTGAACGGGAGATGCGTGAATGTCCAGGGAAATTTCTTATCACCACATATTCATCAAACATCGCCCGTATGAATCAAGCAATTCACGCCGCTGAAAAGGTAGGACGGAAAGTCTGTTTTGTCGGCCGTTCGATGCTGAAGGTAAAACAAATAGGAGAGAAATTAGGCTATCTCCATATGAGGCCAGGGACTGAAGTGACTATCAATGAATTGCCGAAATTTAAGAGTAAAAATCTTTTGCTTTTGGTTGCGGGGAGTCAGGGACAAGAGAACTCTGCGATGACAAGAATTGCTGAAGGTGAACATAAAGATGTTACATTAGATCCACAAGATAGTGTGTTATTTTCGTCAGATATTATCCCCGGCAATGAATTGTCAGTCAATGCTTTGACCGGTTCTATCTCCAAACGTGGCTCAAAAGTTATCCAAAATTCTCCGAATGCTGGGACGTTTCACGTCTCAGGACATGGATCGGCCGGGGATCATATGCTGCTTATTGCCTTGACCCAGCCACGATATTTACTGCCAATCAGTGGAACATACCGCCATATGGTTAATTACCGCACAACTGCACAAAAGATGGGTTACAAAAGAAACGATATCTTTATGATGGAAAATGGCCGCGAGATTATCTTTACGAAGAGTTCAGTGAGATTTGGTCGCAAAGTTGTCATCAAACACGTCTATGTCGACGGCGTCTCTGGTGAAGAAGTCGACAACTTTGTCATAAGAGATCGTGAGCGTTTGGCCAAAGAAGGAATCGTCATCGTCATGGCTGAGATCAAAGCTTCTGACGGGCAACTTGCTGAAAAGCCTGAAGTAATTGCTAGAGGTTCCTATCTCACTGACACCAAAGATCTCTCAGATTCCCTCTACGCAGAACTTGAAAAAGTCCTTTCCCCCAAAAAGAATCAAGTCACCAATTGGTTCCACGTCCGCCGAACAATAGGCGAAACCGCCGAACGCCACCTCTACCGCAAACTCCGCACAAGACCGCTGGTTCTGCCCGTTGTAATTGAGGTCTGATTTTGTTGCTTCTAATGTAACGCAACTATGAATAATGTAATACATTTCTTAAATGGTAAATTTGTCACAGAAGACGAATTGGTACTATCCCCAAGAGACTTAGGTTTTACTCGAGGTTATGCAGTAGCCGACTTTATAGTTACTCATAATCAAAAGCCGTTTAAGCTTATTGAACATATTGATAGACTTTTCCACTCAGCCTCATTAATTGGACTTCGAATCCCTTGGAATAAAGAACAAATTACTGCATGGGTAAAAGAAACATTAGACAAAAATGATAAAGATACCGAATTAACTATAAAAATTTTATTGTCTGGCGGTATATCTTCATCAATGTATCAAGCAGAAATACCTACCATAGTAATGATTGTTAATGCTTATGTACCTCCACCGACAACTTATTACGAAAAAGGTGTAAAGGTAAAAGCTGTACCCTATAAGCGGCATTATCCCGAAGCTAAGCATACGCAGTATGTCGAAGCGATAAGACAGCTTGCTCAAGTTAATGAGGATACTATTGAGGAGATACTGTACTATGACGATACGCAAGTATTTGAAGGAGCAGGAAGTAATCTATTTGCAGTTATTAATAATACGCTGGTTACACCCAAATCGAATATTGTCTATGGAATAACCCGAAATACTTTGCTTGAAATACTACATCTACCTATCCCTATTGAAATCCGCGATTTTACTTTTGATTCATTAATGACGGCAACTGAAGTTTTTTTGACAGGAAGTAGCAAAGGAGTTAGAGGTGTTACGCACATAAATAAAAAAGTTATTGCTGATGGAAACGTTGGAGATATTACTAAAGAAGTGATGAAGCAGTACAAAGAGTATACTCAATCAGATAAATGGTAAAGACTCTATAGTTGAGAAATTGCTAAAAGTTGGTTTACGCACTATAATAAATTATATGCCTGGTAAACGGAGTAGTCGTCGCAAGCCTTTAAAGCTGAAGCTGAAGAAAAAAACGGTGTATAACATCTTTAGTTTGGGATTCTTTATTGCTGGTATTCTCTTTCTTGTCGCTCTCATCAATCAAGATGAATCGACATTGGTGGCAAATACCCGCCTGAATGAGATGTTTGGTGCGCTTGCGATCATGTTCCCTTTTGTTCTCTTCTTCTTTGGCTTTTTGTTCCTCAGACTCAAAATGTATTTCTCCCAACTCAACGTAACTGTCGGGTATATGCTGGTTTTTGTGTCACTCATTGGTTTGACAAGAAGCGGTACTGTGGGTACTGAAATCTATACCATTCTACAGGAGATTATCACCCCAGCAGGTGCCAATCTCGTCTTCATTGGTGGACTCCTTGTCGGTATTCTTGTCTTCTTTGACACGTCAATTGATGAAGTACTCGGTGCAGTTGGCGGCATAAAAGATGGCATGGGAAGACTCATTCCTCGTACACTATTTGCCTCTTCAAACAAAGACGAGAAACCACTTATGGCCAAAGGGAAAGTCTTAACAATCAAAGGTGGACAGAAAGAAGATGCTCCTGCGCCATTTAAAGAAAACTCACCGCCGCCTCCACAACCAATGCCGAAGAAAGATCCTGAAGTTTTACCAGAAAGATTACTTACAAATATGCCTGCAGGTGGCGCGATGGGAGTTTGGGAATATCCTTCACCATCACTCCTTTCAGATGATCCTGGTAAAAAAGCCGAACGGGGAGATGTCAAAAAGACTGCCGCAAAAATTGAAAGTACACTCCAAAGTTTTGGTATCGATACACGAGTTGCAGAGGCAAATCTTGGTCCGGCAGTTACACAATACGCTTTGGAGCTTGCCCTTGGGACGAAGGTGTCTAAGATCACATCTCTTGCCAACGACTTAGCACTTGCAACTGAAGCACCAACTGGTCAAATCCGTATTGAAGCACCTATTCCAGGACGGAACTTAATTGGTATTGAAATTCCAAACCGCTCACTCGAAGTCGTAACGCTTAAATCAATGCTTACTTCAACTGTCATGCAGAAATCCAAATCGAAATTAGTTGTGTCTCTAGGACTTGATGTTTCAGGAAATCCGATGGCCGTCGATATTGCCCGCATGCCACACGTTTTGGTTGCCGGTACGACTGGTTCTGGTAAATCTGTTTTGATCAACGCATTTATTGCTTCAATCCTTTTTCGCGCTTCACCACAAGAGGTGCGCCTGATTATGATTGATCCAAAACGGGTTGAATTCACAATGTATAACGGTATTCCGCATCTGCTCACACCTGTTATTGTTGATCAGGCAAAGATTCTCTCAGCTTTGAAATGGGCGATGAATGAGATGGACAAGCGCTATAAGATTTTTGCTGAGCGTGGTGTCCGCAATATTGATGGCTACAATGAACTTTCAGGGTTCCAGGCATTACCATATATTGTTGTCTTTATCGACGAATTGGCTGATCTTATGATGTTTGCACCAGTTGAAGTTGAAGATGCTATCGCGCGTCTAGCACAAATGGCTCGTGCGACGGGTATTCATTTGGTCATCGCGACACAGCGTCCGTCTGTCAATGTTATTACTGGTTTGATCAAAGCCAATATCCCATGTCGTATTGCCTTTAACGTCTCGTCTATGATTGATTCCCGTGTTATCATCGATTCAGTCGGTGCTGAAAAACTGCTTGGTCGGGGAGACATGTTATATATCCCTCCGGATCAGGCAAAACCTAGCCGTATTCAAGGGACATTTGTTTCAGAAAAAGAAATAAGAAAATTGGTTGATTTTCTCAAATCAAAAAATTATCCTGTTGAATATACTGAGGAAGTTATCAGTCAGCCATTACCAATGAAGGGTGCGACAGGGAAAGGTTCATCCAGCGGAGCTGATGGGCGGGATGGACAAATCGATGAGGCCATTCGGTTGGTTATGCAATTTGATACTGCATCAGCTTCATTCCTACAACGTAAAATGTCAGTTGGATATGCCAGGGCAGCCCGCATTATGGATCAGCTTGAAGAGATGGGTATTATCGGTCAAGCGGATGGAGCAAAACCAAGAGATGTTCTGAGACAAAATGCTCAGGATTATCTTGCAGGTAACCAGGAACAAGAGCAAGCGTAATTTGAGAATTGAAAAGTAAGTTATGGTAAACCTAGGACAAAGGCTACAGACACTGCGGACACAAAAGAAACTATCGCTTGAAGAGATCTCACAGGCAATTAAGATAAAGCCTGTTTTCCTAGCTGCGATTGAACGGGGAGAGTTTCACAAATTACCCTCACCGGCTTATGCGCAGGGTTTTGTGCGCAACTACGCAATGTATCTTGGGCTTTCCAAAGCTGAATTTACAGCCCTGTTCAAAAGAGAATTCGATGATAAGAAAGCATACAAGGTTCTCCCTGATTCAATGGTTCGGACGAAAGAATTTCCTTTGCAGCGGCTGAAGATACAACAGTCACTCCTTCTTGCCGGAGGCGTCTTAGTCGTCTTTTTGGCGTATCTCTTTTTCCAATACCGCGCAGCCTTTCTTCCACCATCGTTATCAATAGATTCACCGAAAGATAATAGTACAACTGCCAAAGAGATAACTGTTTCAGGCAACGCTGATAATAATTCGACAGTGTATGTAAATAATCAGCCAGTAACCGTTAGTAGTAATGGAGACTTTAGTAAAAAACTAACATTATTTCCTGGTAATAGTACTATCACTGTAAGGGCTGAAAACCGTTTTGGTAAAGAAGCAACAGTGCAAAGAAATATTTTGGTAAAGTAGTTTCAGGAGACTTACCAATTTCTTGCTTGACACTGCTCAGTTAATTGCGGTATGGTATGTATATGGTAGATCCTGTCCAAATGGTACTTCTTTTAGTAATTCTTGTTCTCACAATATTACTCATTGTGCTTGGTGTCCAAGTGTATTACATTCTTCGTGAAGTCCGAGATACTATTACCAAAACAAATAAAGTTCTCGACAATGCTAATTCAATTACTGAGAACATTGACGCTCCACTTTCAGCTCTGTCATCGTTAGCACTTGGTGCCAAAGCTTCATCACTTCTTACAGCTGCTAAATTCGTCAAAAGTCTTCTTGGCAAGAGTAAAGATGACGATAGAGATAGAGCTTAAATTCGGAAAACTCAGAATACTCAGCATGTCAGTTTATCTGAAAGTCTGAATCTCAGAAAGTCTGATTTTCTGATCCACAGAGTTCTCCGAATGTTCTGAACATATTTCGAATTTTTTAGTATATGGAACAACCAAATAACAAACAGCAATCAAATGGCAATGGTTTTATCCTCGGTCTCGTTGTGGGAATAATGATTGCATTGTTGTTTACGACCAAAAAAGGCAGGGCAATTCTTCGTGATGTAACAGAGAAGGGAATTGATCAACTTTCAAAATTAGAAAATCTCAAACAACAGGTCGAAGATTCAGAACTCTTTGATGAGCTCGAAGAAGACGAATATGTTAAAGCAGAACCTGCTCTTGAAGTACAACCAATTGTCAAAGAGCCAGAGCCAAAAGAAACAGCACCAGAAAAACCTGTTGCGAAACCTACCCCAGTAAAAGCTGCAGCTCCTGCACCCAAAGCTGAGCCTAAAGTTGTAGAACCGGAGCCTGAAATTGAAGAAGTCCCAGAAGAAGTAGCGTCTGAAGAACCACAAGAAAAGGCTCAATCAAAAGTAATTCAGGGCCGCCGCTGGTTCAAAGGACTCCGCAAAAAAGGATAAACGTATTTGCTTGTAACTGCATTTATAGATGAAGCTAGTTGATTGACTTCATGCTGAGTTGTATCATAAGAAGTCATAAATCTTGCTTCTCTCCATGCCGGATTGCTCTGCCTGTTAAACACATACTCTGCTTCGAGCGCTCTGAGATCTTCTTCTTTTTGAAATACTACCCACATGCCATTTGATTCAACTTGATAAGAACGATTCATTGGCTTTGATGGATCAGTTTGTCCGGCATGAGCCATGGAATCTTTTGTCTGTGCAGCAAGATTATGCATCATGTTGTTTGCATGATCTGCGAGTTCCAAACCTAAGTCATCATCATCCAGTAGCGCTAGCCATTGCGATGCCAGAATCCGAGATTTAGTAGGGAGTTGCCCGGATTGTTTAAGAATACCCTGAAAATTTTCACCTAAGTCCGGATTAAGAAATACAACAGCTTCACCATTTCCTAATCCACCATTTTTGGCGGCACCAACTGTCACAACATCAACACCGACATCTTTCGTAAATGATCTTAGGTCTGTGCCTAATGCAGCCGCTGCATGAAAAAGTCTTGCGCCGTCCATATGAACATACATATTTCTATCATGAGCCGCATCTACCAAGGCCTTTACCTCATCGACTGTATAAACAGTACCACGTTCAGTCGGCTGTGTAATACTAAGGACTTTTGGTTCACTCCAATGGACAACCCCTTTTTTATAATCCAGTTCAGATAATTGGTTAGGATTGAGTTTTGCATTAGCGTCAGTAGGCATTGCTATGATTTCTGCACCGCTTGTATAA
>JACDET010000004.1:0-7183 GCA_013816255.1 Candidatus Levyibacteriota bacterium | reverse complement strand
CATCATTGGCCATATGTGATTGTTGTGAGCAAATAACTGCATCTGTTGGTCTGGTTATTGCTCGAAGTGCAGTTCCATTTGCTGCTGTTTCTCCTCCAGCGACCATATGCATAGATGTATCATCTCCAAATAACCTTCTAAAAAGTTCTTTAGCTTGTAGGGTAAAACGGTCATTTCCATAGCTTGGTTCACGTCCTTCTTCAGCTACGTTTCTAGCTCGCTTTACTTTTTCGTGTGGGCCGTCGTTGTGGTCTGTTGCAAAATAAATTCGGCGTTCAGGGATCATGGTGGAGATTATAGATTAAACTTCAGCTCATTGCAAGCTATAGGTTTATTTTGCAGTGAGAATATTCTGGGAAGTTTTGGTTAGAACTTCACTTCCTGTTGGAGTAACAAGGACAGTATCTGAGACAAAGTAGTCTCCTAATTTTGATCCAACAAGCCAGGAAAGAACATGAAATTCCATACCAGCTTTTAATTCCATTTCGCTTTCTTCTCTTAAACTATACCTATTACCACCAGTCATCCAAGTTGGAGGAAAGCTAATTCCTACTTTATAACCACTGTGATGACGTCTGTATTCTGGTATACCTGCTTTATCAACAACTTTTTGCCAAGCACTATAAACATCATGGGCAGTAACACCGGGTTTCATCGTATCTGTTACTGCTGCAAATGCTTCAAGTGTTACACTTACTACTTTTTTGATACCTTCTGGGGGTTTAAGGTATATAAATCTTCCCATTGGTGCATGATATCGCTTGTAGCAGCCTGCTAATTCAACGAATAAAGTATCATCTTCCTTAAGAATACTCTGTCCCCATGCCCCATGCTCCTCTCCGAGACGGGTCTTCGGTCGAATAAATGGACCAAAGCTTGGATATTCGCCACCGGCAAGAACCATTGCTTTATAAACCTCTGCGGCTACTTCATTCTCATTTACTCCTGCAGCTGTTGTACGAATTGCTGCTTCCATCATCATCTCCGTTATAGAAGCCGCTTGTCTCACTGCTGCGATTTCTAAATCAGATTTTATGAACATGAATTCATTCATAACTTCTTGTATATCAATCCATTTTGTTTTAGGAAATTGATCAACAATTTCTTTAGTGTCAGTATATGAACGATATAATGTTCGCATATCCATACCAATTTGAGATTTATTGATTTCTAACTCATGAAGCACTTCAGCTACTTTTATCGACGGTGCCATACTATCTCTATAACCTCGGAATTCTACACGTGAACCCAACTGATTTGCAACAACAACAGTTTCCATTTGTCTAATTACGAGTGAAATTGTTCCTTTTAATGGGACTATAAGAACATGTAAAGCAAAAAATCCCCAATGATTTAATCCTGTGAGATAATAAATATTTTCAGGTGCAGAAAAAAGACAAACATCTAGTCCTTTTTTGTTCATTTCTTCACGGAGCCGTTTAATGCGGTTATCGTATTCCTAAATGGGAAAAGGGGGATATTCATGTGTTTGCTGATTTCTATTTGTCATGTCAGTATGTTTGATAGATTATCAATAATATTCTATCCTGTCAATGACAAATGGTCGAGTATCAAAGCCCGTAGCGTTCTATGTTGGCGTTGTGCTCGTCTAATGTCTTGCTATAGCGGTTTGTACCGTTCTTATCGGTGATGTAAAAGACATACTCAGTATCAGGTGCATTAATTACTGCTTGCAATACTGCTATCCCTGGATTTGAAATTGGTGTTGGTGGCAAGCCTTGTTTGTTATATGTATTGTATTGTGAATCAGGAGCTATATTACGTGCATAGTCATTCAGCGTTGGCCACCATTTAGCTTGTGTGCCTGTCGCGTATTGTACGGTTGCATCAATATCCAGGGACATCCCCGCTTCAATACGATTGAGAATAACTGCTGCAACTATTGGTCTGTCTTCATCGTTTTTAGCTTCGCGCTCAACCATAGAAGCTATTATGACAATATCATTTTTTGAAAGGTTACTGTTTCGGCCAGCTGGAATGCTCGCGTATTTTTCTTCAAAATGACTCGTCATAGTCGTAAGGATTACATCAATATCCGCGTCTTTAGAAAAGGAATAGGTATCAGGGAAGAGGTATCCTTCATTTGCAACAAGTTGTGTTCTCCAGCTTTCATTATAATTTGGTAGGAACTGTTGCAAGAGGTCTGCAACTTCTTCAGCACGTTTTCCTTCAGGGATTGTGATGCGGACGTCATCTTTATCTGCAGCCATCTGAAGTGCGGATGCAATTTCATCGGCGTTCATCGAAGGTGAGAGAAGAAATTGCCCTGCTTGAATTTTGCCGTCAAGTCCTTGTTGTCTGATCATGAGAAAGAAGATGACAGGGTCTTTGATGAGGCCTTGAGATTTCAGGTTATTTGCCACTTGCCGGACGCCTTCACCTTGAGTGATTGAGAACTCTTTGGTAGAATTATTTGCTGGATCAGCCGGAGCAGTTCCATTGATCCACCAAGCTCCGACACCACCAATCACGAGAGCTACCATAACAATAAGAAACGAAAACTTTTTCATAATTATTTATAGGTGAATATAGGAAAATGGACAAGAGATTCCTGGGCTTCTTGCAAATTATACTCTTTTTCAGAATACATAATAAACGTTGGTTCTCCAATCTTCACATGGTCACCACTTTTTTTCAGTAAATAGATACCACTCTTTTTTTGTTTTGGTGCGCCCAATATCTTGGCAAGTATTGTGGCGCTTTTACTATCTATATCCTGAATCGTTCCGGATCTATGTGCTTTTACTTCGAATAAATGTTTGCCCGGATGCAAATCTCCGCTCATTATACCAGAGTTTCCTCCTTGTGCCTCAATAATTTGCTTCATCTTCTTTAAGGCAAGCCCACTTGAAAGAATGTGCTCAGCCCATTTCCGACCGTCACCGAATTCTTTTTCGACGCTTTCTTGCAGCTGCTTTGGAGCATCCTCAAGGCAAAGATCCAGAAGCATTCCCGCAAGATGCAATCCTTTCTCTTCAAGATCCATTGGTCTGTCAGGAAGTTGTTCGAGAACTTTCAAAGCTTCTTTAGTTTCAAGGAGCGGTCCAATACCACGGCCTGCGGGTTGATACGTCTCGTGCACATAGACTTGTAGTTTGACCTTAAACCGTTTTGCAAGGTACTCAAACTTTGTCTTCAAGATTTGTGCACTCCGATAACTATGGACTTTCACATGCTTACCATACGGGACATCAATGACAATATGGTTTGATCCAAAGGCAACTTTTTTGGCCATAATTGAAACAAGAATCTTATCAAAACTCTCAAGCAAAAGTGGTTCTTCAACCTGTATTAAATCATCATCAGCAGGTGCGATATCGACACCACCACCCCAAACAATACATGCATTGGTTTCTTTGACAATCCTATAAATATCTTTTTTGCCAAATGTCACAGGTGCGAGAACCTCCATATCATCCCCTGTCCCACCTGGAGTCGTGATGGCTCGTGAGGAGCTTTTGGGAATAGTAAAGCCTGCTGCTGCAACAATGGGAATCACAAGAAGGGTTGTGCGTGTGCCAGGTACTCCACCTATTGAATGCTTGTCTGCAATGATACCTTTGAATTCGAGTTGCTCACCCGTTTCGATCATTGCTTTTGTGAGGAAATACATTTCTTCATCAGAAAATCCCCGTGAATAACCTGAGGCAGCAAAATATGTCGTCAGTACTTGGGAAAGCCGTTCATGACTAATTGCATCCATCACTGCATAAATTTCTTCGTACGTGAGGCGGCGGCCAGTGAGTTTTTTTTGTATGGCTTGTAGCGCTAATTGATCTTGCGTCATCAGTTACCTTTAATCATTTGCATGGCAATTTTGAAAAAGTTTTTAATGAGTGAAATGATAAAGTACAAAACTGTATTAATAACCCGACTGACATACGGCCAAATCTTTCTTAGGAAGAGAATGATAGGATGTTGCTGTACATTTTCTTGCATATCAATTATATTGTCTCAAGTTTTGCTTTAATAAGCAATCGTTTCCAAATCGTTCCTGGAGGCGTACACGTGACGATGGTAAGATAGCTGCCATCGGTATTTTGTTCAAAATAGTTGGCTTGCTCAGGATCAACAATCGATATATTCACTATTTTATATGTGTAGATCTGATTGTTGATAGTGACATTGATTGCGTCCCCAACGACGAGTGTATGCGCTGTTGCAAAAATAGCTTTGTAATCAGTGGGATCAAACCATTGCGGCAGGGTTGAATGACCAAAAATAGCAGCATTGCCTTGATTTGGTGGAAGATTGGTTCCCGCAAAATGTACAAGATGTTCATCTACATTATTATCAATGGTTGAGACATTTGCGTTGGTAATGCCGAGTTTTGGTATTGAAATAAAGTAGTTTGAAAGTTGCGATGCAATCTCCATTTCTTTATATGTTGTCGGCATCCAACCTTGTGCATTATTCCCCCCAAGACTTCTGAGCGATGTAGCGGTATTTTTGAAAAGGCTTTGGATATAGTCTTCTGTGAGAATTGTTTTTTGCGGGATCGGTGCTGCAAAATTTTGGCTCGCAAAGGCAGGTTTGATATAGAGCTCGTACGATATGAGAGGGAAGAATGTATACATCCCAAGAACAAGGCCAGTGAGCGACGCGAAAAGGCCGCTGAAGCGGACAACTTTCCTCACGTCTTTTGTATGCCGTTTTTTATAAACTTGGGTTTTCATAATTAGTTGTCATCTCGAGCGAAGTCGAGGGATCTCCCACCACTTCGGTCGGAATGACAGATACGTTTATTCGGGATTAACTTTGACTGAAATTTGATTTGGCAGGCGTGGGAATAGATTTGGGAAGATAAAGATCGGTGGTGAGAATGTAATATCAGTTTTGGAAACCTGCGGCAAATTAGCTAATGTCTCTTGTGCTTGACCGAGTGACTTATTCTGTACATTTTTGATAACGTCTTGGGTATCAATTTGTGGGAGAAGACCAGCTTGAATTGTCACATTTGCTGTCGCTGTCTTACTATCTGTGAGCTCAGTGCCATCAACGGTACTTTTTATACTGTTTTGCGCGACGGTAACATCGTCAGCATATTGGTCCTTGATGATAGTTTGTGCATATTCTGTAAGCTCGCTATTTTCATAGGCCATACCAAGATAGACGACACTGGCGCGGAGTGTTACTTTGGAGGCTTCATCGCCTTCTTTCTTATCAAATTTTGGATTTTGCAGTGTTGGCTCACCGGCAACAGGAAGGACTGTTTCTCCACTGTTACCTCCCTGGGCAATTTTACTCTGAGCGTCACCTTGAACGCTTTCTATAATCTCATTACGAAGTTTATCAAGATCAGCTTTGGAAACAACAGTGACATTCTTTTTGGTTCCCCCTGAAAAAGCATCATCATTGCGCGCAGCAATGGTGCTTGTTGATCCGACGGTAAATCGTGTTCCCGATGGTATATTTCCCTCAGTACCCAGTTCTTTCGCTGTAACACTTCCTTGCGCGGTACCTGGCTTTGTTCCGGTGAATACATCACCTGATTCAGCCGCAACTCTAACATCTTTGTCCAAAATAAAAACTTTGCCATTACCGGCTTTTAGTTCAGTGTTTGCGCTCAAATTGACTGGATCATCGGAGTTATTAAATATAGTCACCGAACCTTTGGCTTTTTCTCCTACGTCTTTTTTCCCTGTTGCATTGGTTGCAAGCTGGGCGTCAATTGCAGTAGTGACTGTCCGTGCTGCAATAACATTATTTGAGAAATCGCTTGGTGAATCGGCTGAAAAAGTAACTTCAGCATTTTCGTTGACAACGTTTGGTGTGACGCTTAATGTGACTGTTGCTTGGACACTATTAATATAGAAAAGACTCATGCCCGCAAGAAATATTATAATGGCGACTATTGGAATAATAATCTTCAGGGGCGCCTTATTTCCTTTGAGTCCCGCTGCTATACCACCCATTTTCGGAAATTTAAGATTCTTTACCATGGCAGGTACTGCCGCAAGAAAAGGCAGTTTTTTCGTCAACCCGTTTTCATGCTGTTTTTGTGCATGATATTCTGGTTCGACAAGATTATGATGTCGAGAATCTTCATCTATTGCGTTGTGGGTACTCTGCATAGTTTCGTGATCAGTATCTTCATGCTTCTTAGTTTCTGGCGCTTCGCCATTAACCACAAAACCAAATTCACCAGCCTTTTCATCTGGCGCAGTAACTGGCGCGATATTATCGAGATTTTCACCAAGTTCGTCTTCAGCGTTTTTTTCTTCTTTCTCTTCGTCTGTTGTTTCTGGTTCATCTTCAGTATGTTCTTCATCCAAGCGCGCTTGCTCAGCTGCTGCCATATCTTCTTGATGCTTTTCCTCAAGGGCGAGTTTTGGTAGTGCATCATGTGGGAGATCTGCGACGGTAAAGCCCATCTGGGTTGCTGCACCAAACATCACTGCTCTTGTGTCAAAACCTGCAGGAAGAACAGTTACTTGTGGAACGTGAAGAAACGGCAAACTTTTACTCCATTGGTGTGAAATAAAGGTTTGACTTGCTGACGCATCAGGTTTGTTGAGATACAAAACAATACGTGCCGGAAGTACTGGAACGGTAAAGTGAGAAAGCAGTTTATCAACAGTGTGTGTTGCTGAGTGCATGAGTGTACTACTCATTGTTTCAACAACTTTGCCACCTCTGAGTAAACTTAACGAAACTTGTTTCTCCCCAATTTCAGCAAATACTGCCGAAAGAGGAGCGCCTTCTTCGTCTTGAATAAGGTGCGTTACAGCTTCAGCCGTAACCATAAACCCAATAGGGGAAAGATCAAGCGCGTCACAAACCTTTTTCAGTTTATCCAAATACTCTTTTTTGATCTTCTTTGAATCTTTATCAACCCATTTCTCTTTGACACCAAAGACAGTTTTGTGGGTTTCGATTTGTGGAGGTAACACTTCCTCAGCTTTACTTATCGTGCGGTCGACAACATTGATAAAGTCTTCTAGTGAAAGTTCCTCTATCGAATCTGTGAAGAATTCTTCATTGGTACTGATTGTTTTCAGAGTAGTTTCGTGAGCTTTGAGGATAACCGCGCTTGCTTTATCTTCCGTCAGAATAAGCGCTAGATAATAATCAGAATCGTCGTTCTTTTTTGTAAGAAAGGGCAGTTTCATATTCAGGTATGTATTTGAGAACTTAATTAGTCTCCTACTATAGCATAGAC
>JACDET010000003.1:10302-53063 GCA_013816255.1 Candidatus Levyibacteriota bacterium | reverse complement strand
ATTCACCATTATCGATGCTTTTTGCGTGGTAAAATCATACTCACCGATATAAAGAGTATTTTTAGCATAATAGATGGCTGTAATGACATTCTGTGACCTATGGAGCTCTGTCTGAGAAAGATCTTTCGTATTTATAGTGATAACTTTGTTTTCTGGTTTATTCTTATCAATTCTTGTAACGCATACTACTTCTTTTGACGACTTAATAAAAGCTCTATCGCAAAGAACTCTTAGATTCTTATTATTGTAGTATGTTTCAAGCCCTTGTTTATTGTAGACAGAATTACCATCAAAATAATCTAAAATGATTTCGTTAACCACTTTTTCTTTCTTTTTTGTTTGCATATTATAAATTTCAGATTTCCAACCCTCAGGTCTTACGACTATTAAATATGGTTCGTGTAATGTTATTCGATCAGGGTAAAGATTCAGTGTTTGCTCAGTAGAGAAGAAGGTTAATTTTGGCTGTGCAAACACTACAGTATTATTCTTTGCTTCTTGCTCTTCAGTTTTTGGAGTTGCGTATTTAAAGTACATAAATACTCCGTAAATAACGAAAAATGCTATCACAAAAAGAATAACTCCAATCTTTAATTTATTTCTTGTTTCTTCTGTTAAATCATTCATAGGTTATTTTCCTTGGTATCTTTTTGAGCTTTGTCATAACGATATGTTCTTCATCCCCGTTTCTTCCTTCTTTTCGTGAAAGAATAACAGTTGGTGTTAGAGATTTTATTCGAGTAACTGAGTTACCATACTCGTCAGTAAAGGAGCTGTGATACAGTTTTTCTTTTATAAATAGTTTTGAGAATAGGGCAATGACAAGTACAGGTATAGGAAAGAGTAGCGTAGCTATAAAACAATATCCTGATATGATGTGATTTGGAACAGAATCAAACAATGAGAAGTGACCTGTTATTTTAAGTAATGAATTTTCAAGATATGGAAATATCTTCCAAAAAAAGAAAATATAAACAGTGTAAGCAAAAAGAGCTGTTAAAATGTCGTTTATTGGCTTATTTATTGAATAATAATATATCCATCCAGCAAGACTTATAAAAAGTAACAGATAGGGTTTATAAAGTATGTTTTTAATTATTTGCATAGTTATTGAATATATCCTAAAGGATTAACTGGTATCCATCCATCTCCATTTTTCACTCTAATTTCATAATGCAAATGCTCTCCTGTTGAAAATCCGGTGTTTCCCATAGTGCCAACTGGTTTACCTGCTGTTAGTATTTCACCTGTCGCGACAAACACGCTGTTTAAGTGCATTACTATGACTTTTATCGAATTATCGCTATTCGTCACTTCAACCGTATGTGAGCCATATTTATCTGTAAAATAATTTACCGTTCCGTTCATTGTTGCGTAGACAACAACGCCTGTCTCCTTATATATTTTATTACTGAGATAGTACTCTTCATTTGGTACGAAATCTACTCCTGTATGCACACTGCCAAAAAAACTATAGTTCGGGTCCATAAATCCTGCGGTTATTTTCACAAGAGATAACCCTTGACCGCCTAATGGATTCTGTAAAGGAATGTCTGTTGCGATAAAACTTCCATCTATCGGAATATTTGTATTTGCATTCGCATTGCCAATGACAGATGGATTGGTAAAGATGCTAAATAGAGTTATGAACAAGACAACGATAAGTAATACTGCGTTTAACAGAATTGCTAACACCATTCCTCGAAACCTTACAAGCACTTCGGCTGCTAGTGGGAACGGTATAAAGAGATAT
Organism: Candidatus Levyibacteriota bacterium; assembly: GCA_013816255.1. Classification (GTDB taxonomy): domain Bacteria; phylum Patescibacteriota; class Microgenomatia; order Levybacterales; family UBA12049; genus JACDET01. The sequence continues at coordinate 51,310 of JACDET010000003.1, read as the reverse complement.
GCAATTGCTCGAACAATACAATCTAAAATAAACTCAAACGGATTATTGAGTATTTGTTGTCCTTTCTCAAGCCTTTTTTTACATTGCAAATGTGCTTTACCATTCTAGTTACTCTTCTTCATTTCAATTAACCTATCTTCATGAGGAAGAGAGAGAATATCTACTCGCATATGCTCATTTTGTCGATATAGCACGATTTCTCCTATTTCAAGCTCTCCAAGTTGTCGTTTTTCCTCATCAGTCATGGGAAAGATATTTTCCATTAATGGAATTGTTGCGTAGGATTGCTTTAGAAGAATTTTTGTTTCTGAATTGGTGATAATTGCTTTACCTAGATCATTATCCAAGAAATCCTGAATATCCTGAGTAATTGAGACAACGCCCATATTGCGTTTCCTTGCTTGTTTAACAAGTTTCCTGTAAAAGACAGCTACATCAGTATCAACCAATAAATTATGCGCCTCATCAATAAAAAGCATCTTTTTTTTCTTTGTTACTTGATTTGACAAGCTCCAAATAAGTGAAGTTAGTAGATACATTGCAGGTGCTTTTTCTTCTGTTTCTCCAAGAGGAGAGAGATTAAAAACAATTAAGTCATTGCCGAGTTCAATTTCACGATCAGAATTAAAAACTCCTTGTAGGCTTCCATTATCAAGAACTGCAATATCGTCATACATGGTTGATCCTTTTAATGCTTTAAGAAACTTCTTAAAGCTAGGTTTTACCTTCGGGTATTTGTCATAAAGTTCTACCAGAACTTTATCAAGTACCGCACCGTCATATCTTTGTGATCGGATAAAGAACTTAAAAAATGTTTTCAGAACACCAATGTGATCGAGAATGTCATTGTGATCTTGCGAACTTATTGAAAAAGGATTGATTCCATTTTTTCGTGAGAAATCAACAACCTCGCCACCCATTGCTTTGGCATAAGTAAGATATTCTCCTTCAGGGTCAATAATGATAATCTGTGTATTCCTCATATAAAGTCTTGTCGCCAGAAGCTTTGCTGTAACTGATTTTCCCATACCGGATTGTCCAAAAATATTGATATTACTGTTATTGATGTTTCTCTCATCAATAGTGAATGGATTTACAAAAACTAAACTGTTGTGATATCTGTTCACGCCTAAAAAGATTCCTTTTGGATCATGAATTTGTTTTGCAACAAATGGCGTAAGATAAGCAACAGCTGACGATTGTAAAATCCTATTTTGTTGCAAGCGGTCTTCATTAAAAGGTAATGTGGTTTCAAATGCTTTTTTCTGTCCGTAAATATATTTGGTTAAAGTTAATTCCAAGCCATCAGTGAAATTTTTCAGTTCTTTGTGTAGTAACTTTAATTCTTCTTTGTCTTTTGCTTCAATTGATAAATAAAATGAATACACAAATCCCTTTTCATATTCATGGACTAATTCATAGATAAACTGACTAATCTCCTCAATACTCTTTTCTGTTTGTTGATCTTTGAGTTTGCCTTTTTGCACTCGTTCAGCTTGCCTCAATTCAAGAACAGAAAGTCGTTCTTTTGCTTTTTTAATAAGTTCTTGGCTATTCGTTGGCTCGATAAACATACTGATAGTAAAAGGAAGAGGCGAGGTTGCCAGCTTGAATAAGACATCATCTGTTAAGAACGCTGGTACGTCTGTGAGATAATAGGTTGCAATCAGTTTATCATCAAGCGTAATATGTGAACTTCTTGCCTGAGTATTTTCCGGTTTATAATGCTTTGAGCCATCTGAAGTGACATGAACACCGTTTATTCCTTTCGCAAGTGATACATGAATTTCCGATTGCTTTGCTCGTTCAATAGCATCTCTATATTCTTTCTTTTCATAGCGGTAGAGCCGCATATTTCTTGCAAATGTTTTTGGCTTTATTGACCAGATAAGCTTTGGTTCATTCAACCCGATAAGAGGATTATTGATTGCTTTCTGAACAACTTGCTCTCTATATTTTTCAAGCAGTATTTCTAATCGTTTTACTTCATTCTGGTATATAGCCAGAGCTTTCTTTTCTGCATCCTCAAGAGGTAAACTGCGTATATCTTTCAATTCTTCCAATCCGCTATAAATTTCCTGATTGTGTTCTGCTAATATCTGAATCTTTTGCAGTTTTTTATCTTCGTATTCTATTTGCTCTTGTAATTCTTCCAGCTTTCGAGATGCTGTTTTATTTTTGCTCTGCAAATCTGCATAGAGATGCACACCAAGATCAAATTGCGTTTTCTTCTTTTTTAGCCTTGTTAATAATGTATCTTTTTTTCTCATAAGTTATTTCTAAATTGGCTTTGAAAATAGGCAACTAACTGTTTATCTTTCAATTGCAATGTCTGTATTCGCTCAAGTGCCAACCCACTACTAAATCTTCGTTCCATATCTTCCAGTTTTTGTGCTGCTTCAGTGAAGTTTCTGTCACTATTTCCCAACAAAGGCGTTGAAAATACAGCGTAGTATTTCATAAGCTGAAAGTTATTGTCCTCGATAAGTGAAGAAATTTCTTTAATATAATTTTCCATCAGCCAATTCACTTTCTCATTGGCAGTTTCATAAAGAGAGTAAAAATGTTCATGATAATCTTCAACTTTGGCTGTTTCTTTTCTTGAAATCAGTTGCACTCGCATAGGAAGGGTGTGAAGCATTGTTTTTATATGGTGATAATACCTATCTCGCTCTTCATTGTTGAGCAGTGCAATATCGAAAGGTCGTATCTCATAAACTGCAATGAGTTTCTTTTTTCTAATAATATAGTTTCCAACAATTTTAAAGTCCCCTGTCGTTTTAGTGAGTTCATTCATTGAAAAGTGTTTTTTTGAGAAACTAAAATTCACTGCTCGTGGGATAACTTTATATAACGGTTGGTGATCTATTTTAAGGGTAGCAACCAAAGCGTAAAAGAGTTCTAAGAGAAAAATGGTAGATATGACAAGTCCAACGTGGTTTATGTTTAAGACGAATTTATAAAACATAAAGACAGATAGAGCTATTGCTAATCCACCCATGAAAAAGATAACAGTGTCGGTAAAAAACATTGTTCTAAAAATATGTTCTCGTAAATTGTCTTTGTATACTCTGATTGTTCTCATAATGTATTAAGCATCTTTTCTCTTTGTCTTTTTCATCTCCGGTCGTATAAAAGTTTTGAATGGTTGTTTTGCGTTCGTTTTTGTAGAAAAATCCTCTTCTTTCATACGATTTGGGAAATTTGAGATATAGTTTCCACGCTTAACTGTTTTATTCTCAGTTGTTTGATTTCGTGGCTTTTCTGTTTTATATGGTTCTGTTTGAGAAACATTTGGTTTTGACTTTTCAGTTTTCGACTCTTTTTTCGCTGAACTAGATCGTTTGTTTTCTTTTTCTTCCGTTCCACTGTATCTCGAATACCTTCTTGAAAAATCCGCTCTGGGATCGTTTCCAGTTTTTTTACTTGTACCTGAATATTGATAATTTGTGTTATCGTTAGAAGATTGTTCATTTTGTGAAGAACCTTTCTGGTTAATCTTAGGCGGCAATAAGCCTATTTTTCTCCCGATAAGTGTTCCAGCATAGCTCCTTACGCCTACTACTCTTCCTGAAAACGCAGCACGTTTTACTTCACGAACTGAGCCTGTCATAGCACCACTTGCAACCATACTCTGAGCATTGGAACTTACCATTGACCAACCATCACCAAAAATTCTCCCGACAAATATATTTACTCCTCCCAGAAAAATGAGTGCTCCTGAAAAGAGAAAGAGTGTTCCCATTGATCCTCCATGTGCTGAAAGTATACTTGTTAAGATTGATGAGACAATAGCAAATCCAAGTACAAATGCTGGCTGTTGAATAAGGAATGTGAACCAGGTTCGGAAATAGGTATTTGTAATATTTTCCGTCTTTTCTGAGAGAGCAAATGGTAAGACAAGAGGGAAGATGACACTCAAGAAAAGCAGTGAGATGAATCGTATCATTGCCTGGAAAACGATATAGAGAAATCCAATGAGAAAGAACCCAATAGCGATAACTAACACAATGAGTTGTAGCACAGTGCTTACAGAGAATATAGCTAGAGGGGAAGGCGCAGAAGAGCCAATTACATTTTTAAAATCATCACTGTTAACGTAAGTTTGAACAAATGTAGCCAAATTATACGCGTTTTCAGCTATTATTTTTTCATTGAGGAGGTTGATGAATTGAATACTGTATGTGAGGATGCCTGGAGTGACGATGAACAGTACCACAACAAATACTAACCTCTTAAAGAAATTTCTTAACTGTGCCGAGTTATCGTGGGTAATATGTGAGAGAGCAATATATGAGACGATAATGACAAAAAGTGGTATAGCAATATCTGCAAAGATTGTCCGGTATTGGCTAATGCCTGACAGTTCTGTTCCGTCTTTTAAGGTAATTGTTTCGCCCAGTAATGATGGCGTATTAAAAATAAGACCACTTGAAACCCAATCGAATCCTGAAAAGAAGCTATTTAATACACCGTTTCCTGATGTTTGCGTTTCAGTAAGAGTATTTTCCTGAGGAGATTGTGTAGGAGTTAGCGTTTGTGCATTTACTGGACTAGTCCAAAAAAGATACACAAGGATAAGCGATAATACGCAGCTTAATAATTTCATTGATACTTACTCTATTCATAGGCAGTGGGTTTACTGGCCTCCAACAAAAGTCTTTAACACGTTTGCAATTGTTGCTGATCCAAATACGAGTAAACCTCCGATAAGGATGTTAAATATCCAATGCTTCAGTCGTGACTTTCTATCTATGTCATCTCCGCTTCCGACGAGCGCAATACCGATACCAGCAATTGAAAGAGCCATAACAGGAAGAGAGTAAAATTGCATAGTGGCGACTAATCCCCAGAGGAGTTGATCGAGTGCTGCAAATTGTATTGGTGTTCCTTCCATATAACAAAAAAGCCCATGTATTGCATTTGCAATAATGAGCAGTTGAGTTTGCTGATTGTATTATGCCTGGGTTATCTTTGTCAAGATGCACTTTGATAGCTTTTGATATTTAATGTTTAGTTTAAGTACTTTTCTGCTATGATCCCAAGTTACTATGAAAAGATTTGATACGGGAGCTGAGATAGGCACAGGAATAAATGCTGTAAACTTTGTAAACTCTACAAAAATTGGCCTAAGACACCGCCGAATGACGACTCCACAAAATAAGTCTATTTTGTATGGGAAGAGTTATCTAAACCTACTATTCTGGATACATTTCCTTCTATAAATTCTCTTACAACAGCTGCATTTGTTTTGATTCGCCGGACCTCTTCAGGGGGGGCATCTGTAAACCTCGCTTGTTCTTTTACTATTTTTAGTTTACGTTTATTTATACGGTTTACTCTGACGAAAATGTCAAGCCAATAACTATCACCAAAAATACCAACCCCTTCATCTGTATATCCATCTATTGGAAATTGTTTGTAGGGGAATTTCATATTACAGTGTGCACCTTTAATTGGACAATTACTACAGATTGTATCGGCCTGCCCTTCCAGTAAGTCTACTGGATAATCATCTGGAAGATCAAGAAATTTTTCATTTACATCTATGATTGATCCCCTAAATTTAGCTTTCTCTTCTTCAGTATCTCCTAAGGTGTCAGCTACCTTATGCTGGGTTGTCTGATTCCATTGTATCTACTATTGTCTTATCTGCACTGTCCTGTATCCCTGTCTCCGGATTTACTCTCATATGTGCCATTAGAACTGCGTACTGCATTAGATGATGACCTCGAATACTGAAAGGTTCCCGATCATCTTTTTCTTCACCTTTTAATAATTCACGGATTTTCCCTAAACCATTAAAAATTTTTCGATTATCCCTAGTTGCTCCATCAATTTGAGCTCTTTGCCTAGATGGAAATAGAGACTTTTGAACTCGGGTCTGTTCAGTTGATGGTTGCCATGCGGTCTCTTGAGGAAATTGGGGCTCTTCTGTATTCTTTAATTCCTTACTCATGCCTTTATTCTACTAGCCTACGGTGCTAGTTTACAAGCTCCACTGAATCATTGAAGTCACACAAGTCCTAGCTCCGCGTAGCGATCAACTACGAAGTAGCTGTTTCTTTATAATACGGTATGCTTTTTTTAAACGGTTGTATATAATAATAAACAATGGACGACTTAAATCCACTTGATATAAAACAAGCTGATGCTCTTAATCTGCCAGATAATCCAGGGCCACAACCGGACACATTTGCCGGAGGCGGAGGAGCAGAACGGGAAGCCCAAAGTGGGCCATTGAGCATTGGTGAAGTAACGAGGCTTGCTGGACATATTGCACAAAGTCACAGAGCACAAGCTGAAGCAACAAGTTCCGCTGCATATGGTAGACAAGCTGCCAAATATGAAGGGATTCACCGAGTTCTTTCCGAACTCGCCAATCTCAAAAACGCACCTGCGTCCGATGCAATTACGGATGACCTCGAGGAAGGACTGAGCGATGTAGTGAGAAAAGCACAACGGTCTGATATTAAGCGTGATCCTGATAAAGCAGCAGCTGTTGCAAAAGATATTACTGACTTTCAAGCAGCAATAGATTTTCTTGATACTCAAAATGAAAAACCTGAAGCTGTGCGTAGTGGGCTGAAAACAAAAGATGAGGAAGCATTACGTCAAGCACCTGCCACAAGCCACGAATTGAGCGAGCTTGCTGGTCTCTTTGCTCAACAAAAAGAAGCTCATGCTGCAGTTACTGATGATAATGTTCGCTCAAGTAACCTTGCAGCAGATGCATCGGATTTAACTGATGTTAAAAATGAACTTTATAATGCAGTTCATGAAAATGGTGTCCCTATGACCCTTGACCAAACCATTGCTCACATAGACAGAGCGATTGCAGAGCAGGAAGCGATCAGGAATCAGTTTCATCCTGACTCTGACGAAGCAAACGATGCCATAAATAGACTGTATACATTAGAACAAACCTCGGAGTTTGTGCTTGATTCCCCTGCGTTTGATGGGCGCTCACGCTTTGAGGAAAACCTCGTCGATGCAAGACGTGTTACTGCCCGGGCAGTAGAAGGACAGCGGGAGCATCAAACACGTTCAGCCAAAACACAGGATCAAAAAGGTATCCATGAAGCACGTGAAGCTCTTAAAGATGAAGTGCTCCTTGATACAGTTATGGCCGTAGGAGGATTTGCGACGCGTGCATCTTTGCCTCCTGGATACCATACTGGATTTAATGGAGACAGAGGGGGCGATACTGCGGGTCATGCATTTGATACGAACGGCAACTATCCCTACACTTCACGAGCACGCATAGAAGGTACGTCCCGTTGGTATTCTGGCTCGGGCATAAGTATGAGCGAGTTATTTGACCAAGGAGTGCATGAAGCATTAGCGAGCGCTCCCGTAGAAGAACCAGCGTATGAAGAAAAAACAAGAACTGTAAAAAAGGGATGGTTTGGAACAGAGGAGGAAACGTATCGTGCGGATGCTGGCTACAGACAACCAACCTTTGGTGAGCTTGTTCCAGGTGCTGACACCAACTATAGTCGTGAGCCAGCTGTATCGTTACGGTATCAGACACAATGTGTTGGCTATGACTCTCGCAGGGCGGAATTGGCAATGACATTTGTCTTACCTGAGTCTGTTGCCAGCGAGATGATGAGCCAAGTTCGAGATGATCCAACGCTACTACATAGGCTTGTTGATCGAGTCGCTGTGGGTAATGATAAGGATGCTGGCAAGAGCATTGGACTGGATTCGGAAATGTGGTATAAAGGCAATGAACACACTACAAGAGCAATCAGGCCACCGTATGATGAGTGGGCGGCAAGTAACGGCGGTAAAACACGTATCTATGTGTCAGAAGGATTGATAGACGATAGGAACCTCGATAATACGAATATAGTTACGTCAAAATAATAGCAATTAATGTACCTGCAAATTTAAGTGCGAAGCTTCTGTACAAAAATATAGTTTTTTGTTATTATACTCTTCCTTTTGTAATAAAACTGTCCTCTATAACAATCTGCCTCAAAAAGCTGTGTATAACTATCAACTATTTACCAATTTATTAATTCTTATCTCTATTTTTTGTTTCATTATTGCTCTAATTTGTAAGCTAATACTGACCTGGCTAAAAGTTCGATCAGATCACTTATTACTCGAAATTACTCCACCACATAATGCAAAACAAAGCCCCCTTGCGACTGAGCAGTTTTTAGCAACTTTGCATGCACTCCTGCAACAACGATCAATTGCTGAAAAACTGTTTGGAAAAAATAAACATATTGCTCTTGAAATTGTGTCCAATAAAGAATCAGGTATAAGGTTTCTTATTCGGGTTGCTCCTGCGGACGCTGATGTTATCAAAAAACATTTACTCTCTTTTCTTCCCGGCGCACGAATTACTATCGTTGATGATTATCTCCCAATAAAGGTGAAAACGCATGTACAGCAATACTGGCGGACAGTTACGCTCAAATTAACAAAAGGTTTTGCTCATTCACTTCAAGAGCAAACGCATCTCGATCAGCATGATCCGATGTCGTATATCACAGGACAAATGACCAAACTTAATTATGGAGAATTCATTGCAGTGCAATACATTATTACGCCACGGACGAAACGAAATATTCCGCCGGGAATACTGCTTCTTAATGTAGTTGCCTTCATTCTTCTTACGCCAATCACCTTTTTAAGCTGGCTCATGTCACATGATAATAAAACTGAAGCCTCTCCTCTGTGGTTATTTGCACCAAAGAAGCAAGATAAAAAAGAAACTGATGAAAAAATACAAAAAGAACTCTTTGCAGCAACAATTCGACTGTACGTTTCGCAACAAAGTGAAAAAGATATCACTTCTCGTATGCAAGGACTTTTTACTTCCTTTGCAAGTTTCCGAAGCACCAATCAGCAAGAACTCCGTGTAAAAAAATCATTTCCTATGCTTATAAAATTCTCTTGGTTAAGGAGATTGTTCTTTCTACAACTGAAATACCGATTGCTTGCGCTATCAGATAATCCTGTTCTTTCTGCTACAGAAATCGCCGGACTTTTTCATTTCCCAACAGTTTTAAATCAAACTGAAGATATTGTCAAAAGTAAAAGCACACTCCTTCCCGCACCACTTAGTTTGAAAAAGACAAATAAACCGTTCGACATCTTTTTTGCGCATAATACTTTTGCTGAGACAGTAACACAAATAGGCCTGACCAAAGACGAACGTCGCCGTCATGTCTACGTCCTCGGTGCAACAGGGATGGGAAAGACAACACTGCTTGCAACTATGATTCGTGAGGATATAAAAAACGGCAAAGGCGTGTGCGTAATTGATCCGCATGGAAATTTAATTGAACAGATATTACCACTTATTCCAAAAGACCGAGCAAAAGATGTAATTCTCTTTGATCCTGATGACACTGAGTTTCCTATTGGGCTTAATTTACTCGCTCTTCCAAAAGATCTTACGGCAAATGAACTGCAGCGACAAAAAGAGCATGTTACGAGTAATCTCATCTCAGTTATTACAAAAATGTATGCAGCCAGATTTACCGGACCCCGCATGGAATACATTCTTCGGAATACCATTCTGACAGCTCTTGAAACCGAACAACCAACTCTCTTTACTATTCAACAACTCCTTGTTGATGTAGTTTATCGAAAAAAGGTTGTCGCCACACTCAAGAACCAGATGTTAAAACTCTTCTGGACAAAAGAATTTGCCCAAATGGGATCTTTCCAAAAAGCCGATGCAGTCGCACCAATTACTAACAAAATTGGTAAATTTCTCACTTCATCTCTTGCGGCCAATATCTTAGGACAAAAAGAAACAAAACTAGATTTCTCAGACATTATGGATTCAGGCAAAATTCTCTTATGCGATCTTACCAAAGGGAATATTGGAGAGGATATGAGTACTATGTTTGGATCACTCATCGTAGCAGGCGTTCAACTTGCAGCATTGAAACGGGCACGAATTCCTGAAAATCAACGAAAGGACTTTTATCTTTATATCGATGAATTTCAAAACTTTGCGACGAGCTCCTTTGCACAGATCATGAGTGAAGCGCGAAAGTATCGATTAAACGCCATCCTGGCACATCAAACGATTGCCCAGATTGAAGATCATGATTTGGTAAAAGTGATACTTGCTAATACGGGAAGTATTATTAGTTTCCGAACAGGGGGACCCCTTGATGAAGAATTTATCCTGTCATTCTTTGCACCCAGCATCGCAAAAAATGAGATTACCAATCTTCCTCCATATCATTTTTACATGAAGATCAATAACGATACGCCACAAGACTGCTTTTCAGGAGAAACAATTTATCAAGAAATCCCACAAAACAAAGTATTCATTGACAAAATGAGGAATTACTCAAGAAAGCAATACGCAAGTGAAAAAAGACATGTTGAGCAAGAAATTCAGAAAACATTTTTTACACAAACGATGCCAACCAAACAAAAAAAAGAAACAAAAAGAGGACCAAAAAGGGTTTTGCCGGAGGAAACGTTGCTTTTTTGATCAAAAGAATAAAAGCTGAACACACATGCAAAGGTTCCTCTAATTACGTGGTCTTTCTATAGCGAATTGCTGAGCCTTCACCAATTCGTTCGACCTTTTTCAAATCTAAAAGTTTGTTCAATACTTGATTCACTGTAGGACGAGCAACAGCTGCTTTATCAGATATATCCTGGGGACTTGCTTCCTCGACAGTTTGTAAATATTCCCATACGGCTAATTGCTTCGGGGAGAGTAGTGTTTCTATATTTTCTGCTGTAATTAAACCAATAGCCATCTGTGATTGCTTTAAGAAGATGGTTAAGAAGAAATTTAGCCAAGGGTTGACATCTTCTTTAGCAGTTTTGAATGTTTTTTGACTCTTTCTCAAAGCTAAATAATAGTCTGGTTTGTTATCTTCAATAAGTTTTTCGTGAGACACATAGGGCATGTATAAATAACCTTGTTGTAATAACAATAAATTTGTGAGGACTCTAGATAGTCTCCCATTTCCATCTTGAAACGGATGGATATTGAGAAACTCAACAATGAAATTACCAACAATAAGGAGAGGATGGTACTTTTTTTCATCTATTGCTTGTTTTGTCCACTCAACAAGCTCTGTCATTTCTTTTGGCGTAAGGTATGCAAGAGTGGTAGCAAAAAGTGTCCCAATAGATTTCCCCTCAGCATCAATCATTTCTACTTTGTTCTCCTGTTTTTTATAATCGCCCCTGTGAAGTATATCTTTTTCAACATATTTCAGCAGTTCTTTATGAAAATGCTTGATCAACCCCTCTCCAAGTCGTTGTTCTTCCCAGCTCTCAAAAACATTCTGAAGCAATTCGTAGTATCCTTGTACTTCTTGCTTGTCTCGATTGGTAAATTTTTGGATAGATATACCTCGAAGCATCTTCTCGATATCTTCATCAGAGAGTTTAGAACCTTCAATACGCGTAGATGCCCCTGTTGAAGTAATCAAAACAGAACGTTTTAACCGTCCCAAAGTTTGAGGGCTGAGGTTAGTGCCAGCACTCCATCTGCCTTTTAATTCTTCAATTTGCGTTATTTTTGCCCAAACTTCATGTGATACATTGTCTAATCTAGCTTCAAATTTTTTCATATACGCACCTTATACAAGATATATATAAGATTATATAAGGTTATATAGGGTGAGTCAAGTGATATAATGTTCGGACATTATAAAAATGTATAAGACGTTGTATGCAAAATTAGCTTTAAATTGAAGCTATTTTATAAGAAAGTCTGACATGCTATCCCTATAAAGGAATATTGAATAATAGTATGCAAAAAAAAGACATAACTAATACGCAAAACACTATCCTTTTCCTATTATATAAATTCCGTTTCCTTCATACTCATCAATTCCAAAAACTACTCAACCACAAAAACCACACCCGTATCAATACCTGGCTAACAGAGCTAACAGAAAAAGAATACCTCCAGAGATACTATGATAAACAAACAATTATCAAAAAACCAGCCGTATATACATTAACCAAAAAAGCCCGTAAACTCTTAAAATCTACCAATAGCTATTCTCTTGCAATTTTAAACAAAATATATCGAGAAAAGCACAGATCACAAACCTTTATTGACCATTGCCTCCTTATCGCAGATGTCTATCTCACGCTACTATCACAAAAGAAACACGACGAGACAATCACTTTTGAAACAAAAAATACCCTAACGGACTATGACTACTTTCCTCAAGACATACTGGACGCCTATATCGCCATTAAACGGCCACAGGGCATCAAGCGTTGTTTCACAACCATTATTGATCCGACACCTCGTCTATACATCGCAAAAGGCATTGTACGCCAGTATTTTGCTTATTGTCAGAGTAGTGAGTGGGAAGAAAGCACTGATAAGCCTTTCCCGTCAATGCTTCTTATTTGTCCTGATGAAAAAGTTAAACGAATGCTTACTTATTACATTGCCAAAATACTCAACGAAGAACAAGCCGACATAAAGTTTTACCTTTCAACCGCTGAAGAGGTACAAAAGAGAGGATTTGTAAATATAACTACCGCTGTAGCATCTTTGGGATAGTGGGGCATGTAAGCTATGCCCCACTATTTCCACTCTCCATTACTGCATAATATCGTCATAGATTTTCTGTATGACGTAATCCATGCTTGTAGCCTGTCCTGTGGTACAACGCCCCCACCATATACCATAATCGTTATCCAAAATCGGCTCACCTTCCATTAGTAATCTTTTACTAAACCACGGAGAAACTAACCACCATTCATAAATATCCTGTGGTTCTTGGTGATCCTCAAAGCAAGACTCACATTCTCCGGTCTCACTGTCAAGACAAATGAATTCACCTTGACACCGAACGCAAACATTCGGAGTTATTAACCTTCCATCAAACGGCCGATACTTATTCTCAAGATCATCTATTGAGAAAATCTGCTTTTTTAATGCCTCTTCAACTAACGCAGACTGGCAGACATATATCTCTCGTTCTACAAATTTTCCTAATGCGTCTTCTCGTTCTTGTATTGTCATAACTTCACCCCCTTTCGTTTTCATAATTGTTTGTTGTTGGGCGCGTGCCCGCGCCCGACGTACATGACAGCAGTCCTAGCGGGAAGTGAATGGTCAAGGACGATGGCCGCGACCATCGTGCATTTATCCTTGACCAGAGAAACCGAAGAGGTTTCTAAAAGAGGTGGTGCTACAAAGCATTTGAGGCTATAAATGTAGCTAATTACAATAGCGATACCTTGACAACTATCTATATTTAGATATATACTATCTATATAACGATAGTGTATGCAAACTTCTTTATTTAAAAATTCTTCATTTACATCCCAGCCTCCAAATATGTCAAATAGAGTTTTTGAGGAGAAAATCATCGCCCCAATAACAGAAGTATTAGAAGCAGCTACACCAAATCCAGAGGATCAACAAATCAACCTAAAAAATAATTCTCAATCTCTTAAGAAATCTCTTGACGATTTATTCCCAGAACAAAAACATGATGAAAAAAATCTTAAGAAAACAAAGGAAATACTAGGAGGTTTGGCAAATAACTTTACCGATGAACAAATAAGGGATATGACAAGTGCTATCCAATTTTTAGCATGTAGTTGGCTGGATGATTATGAAAAAACAATCTTTGATGGATCAACATTACAGGAATTGTTACACGAGAAAGGCAGTACATGAAATTACAAGCACCTACAACGTATGCGGATGGAAAAAAAGCAGTTCTCTATCTTCGTGTATCAACTGAAGAACAAGTTGATAACTTTTCTTTAAATACTCAAGAAGAAATCTGTCGGAAAGAAGCTGAAAAAAGAGGTTATGAAATTATTGAAGTTTTTAGAGAAGAAGGGCGATCAGCTAAAAATATTATAGGAAGACCTGTGCTTATCAGTCTCCTTGAATACTCCAGAAAAAATAAAAACAAATTTCAGGCAGTATTTGTCTACCGATTGGATAGAATTTCAAGAATAACTGCTGATTATTTAGCAATCCGTAAGAAACTCGGGGAAAACGGCGTGAACATTATCTCCTCAACAGAGCCAACAGGAGACTCACCTACAGAAAAATTAGTTGAAACAATACTTGCGGGTTTTGCTCAACTTGATAACGATATACGCAGTGAAAGAGCAAAAAATGGTTTAAAAGCTAGATTTATGGCAGGCATGATTGTTACAGGGCAAGCACCACTTGGCTACAAAGTAGAAGCTGGATATGCAGTTAAAAATCCTCAAACATGGGATAAGATGAAAGCCGCGTGGGATTTAATGGCAACAGGAACAAAATCTCTCAAGGAAATGAGGGATCTTATGAATGATAGCGGCCTTAGAGCGAAGCAGGGGGATAAAGAATATGTTTTATGTACGCAAAGAGTTAATAAACTCTTTAGAAATAAGTTCTATATGGGAATACTCGCATCAAAAACCTACAAGGAGCAGGTAAAAGGCAATTTCGTTCCTATGATTACTGAGCAACAATTTTATAAAGTACAGGCAATACTTGACGGAAGAAATGTGAATCAGGTTGCATTGGCACACAGAAATCATGACAACCCAACCTTACCGTTAAGAAGAATTATTAAATGTGCTCTCTGCGGAAAGGGCTTAACTGGAGGATGGAGTAAAGGACATGGTGGTAAATATGCCTACTATCGATGTAGTGGATCATGCAAGGGGAGAGCAATTAAGCCACTTGTGCTTGAAAATGCCCTTATGCAGGTATTGAAAGAAACTACTCCGAAAAAAGAATGTTTGAATCTCTTTATTACGTTTGTCTATAAAGCATATTATGAAAGACATGGGAGGTTACAAAATATTAAAAACAGTGCTGATGATGAAATTGCCAAACTTCAAGCTACGAGAAAGTTATTGGTTCAGAAAAATTTAGCTGGAATCTATTCCGATGAAATCTTCAAGGAACAAAATGCATTAATTGAGAGTGAAATGACAAAAGCGCAAATAGCCAAAGATGACGCTACCTTTGATAAATATAATATAGATGAGGTTACTGCTTTTATGAAAACTATGCTTGCAGACTTAGGGGAGGCGTATAAAAGAGCAACCCTAACTCAGGCTAAAGTACTTATAGGTTCAATGTTCCCCGAAGGATTGGCTTGGGACAATAATGGCACATTGAACCATAGGATTAGCCCGATATATCAATCTATTCGCTACTTAACCGAGCAGGATCTCCCCTCTAGTGCGGATGAGAGGAGTTGAACCTCCACACCATTTCTGGCACTACCACCTCAAGGTAGCGTGTATACCATTTCACCACATCCGCATTTTTTTATTCATCTCTGTGCTCGCACTGATGAAGTGCTTCTTAACGACGTGTAACGAGTTACGGTAAACGCATGTCAGTGCCCAAGAGAGGAGTTGAACCTCCACGCCCTTGCGAGCACTGGCACCTGAAGCCAGCGTGTATACCATTTCACCACTTGGGCTGCTAGCATCCTGCGAAGCATATTGATTTTATCAGAACCTCGCTCCCTTGACAATCTCTAGCATTGTATGTGATCATAAGAAATACCCATGAAGAAGATTCTATTCAGTACTGCGCTCTTCTTTATTGCCCCATTTGCTTTGGTGTTTTCTCTCATAACTATTTTGGCTCTCTATCAACATAGTGAAACATCATCAACCAAAGGTGTCCTCGGAACCAACACTGTTTCATACGCAGCGCTACCAACATCACAAAATACTATGGCCGGGGATATAACCCAAGAAGACGGCCGGAAAGAACGTGTACGCCAGTTCCTTGCCAAATACAATTCTCCGTTGGAAGCCAATGCTGGAGATATAGTCGATGCGGCGGATGAGTTCGGTTTGGACTATCGTCTGATTCCGGCAATAGCAATGCAAGAATCAAACCTCTGTCGTAAAATTCCCCATAATTCATATAACTGCTGGGGCTATGGAATTTACGGTGGCAAAGTGACAAGATTTAAAGATTATAAAGAGGGGATTTATACAGTAACCAAAGGACTCGCGACAAGATACAAACCAAGAGGCCTTGTGACACCTGAACAAATAATGACGATGTACACACCAGGAAGTAATGGCAGTTGGGCCTTTAGCGTCAACCATTTCATGACACAATTACAATAAAAATTTACCCCTTGACAAAGCCCATAGTTATAAGTTATACTCCTTAACAGATCCTCTGGTATGTGCCCAAAACACCTACGAGAGGATTTTTTTATGGCTTTAATATATTAATGCCATAATCCTCAATAGCTTTACACGAAGGAGGATATTCAATCCCACCCTTTCACTTTCCCTCCCAAGTTAGGTATAATACTGATTATTCACAACAAAATGCGGGCGTGGTGAAATGGTAGACACGCAAGTTTTAGGAACTTGTGCCCAAAAGGTGTGGAGGTTCGAGTCCTCTCGCCCGCACAAATCGGCTAATCGATTAGCCAAAATTAAAACAAATGAATACCAAAAAAGGTCTTTGGACTGTTATAAAAAGTAAAAAGGTTTATCAAAACCCTTGGATATTCGTTAAAGAGGATAAAGTTATTCGTCCTGATGGAAAAGAAGGCATTTTTGGCGTTGTTGAGATGAAACCTGGAGTTTCTATTTTGCCCATTGATAATGAAGGAAATGTTTATCTCACAAAAGAGTATCACTATGCTGTTGAACGAGAAACTATCGAGGTAATTAGTGGTGGAATTGACCAAGAGGAGAACAAACAAGAAGCTGCGGTAAGAGAATTACAGGAAGAAACAGGAATTATTGCGGATGAATTAGTAGACCTTGGAGTAATAGACCCATTTACAACAGTTGTTGTTTCACCAAATTATCTATATCTTGCTAAAGGATTAAAGTTTTCTGATGCAAATCCCGAAGGAACAGAGAATATTAAAGTAATAAAAGTTTCCATGTCAGAGGCAATTCAGTGGGTTATCGATAGCAAAATAACACATGGAGCATCTACTGCTTTAATCTTAAAAGCCAAAAGTTACCTAGGAATGTAGATTGTTAAGAGAATTAAAGTTGGGTATGGGATAAATGAAGTTAAATTCCTGAAATGAGGTTCTAACCTCGTCCATTACTCCGCACATTAATGTATTTGAACATCTTATGCAACTCCAAAAGCAGCTTGAAAAGTATTATGGTATAACGAATGCTATCTGTGTACCTTTAGATACGCTTGCCAATTATGCGATCTCCGTAACTACACCAACAGGTCGTTTTGCTCTTAAACTATATAACCCTGCATCAAGAACAGCTGCAGAGGTGCAATGGGAAATTGAACTCACGCTGCATCTTCTTCAAAAAGGTGTGCCAGTAGCCAAACCTGTACGAAGCAAAAACGGATATGTCGAAACGATCCAAGGAGACGGACTGGACCGAACTGCAGTGTTATTTGCATGGGCACCAGGCGAGAAACCGCAGGCTGGACCGGGCACATATATTCTCCTTGGAAAAGCTGCAGCACAAATACATCAAGCCGCTGACGGGTTTACGTCACTATTGTCTCGTGAGAAATATGATGTGACAGTTCTCATTGATGAGCAGTTGCAGTTAATGAAGGACCCTCTTATTGAAAGTAACCAGTGGTCAAGAGTTAAAGATTTAGGTAATAGGATGAAACAGATACTCGCAAATCCTCACTTGGATCGAGGGGTTTGTCATATGGACCTGACACTTGATAACATACACATTGATGGAGACAGAATTACTGTATTTGATTTTGATAGTGCAGGAGAAAGCTTTAGAGCAATTGAACCATATGGAGTTCTTAAGTTTTCGGAAAAATATTTTAAATCTTGGCTAGAAGGCTACCGCTCAATTCGCACGTTTAGTATGGAAAATGAAAAAGCAGTGTACGCATTTGTTATTATCGGTGAGTTGCGAAATGTAGTATGGAAGCTCGGTCTCGCACGTTCATCAAGAGGCAAACCCCTTATTGATACATCATATCTACCAGGTATTGTTGATGAGTGGTTAGCATGGGAGCACACACATCTACCATCAAGTGTTAAATAATTGCAAATACTAGGATTTTACTAAATAGCCGCAGCTCGACACCAGGTGTCAACTAGGTTCAGACATCGGGATTTTACTCCAATAAGAGGTGTTTAATCTTACTTAATTCTCGTTGATAATCAATTTGATCATAGACAAACTCTCTATAAGCATCTTTACTTTTGAAGAAAGCATCTATAGTCTCTGTAGCAATAAATGGGTACGAAAGCTCGGTGCCGATATACATTGGCAACGATGACCAAGTATATGCGTGTAATTTTTCGATACTTACCAAATACGAAGTAGTCGGATTTATGTGAATGTATCGAGAAACATGCAAAAGCTGTTCATCAGATTCAATCCTGACGGCTTTAAATGCTGATTGGTATAAGGGACCTACTCTGTTAGAGGTTATATTAAAGTATTTTGTATAACTGTCTTGTAGATGCCTCATAAATTTCGTAATGCCATCTGGACTTGTCTGTTTTATTAAGAAATGAAAATGGTTTGGCATGAGGCAAAAAGCTAGAATTTCTACATGATGATTGTTCTCTTGCTGTATTGCATCAAACCGTACAGTTCTCAAATCTAGGGGCAAATTGTTAAAAGACGAGTAACAAAGCTGAAGATTAGCAAACCGATAATAGTTCACTAAATCCACGAATCTTAAATAATGTTTTGAGGCAAGAAAGATAGGCATCCTAGCTACACCTCTATTGAAAACATGATACATTTCATCTTGAGCTAGAATTATATTTCTACGAGGCATATATCTATTAAAGCAAGACTGATCACACGATGTAAAGTATAGCCCGATGTCTGAACCTAGCTGACTCCTGGTGTCGAGTTGCACGAAATAATAATTCTAACCTACACATCTTGTATCCGTATCAGAGTCTGTACCAAGATTCGGGGTAGAATTTTACTTTGGAGTAGTATTTTGCTCGCATATTTAGCCCTACATATATAGCTCCTGCTTTAGGTTGCGTGTCCATATAGGTACGACCGTCCATGTTTCTCATTAATCCTGCGGGACTAATGTCACATGGTTCAGTTAACATGAGTGTGGGATCGATGAGTATCCGTCCATTGTCCGCTGTGAGGAACGCTCGTTGAGCGATTCCTTGATCATACATTGAAGATCCCATGCAAGCTTTTGCATAGGTAGTTTTTACATTAATTGCATCTAAAATATTTTTTGTTGTTTTTGTAAGAGTACTGCTTAACCATAAATCTTCTATTTGCATACTAGGATCGTCTAATTTAAGCGCTCGCTGTGCAAGTGTATCATCATACATATCTTCAACAATACGTCCTGCAAAGATGGCTCCAGTAAATATTCTCTGATCATCTAGAGATGCACGCATGAAGGATCCTTCAAATGACATAGCATAACGGGGAAGATAAATAGGGAAAGCCTCAATGAACCTTGCAAATCTCGGCTGAAGATTCTGTAACAGTAATTGCTCCCGTGATTGACCTTCATAAACACGCAAACCGTTATTTCTGCTGGCTGTTGTTGTACAATAGTAGTTTTCTAAGCTTCGCGTCATATTCATTGAAGTATAACATACTATAAGATTATAGCTTTTGGCGTGGATTTTCTCCTTGCCTGGAAACATAAAATCTTGTATAATTCGGGTAAAGAATGTGAGATACTTTCTTTGTTCTTAATCAAACTTATGGCAAAAGAACCAACAACTCCAGAAAAAAAAGCACCTACCAAACCTACTGTTGAGAGACAAGCGGATGGGACTATCAAAATTACTTTGACTCTTTCTCAAGAAGCAATTGCAACAACAGGAACGGCTGTTATTGACCATTTAGCGAAGCAAACAAATGTCGCAGGTTTTAGGCCAGGCAAGGCACCAACTGAAGTGGCTGCAAGCCATCTTAATCCTGAAGCTATCCGTGAAGAAATCCTCAAAAGACTCCTTCCTCAGGCATATATGGAAGCTGTTGAAGAGCACAAACTCAAACCAATTATGAATCCTAAAATGCAGGTCGAGAAGATTGAAGAGGGTAAAGACTGGATTTTTAACGCATTAACAGCAGAAATGCCTGAAGTGAATCCAGGAAGTTACAAAAAGAATGTCCAAGGTGTAACTGCAAAAAGTAAAATTGTTATCCCTGGCAAAGAAGAAGCAAGTAAAAAACCACCACTTGAAGAAGTCATGAAAGCAATTCTTTCAGACGCAAAAGTGCAAGTGCCGGCAGTCCTTATCGATCAAGAAGCAGATAGACTTCTCTCACAATTACTCAATGACATCAAACGCCTCGGCCTCAGTCTCGATCAATATCTCGGTACGACCAACCGCAAACCTGAAGATCTCCGCCTCGAATACGCAAAGCGGGCTGAAGAAGATATCAAATTAGAATTTGTTCTCCAAAAGATTGCAGAGCTTGAAAAGGTTACTGTTGAAGAAAAAGAGATTGAAGAAGCTATCACAAAAGCCAAAGATCCAGCCGAACGACAAAGCATGGAAGCCAATAGGTATTTACTTGCCGGAATTCTCCGTCAACAGAAAACGCTTGATTTATTAATGAATCTGTGATAAAGTCCTATAACTATGGCAGGTGCGAAGACTAAAACACATAATTCCCTTGCAGCTCACGAACGGCTCACAGAGCACGGAAATAAAGCTGTAAAAGAAGTACAAAAAGCTGCAATTAATGAAGCAAACGAATCTGGAAAAACCTTCCTCAAACAACTTCTCGGTCTTGAATTAGTTGGAACTCCAAAAGATAATGCAGTTGAAGTAAAGCAGCCAGAGAAAAAGTTTACAACTTCAGGAATAGAAATTGTGGATTTATTTGTATTCAGTAATGCTAAATCTGAGAAAAAAGCCTCAAGTGAAAAAGCTCCAAACATTGAAGCTGCTATGAATTACAGCCGCGATATTCAAAAAAGTAGTGAGCACTCTGCCAAATCTGAAACACATCAGATGAATCAAAATGTAGAAGAGATCAAAGCTGAACTCGCCAAATTGGTAGCATCTTCAAAAGTGTTGAAGATGGAATTTGCTGAGATTGGTGTTGAGCAATCACATAAAGAAGTTGGACAATATCACACAACTTTCTTTGAATGGATGCTTATTGTTATCCGTCAGGCACGAGAAAAAGTTGAAGACAGTGGCGCATGGTTAAATGTAGTCAAAGGTAAAAAAGGCAAAAAAGGTCTTGATGTCACAGATATGTCGATGCATCAATCAGGAGAAAGAACAACCATACAAAATTCTGCAGGCTGATCACCATATTTTGATCCATCCATAGTTGACTTTTAGAATAATTCTAACTACTATTTCTTTATGGTTGTACAACTCAAATTACGTATTTTTATTGCAATTAGTACCCGCTGAGCGGATTGATTGTTATTGTAATAATCAATACCCGCTAAAAGGCGGGTTTTTTTATGCTTTTCTTTTAAAACAGGTCATTATGAAATCACAATTAGTGTCACCAATAGCAATTGATGAAGCAGCTGTGCGAGTAGCAGAGATAATATCTGATACTCCATTACAGTATGCAAAACGATTGTCACAAAAATATAGTGCTGAGATTTACATCAAACGAGAAGATCTGCAAGAGGTTCGATCGTTTAAAATCCGTGGCGCATATAACAAGATACGTTCTTTGACAAAGGAAGAAAAAAAGCGTGGTATCGTCTGTGCAAGTGCGGGCAATCACGCACAAGGTGTTGCAAGAAGTTGCTCGGAACTCCAGATAAAAGGTGCAATTTTTATGCCACAGATTACTCCAAATCAAAAAATAGAAAAGGTAAAACAATTCGGAGGGAAATATGTGACAGTCCATCTCGTTGGTACAACTTTTGACGATGCGTACAGTGCTTCGATTGCGTACAAAGACCAACATAAAGCAGTGTACGTCCATCCATTTGATGATCCTGTAGTTATCGCAGGGCAGGGGACTGTAGCAAAAGAAATATACGAAATGTTAGGCGATACAATTGATGTTGTCATCGCCGCAGTTGGGGGTGGTGGCCTCATATCGGGTGTCGCAACATATCTCAAAGCCAAAAAACCAACTATTTCTATCATCGGTTGTGAACCACTTGGTGCGCCTTCAATGCAAACTGCATTGAAAAACGGT
This sequence comes from Candidatus Levyibacteriota bacterium, assembly GCA_013816255.1. GTDB lineage: Bacteria > Patescibacteriota > Microgenomatia > Levybacterales > UBA12049 > JACDET01. The sequence goes on along the minus strand of JACDET010000003.1, from coordinate 29,248 downwards.
GAGGTGATAAAACTTGAGAAGATTGATTCATTTGTTGACGGGGCAGCAGTTATGAAAGTTGGTAGTTTGACCTATAAAATATGTCAAAAATACCTCAAAGACATCGTAGTCATTTCTGAAGGTAAAGTTTGCACAACAATGATTGAACTTTACCAAAACGACGGTATTATCGCAGAGCCTGCTGGTGCATTATCAATAGCAGCCCTTGATGATCTCGCGCCAATGATCAAAGGTAAAACAGTCGTTTGTATTTTAAGCGGAGGAAACAATGATATCCTGCGCTATCCTGACATTATGGAACGAAGCCTTGTTTATCTTGGACTCAAACATTATTTTGTCATCCAATTTGCCCAAAAACCCGGCCAGCTCAGAATGCTTTTAAATGAAGCTTTGGGGCCAACCGATGATATTGTCTTATTCGAATACATGAAGAAAACCAATCGCGAAAAAGGTCCTGCACTTGTTGGAATAGAACTTTCAAAGAAGTCAGATCTCGAAGTGCTTCTTAAGAAAATGGACACGATTCAACTGCGATACAGAAAGATTGAGAGCGAAGATATCATGTATAATTTATTAATATAGTTTGTCATCTCGAGCGTAGCCGAGAGATCTGTCTCACCAGATTTCTAAAAAACCACTGTTGTAAAAGATCCCTTCACGTTGGTCGGGATGACATATAAATATGATTAAAAGAATTCAAACCAACCAAGCACCACAGGCAATCGGCCCGTATTCACAAGCCATTGTGGCAAATGGTTTCGTCTTTTGCTCAGGCCAAATTGGATTAACACCCGATGGAACATTTGCGGGAGATGATGTAACAGCACAAACGCATCAAGTCATCCAAAACCTCAAAGCAGTTCTGGAGGCATCCGGAAGTTCGCTGGAGAATGTAGTTAAAACGACGTGCTATCTTACAAACATAGCGGAATTCCAAACCTTTAATGCAGTTTACGAAACATACTTTGGAAATACAAAACCAGCCCGCGGAACAGTCGGCGTCAATCAACTTCCAAAGGATGCAAAAGTTGAAATAGAAGTCATCGCATTAGCTTCATAGAATTGACATTCTCCAAACATTTATCTAGAATGATCTCATAATGAAACTCTCAGTAATTATGATTGCTATGTTCATTACCCATTAAACAGGGAGACATGCACGTGTTACGATCCCCGCCACAAGCGGGTTTTTTTGTATTTATATGCCAAATCTTGAAAGACAATTTACCTATGCACCGCCCAATCAAACGTTTGACCTCGGTATTGCGCGGCACAATATAACCGATTTGGTCGCGTTAGATCAAGATACAGAATATGAAATTGCCGGGAGATACAATACTCGATTTGGGCATATTCCGGTTGGTGGAAGGGTTGAAGGAATTCTTCTTGATGAAGTACCACACGTACATGATGAAGCAGCAAGTCGTTTATTACAACTCGGTCAAGCCAATGTAACAGCGCAAGCACGATACATCGGAGAACTCTCAGGAAACAGTAACCGATTCACCCTCTATACTCCAAAGACACTTCAAGCAGAACTGAAACAAGGAAATACCGCGCTCATTGCTCCATATTTAAATAATGGGAACTTTTCAGAGTACCGGCAAAGAAATGGTTTGGATATACCTGGAGTGAGTATCAGCGGAATGCATACTGCTATTGTCCACGAACTCAAAAATAAAGCAACATTTCACGAACGTGTAAAAGCAGCCCAGAACCCAGATTTTGCGGTACCACATCATGAGGTAGTTCCTGTAACTGAGGTCACAAGAGCTGGGATAGAACTCCTCAATTTTGAAGAAGAACTGTATACGGCAATTGGTATGCCTGACTATATACGGGGAGTTTTTGGTAGGTTAAACTATTCCGATGGAGGATATGGAAGTTTTAATATTCAACAAAAAAATGGAGAGATACGACTTGAAACTGATGATAAAAAAAAGAGACCACCATATACTACGTGGGAAGATGCATTACACGATGCACAAGCATTTATGATCAAAGAAAGCGCGGACAATGCTGATGCAACAATTGTTCTTTCGCGAGCCTTAAACCTCAAAGAAGTTCCAGGATTATCAATGCACTTTATGGATGGAGAAGTCCTACCGCTTGGATTTAATGCGCAGATATTAGATGCACAGACAAAAGCATGCATAGGTACGAGTACATATGAGCCTACTGATCCAAAGTTACGAAATAAACGGAAAGAATTTGAGGAAAGAATTACTCATGGCGGTAAAGATTTTGTGCATACTATCGCACGCGAAAAAGGTATTGATATAAATACGCTGCGAGGGTGGATAAATTTTGATGCTATGTTTCCGGGCGATGAAGAGCAGGAGGTCCAAAAAAGAATAGTCAGTGCCATGAAGGCTCGTACACTCAGCTCATCGCTACAGAACAAACTGATACATTATGGGCAACTAGAAAAACCTTCAGAGTACTTTTTAGCAGAAAGTAACCCCCGGCGAACAAACTTTATTGAAGCAACTGATGAAGTTCTCTTGGTTGGTAATTTGCCACAAACTGTTGCAAGTATGAGAGAAATTATAGAACATGGCATCCTGGCTGAAGATAATTATAACCTGCCAAAAGGGGTAAAGGTAGCCGATTTTGCGGAAGCAATCGGAGAAACATATGCTCAGGATGTGCGAGGAGATGGCTTAGTCATTTTGCGCACCAGACCGCCAAAACCCTATATACCTGATGAATCCGCAATAGTAGGTGTAATCATGACAGGCGATAGCAATGCAAGAAGACAGGAATTACAAGTAGTTTTTGATAGACTGAAAAAGGCTGCATAGAGCTAAGTGGGTATCCTTGACTTACTTTAAAGAGGGAGAGTATAATTAAATCATGGCTAAAATATGCTTTTTCATCCACATTATGCTGGTTAACCCGTAAGCGCGGTGAGACTTTAATGCCTAAAGTACCCGCTCAAAGAGGCGGGGTTTTTATTTTTATATGAAAAAATTAGATGACACAAATATAATAGATACTTTATCATCTTATAATGAAAATTATAGTACTCAAACACATGATTGGACTACAGATTCTATTGGGACTGCAATACTAACGAAGACTCCAATTACAGAAATCATAAGTCTTGCATCAAAACTTATTTCTTTTCGGTCGACTGCAGAAAATCATGAAGAGAGAGAATCCATAGTTGCTTTAGCAAGTAACTATATGAAAGATCTTACGGTAGATGTTTATGAAAGTAACGCTATCAAAAGCCTTTTAGTTCATAACAATAAACCTGGAACAAAACACTTCAAAATCCTATTGAATGGACATCTTGATGTTGTGCCTGGTAAAGATGAGCAATACGTCCCATATGAAAAAAATGGCAGACTTTACGGCAAGGGCGCATACGATATGAAAGCAGCAGTAGCAGTAATGATGACACTTTTAAAAGAATTAAATAAAGATATTCATTATCCAATTGCATTACAGATAACATCTGATGAGGAGCAATCTGGAATTAATGGAGCAAAGTATCAAGTGGATCAGGGTGTACGTGGTGAGTTTATTCTCTCGGGTGAGTGTGGTAGCAATTTTCATATAAAAAATGAAGCAAAAGGTGGCTACTTTTTACGGTTACTTGCTGAAGGGAAAGCTTCTCATGGGGCTTATCCCTGGAATGGTGATAACGCGATTTCAAAACTATATAGAGTACTTCACAAAATCCATGAGAAGTATCCATCTCCTCAAGAAGAATCTCATAATACAACTGTTAGTGTAACAAAAATTCATTCGACAAATAATGCAACAAATAGAATACCCGACCATTGCGAAGCAGGGTTAGACATTAGATATACAGTAGCTGATACAGATATTATTGATAGGATCAAATCCCTTCTTCCCAAGGATATAGCTTTAGAGATTATTGTTAGCTGGCCACCATTAAAAACAGCTGCAGATAATAAGTATATTCAATTACTAAAAAGTATAAGCCAGCCGGTATTACAAAAGGATCTTCCTTTAGTAATGGGGCATGGAACTTCTGATCTGATGCGGTTTGCTGGTACTGGCTGTGATGGAATCGAATTTGGACCGATTGGTGGAAATCAGCATCAGGATGACGAATGGGTAGATATCCAAAGCCTTGCAGACTATTACCAAATCCTTAAAAAATTCCTCTTGTCAGTAAAATAATTTTCTTGTCATCCTGAGCGGAACGAAGTGAAGTCGAAGGATTTCTCTCAACAGTTTTACATATAATTAGCTGCATGAGATCCTTCGACTACGCTCAGGATGACAATATAGATAATCGTCATTCTGGCTTGTCCAGAATCTCTATGGTATAATTTCATAACTTAATACTGTGGACCAAAGTCTAGATACTGAAGTCTACGTACTATTACGGGCTCATAGCTCAGTTGGTTAGAGCGTTGCATTGACATTGCAAAGGTCAGAGATTCGAATTCTCTTGGGCCCACTAGATAATTCAAGACCTTCCCATGCGGAAGGTTTATTGCTATTAAGTCATAAATTATGGCAAACGCTGAAACACGTTCCCACAGTGATAATCTGCCTGAAAGACGCCCATCTTCTGACATGGATCTCGCAACAATGCGGGCTTTCATGCGATATACGACTCCCGAACCTCTTATCGATTTGATCCATGAAAAAGATGGCTCTGACTTAGTTCGCGATGCAGTTATCGATGCTGATACCTTTTATGGGAATGATACAAGAAGATATTCTGATACTCCAGCTGTAATGTTCCCCTACGAATGGCATTGCCAACACCGATCGAAGAACCAGTCTCTTCAACCGTTACTGCAATCCGGTTATTGCACCAGGTAGCACAAATTAAGGGATTTAATATTGGAGCATATGGAGATGACGTGAGGCTTGGAACCGCAGCACTCCATCAACAGGAAAACGAATCTTACAGCGAGTTTATGCATAGGATAAATGAAGCGGATGCCGAACGCCCAGATTTGGCACTTAAAGTTACGCAAGCAAAACACATGATCTTCAATGCGCTCGACCCGGTTGGTTTGCCAGTTGAATGTATAAGACAGCCTGGTACCAAAATTGGTGTAGGTGCACAGCTCACGAAGTACAAAAAATTTTTCCCTGATCTTTTGGAGGAAGCACATCCCTGGTACCCCAAAGTGCGAAAAGCAATCGAACTGGGAGAGAATGCACTTCTTGATCCCCGGTTAATTATCAGAACATAGTGGTATAATTATTGTATGAACCGAGAAGACGCATATCAGCTCTTGACCAAATACCTCAAAAATAAGAATCTCATCAAGCATTCTCTTGCCGCAGAGGTGACGATGAGAGCTCTTTATACGCGTCTTACGCCAGTTGAGATACAAAACCCTGATTCTCAGGAAAAATGGGGAATCACAGGCCTTCTGCATGATATCGATTATGAGGTCGCGCAAGAAACCAATCAGCTCGACAAACACGGCATTTTACTCTTTGCCAATAACGAAGTCGAACTTCCTGATGATATAGCCTATGCCATCATGTCTCACAATTACAAAAGCACCCATGTCCTCCCACACAAACCTATGGATTGGGCTATCACTGCGTGTGATCAATTGACTGGTCTTATTACAGCATGTGCCTTGGTACGTCCTGAGAAGACTCTTGCTTCCGTGACTGAAGAGGCTGTGATGAAGAAATTTGGACAAAAAGCTTTCGCGGCTGGCGCTGACCGTGAGGCAATCCGTTTATGTGAGTCCAAATTAGACATTCCACTTGATGAATTCATCAAGATTACCCTCAAAGCAATGCAAAGTATTCACAAAGATCTTGGATTATAAACGACTACTTTAAATAGATAATAAGCTATTATTAATAGTTTTCCTACTTGACACATAATCTTCATTGTTTGTTATACTAAACCCATGAAACATACTTCTCAATCAGATTATGTCACTAAACAAGATTTACAAGAGGCACTCAGAGTATCCCGAGAAGAATTACTCAGAGATTTATTACCTGCTATAGACGCTAGAATGGATATCAAATTTGAATCAATGGAACGGCGCATTGAAGATCGCGCAAGAGCACGACATAGTGAAGTTTTAACAAGATTTGATAGCTGGGCTGGTGAGCTGGAAACAGCAAGGGGAGATAGAGTATTAACATCAAATAAAGTTATACAGCTCAGCGATAAAGTATCCGATCACGAGAAGCGTTTGAAAAAACTTGAAAAAAATTGATAAATCATATCTAATAGAGATATGGCCAAAAAAGATCCACAACCATACGAACGATCAAGCTTCAAACTCCACTGGTATGAAATCATTGGAAACAATCTGTTGGGCGGTTTCTTTTGGGGTATTGGCGCAACTGTTGGTTTGGCTCTCTTCTTTTCTGTTCTCACATTAATCGCACAAAACATCAACCTCGTCCCTATCTTTGGTTCATTCGTCTCAGACATCATCGACTTCATCCTCGCCACCAATCCACGGGTAGGAAAGGACTAGGCTTCAGACTTCAGTAATACATTTAGATAATACTGAGCACTAGCGTCTAAAGTCTAACTTCCTATTCTTCTGTAACTTTTGCTATACTAACCACATATTTGTGAAAGGAGGTGATTGAATTATGACAAAACTTAATCCATATCTCAGCTTCAAAGACAATGCTCGTGAAGCTATGGAATTTTACAAAGGAGTCTTCGGTGGCAACTTGGTTTTGACTACCTTCAAAGATGGTGGTATGTCCAAAGATCCAAATGAAGATACCCTGATCATGCATTCACAATTGGATACTGAACACGGTTTTACTCTTATGGGATCTGATACGCCAAGTTACATGGGAGAAGCCGGAAAGAACGGAAGTATCTCACTCAGTGGAGAGGACGAAACAGAACTCCGGGGTTACTGGGACAAACTTGTAGAAGGCGCGACAATCACACAGCCTTTGGTAAAAGCTCCATGGGGAGACACATTCGGTATGTGCACAGATACATTCGGAGTACACTGGATGGTAAATATCTTAGGAAAAAAAGCATAACCGCTTTACGAAGATACAAAAAACAAAAAAGCTCACCAACCGGTGGGCTTTTTGTTATGAGGAATCTACCGTTATTTCTTTTCTTCCCAGCCTTTTTGCACGACAAACATTCCATCTGAAAGGATACCACCGATAGTAAAGAAGATCGTATACATTAAGAATGCATTAAGAAGCCACTGGACAATGACCGGGGCGTTTGTTTGCATTTGTGTCCATACAATACTATTTACGGCTAGCAAAAGAAATGTTGCGCCCAAACCTCCTAATGACCGCAAAATATGTACTTTTGCTGGCAGTTTCGGTTCTTTTGGTGGATACTCTGAATAAGAGAAGACATAGTCGTACCGGATGCCTGTCATGGGATGCCCGGAAGCACGTGCCACGAGAGCGTGTCCCATTTGATGAAAGTACTGAGCAAAGACGTGATAAAAGCCCAAGCATACACCGACAGCAATTGCTGTGAGAAGCGTGCTCAGTTGTATCCCGGATTTTTCAAAGAATAATATATATCCCAAAATCATAACTACCGGAATGAGTGAAAGTATTGCAATGGCTTTATACGCAGTTTTTTCAAATGTTATACGCATTTCATGTATAGGATAGCAAACATAAGGTACTTAAATACAGGAGTAATTATGGTCCAGATTGTCAAAGGCGTATTGTGTCATGATGACAGACGCTCCTGATGTGAGGGGAGAGAGTCCACAATATGATTGTGCTTGGGCTAGATCTGTAGCTCCCGCGCGCCAGTTGCGCAAACCCGTGAGATTGCTTCCCGCTGGGACCGGTCCGACAATTAGATTCCATTGATAATTGGTCGAGTACACGCCAATCGTGACACCCCGTGAAGCAAAGTGCGCAGTCATCCCTTCAAGCACCGCCCGGTTACTTTGGAAAGCGAAATCCGATCCATACTTCCACGTATTCGCCGTCTCAACATCAAGCCACCATGGATAGGCAGAAGGCACAGCAGATATCCCGGCAGCTTGCGCCGCAGGAGTAAACCGATTCACCACATCATCCAAAGCCCGGTTCCATCCATACTGCCAAGCACAAGCAAGAGAATCCGATCCATCACACGTACCATAAGGATTTGGAGCACTTGTCCCAGCATAGACATTACTCTGCGGCCAAGTCGCAGTATTCAACCCACCGGGGTTACCAGTATTCACATAGAGCTGGATCGACGATTGGTTAGGCGTCCCAACCGATTGCTTCGCCCACATAAGTTGTGTACTCATACAAGGATTGGTAGTCGTCGCAATCCCGCCATTGACCCCAACAATCCCAAACCCCTGCCCAGTCGGCAAAGTCTGCCCACATTGAGGATACGAGACATCAATGCCTATTTTTGTAATCGTCGGAGTAGGAATCGCAGTTGGCGTTGGAGATGGTGTAACAGTTGCTGATGCTGTAGGAGTAGGAGTCAAACTGGGAGACGGACTAGCTGTGGGTGATATTGTCATCGTAGGACTTGGAGATGCAGTAGGAGTAACAAGTAACGTTGGTGTCGGAGAAAGAGTAGGCGCAATTGTTACTGTAGGTGTAGGCGTAGCAGTGAGCGTTGGAATTGCTGTGGGGGTTGGGGTAGGAGTCGGGGTTGGGGTCATAGTTGGCGTTGTTGTAGCAGTTGGTGTCGGCGTCGGAGTCATTGTTGGTGTGGCTGTGGGAGTAGGAGTCGGTGTATTTGTTGGTGTTGGAGTAAAGGTTGGAATTGGCGTCAAAGTTGGTGTGGGATAGAGAGTTGGCGAGATCATAACGGTAGGTGTTGGTGTTGGCATTGGAGCCTGTACGCTTGTGAATGGACTGAAGCTAAAAGCAAAAGCAAAGATCACCCGGAAATATTCCTGCATCCAGTTCAACATACATCCAGTAAATCACGGATCAGCATTTCATGTCAAACTTATAGTCTAATGAGATAATACCCGTCTGTCCAAAGAATACTTTGACACAACAACCTCTACAATAATGTCATCCTGAACTAGTTTCAGGATCCCCAATACCTATATATCTTTGATCAGAAGACGTGCAGGCTTAGATCACGCGGAGCGTGGAGAAACGAACATTTTATCTTTACTTTAAGGCTGACTGAATTACCCTCCGCTTTCTTTTTGTCTCTTCTATGACCATTGGATAGAGATCGCGCATCATAGTATCTGGCATACCAGCTTCTGCTTGCGCCTCAATAATCATCGGCTTCAAACTTTTGGTTTCTTCGTCCCATACACCAGTTACGTCGACACAGTAGAATGTCCCACCAAATGCATCTCGCATGACATTATCATATTGATCAGGATCTTTCACATCTTCCGGTCGTATTATCTTTTTGGCTAGCGTTATATGCATTGCGTCAGTTAAGGCTTTTACATCAGTGGCGATATCGTACCCTTCCTGCAAAAATGCCCTTGCTTTGTGCTGTGCTTCACCAACAGACATGTTAGGATCTTTTGCCAAGATAGCATTTTGTACAATTGATAATGCATCATGGACACTTCCACCTTGAGCTATATTGTTTACGTGCGCGTCAGCATTACCTACTTTTGCAAAGGGATACTGCATTTTAAAAGGTGGAAGGAGCCGAACTTCCCAACTCTCACCATTATTAGTTCTTGCAACAGAAATTTGTTCCTCAGCTGTCCATGGAATTGAATAATCTGTAAAAGCATCAGAGGTAGGCACGCTAAATGTCTGTAAACTGGGTACTGTTTCTTCTCCGCTGAGATCTTGTATTGTGTATCCTTCTTCTGCTTTTGCGATTCGAATGACACGATTGGCTTTGGCACTTTTATCTTGCTTAAGATACACGGCCCCTGTGTCATCCACCATGGATAATATATCATCGGGAAGTCTTCCATCAGTTGCAGCCGGGTGAAACACTGTGGCTTGAGGTCTATGCCCGATTTCTTTTGCGATAATTTGAGCTATGGAAGACTTGTCAAAGAGGTCAAGAGCACCTTGTATGTAAGAACTAGCATGTGTGATTCTATCTGCAATACGTATTTGCTGTAACAAACCGTGATTAGCAGGAAAAAACCCACCTTTGGCAACATAATCATCTTCCATTGTCGGAGATGGGTTAAAGTGTTTAACTAGCGAAATATATCGATTCCGCTCATTCTCAGGACATTCATCAAACACTACATAGTCAGGCATCAATCGACTGGTAGATATATCTCCCGTATTAAGAAAATTAAATATGCCCAGTTTGTCTTTAGGAGATCCAAATTGAGCACGCGGGGGGGTATCTCTCGAGTCAAATAAGACTAAGTTACTTCCCAACGAAGTTTTATCTGTTTTGGTCCGAATAACACCCGACAGTGATTCTTTCTCAAAATGCATAAAAGTATTATACATACTATAAGCCTATAGTGCAATATCCCAATCCTCACTCTTTATAAATACACCAGTTTTTACTATAATGCCTATATGAGCAACGAAGAATATCTAAAGGAACTGCGGCATTCGGCGGCGCATTTGCTGGCGGCGGCTGTCTTAAAGCTTTATCCCAATACCAAACTCACCATTGGACCCGCGATTGATACTGGGTTTTATTATGATTTAGATTTCACGCATCCTTTGACTGAAGATGATTTGCCGAAGATTGAGAAAGAAATGGCAGCTACTCTTAAGACTTGGGAAACGTTCTCACATCGTGAAGTGACCGAGAAAGAGGCAAAAGAGTTTTATAAAAATAATGAATATAAGAGAGAACTTATCGATGAGATCGTCGCAAAAGGTGAAAAGTTGACTTTTTATAAGGCTGGAGACTTTGAAGATCTCTGCCGTGGAGGTCACAGTGCAAAACCACAAAAAGACATCGGTGCATTTAAACTCCTTTCTATAGCTGGAGCTTATTGGCGGGGGAGTGAAAAGAATAAGATGCTTACTCGTATTTATGGGACTGCGTATCCAAAACAAAAAGAACTTGAAAATCATCTCACGATGCTTGAAGAGGCAAAGAAGCGTGATCACCGCAAATTAGGAAGAGAACTAGACCTCTTCCATTTCCAACCTGAAGCACCAGGTATGCCTTTTTGGCATCCTAAAGGTATGATTCTGCGTAATGAACTCTTGGCTTTTTCACGCAAACTCCAACTCGAATATGGCTATAAAGAAGTTCTCACGCCAACAATGATGGATGTGAGTATCTTTAAACAATCAGGCCACTGGGATCATTATCAAAAAGATATGTTCTCAACCATTTACGAAGATGACAAACTCTTTGGTCTAAAACCTATGAATTGCCCAGGTATGATCCAAGTGTATAAATCCTCACTTCGATCATATCGGGACTTACCACTTCGGCTTTCTGAATATGGGCTTATCACTCGCAAAGAACAATCAGGTGAACTCAATGGAATGTTTCGGGTTATGCAAGCGACACAAGATGATGCACATCTTTTTGTTACAGAAGATGCTATTGATGAAGCCTTGGAAGGATTGATTGCTTTGGTAAGTGATATCTATGCAGGGTTCGGTTTGAAATTCAAAGCATATCTCTCAACACGACCTGATAATTACATGGGGAAATTAGAGACCTGGGATCGTGCTGAAAAGACATTAAAAGCTGCGATGGAAAAAGCTGGACTCGAAATTTTGCTCAAAGAAAAAGATGGAGCCTTCTATGGTCCAAAAATTGATTATCAATTAGAGGATTCACTTGGACGTACATGGCAATGCGGGACACTTCAACTTGATTTTCAAATGCCTGAGACATTTAATATAGAATACATTGATTCAGATGGCACAGCAAAAAGACCAGTCATAATCCATCGAACAATCATCGGTTCGGTTGAACGATTCATTGGAATTCTCACAGAACATTACGCCGGAGCGTTCCCAGTATGGCTTGCGCCAGTGCAAGTGGTCCTTTTGCCGATTGCTGACAGGCATATCGAATTTGGGCAAAAAGTTATAGATCAGCTTCAGAATGCAGGCATCAGAGCTGAAATGGATACACGATCTGAACGGCTGCAAGCCAAAATACGAGACGCTACTTTACAAAAAGTACCTTTTATGGGTATAATAGGGGACAAAGAAATTGTCGAGTCGGCAATCTCTGTGCGTAAAAGAGATGGAGAGGATCTTGGTCAAATCAAGACAGCTTCGTTTCTAAACCTTATACAAGAAAACATTGCAAAAAAGACCTAAATACAAACAGCAAGAGAAACGATACCGAACCAATAATCGTATCTACGCATCTCCCCTTCGGGTGTTGGATGTTGAAGGAAAACAAATTGGGGTATTAACCAAAGAAGAAGCATTACGGCTTGCCCATGAACAGGATCTTGATTTAGTCGAAGTTGCACCGATGGCCAAACCACCGGTTGCGAAGATAATCGACTACAACAAGTTCTTGTACCAACTATCGAAGAAGAAACAGGAAGAAAAGAAGAAAGCGAAAACTTCTGAAACCAAGGAAATACGCCTTGGGCCTTTCATGTCTGACAATGATCTTCAAGTGATGATCAGACGCGGACGGGAATTTCTTGAAGATGGAGACAAAGTTCGATTAGTGGTAAAATTCAGAGGAAGACAGATCACTCGCTCCGAATTCGGAAGGCAAGTGATCTATAAAGTGGTTGACGCATTACAAGATATATCAAAAGTCGACCGCGATCCAAAGTTCGAAGGAAGACAAATGGTCGCATTGCTTTCAGTTGAAAAAGGAAAGAAAGCAAAAGAAGAAGAGCCAGTCGTTCCAAGTAAAACCGAGGAATCTAAAAAGGAAGTGTCATCCTGAGCAAAGCGAAGGATCCCAGGTATGAGATTCTTTACCCGATAAACGGGTTCAGAATGACAGAGAAAGAATAATGAATTATGGCAAAATTAAAGAAAAAAACAAAAAGCGCAGTAACAAAACGGTTTAAGATCACAAAAACCGGTAAAGTTATGCACGGTCACCAATTTGGAGGCCATTTAAAGCTTGGTAAATCAAAGAGAAGACTAAGAAGACTGAAAGAACCAGCACAATTGAACGCAACCTTTGCAAAGAAAATAAAGCAAATGATGGGCGCAGCCTAACTGTCATCCTGAACTCGTTTCAGGATCTCCAATAAATGGGGATTCCGAAATAAATTCGGAATGACAAGAAAGAACTATTATGTCAAGAATTAAAAGAGGAGTCGTATCACGAAGAAAACACAATAAACTTTTGTCTCTGACAAAGGGCTATCGTGGAACAAAAAGTAAATTGGTCAAAGTCGCTAAAGAAGCAAGTCTGCACGCAGGTGCATACGCATTCCACGGCCGAAAGCTGAGAAAGCAAGATTTCCGCACATTGTGGATTGTCCGCATCTCAGAAGCTGTCAAAAAAGAAAACATCTCCTACAGTGTTTTCATCAATAAGCTCCAAAAAGCAAACATCGCATTGGATCGAAAAATGTTGAGTAACCTCATCGTTGAAGATCCACAAGCATTTAAAAAAGTAGTAGACGCAGTAAGAACTGCATAAACCTTTTCCTTGTCATCCTAAGTCCCCGAATGGGGAGAACTCGTTTCAGGATCCCATACTAATTGGGAATTCCGAAACAAGTTCGGAATGACATTAATAATATGACAATGCAAAACATAGCTTATTTTTGGTTTTACTTTACTTCCCCAACCGGGAGGTTGAGTGGTGCTTTCGCCTAAACGAAAACACAAACCAGGAACACTCATACACCTCCCCAGAAGGGAGGTTTTTTTATGGTCTAAACAATGTTCCCTCTCCTCGCAGGAGAGGGTCAGGGTGAGGTCCAATGTAAGGAGGTGATTATTATGACAGAACGTAAAACAGACTCAATAGGACAATTCCGTCCAAAAGATAGTGTAACAGTACAATACAAAGCACGAGGTGGAGGAGAAGTTGTTTGGGAAAATCGTATTGCAGATATTCCACAATGGAGAAGAACCTTTTATAATTCTCCTCTAATGCCAACTGGAGTAGGAATGGATACAAGTAATGTACTACCAGGAGAAAAAGAATCTCATATAAAAGTTCGTGCTCGTCACTTACATGGTGAGACTGTGGAGGTGCATTTAGATAATAACGGCATTGGTGAGACAGAATTAGTCGAAGATGTGACAATATTAGTTGATGCAACAGCCCTTACAAGCAAATACCGAAAACCAACTGTAATGAATCAACCCTCAGCTGTTAGAAGCAAAAGCGGAGTAATATCGTTCCGTAGTTAGTATGAAACAAATAAGTATTGCCGGGGTAAATCATACATTTGCTCCGGCAATGAACTAAAGCGTGTTAAAATAATTAGTAAATACAAAATAATGGATAAAAAATATATTTTAGAACAAATGCGTCACGAGATAGATGTTGCTGATAAAAAACTGCTTGAAGCACTAGCAGAGCGGATGGAGGTTGTCAAAAAAGTCGGATTATATAAAAAAGAACGTGATATTCTGCCGCTTGATCCTAAGCGGTGGCAGGAAGTATTAGAAGATAAGTTGGCAAAAGGAAACGATCTAGACCTGTCTCAGGATTTGGTACGGGAGATTTATGAAAAAATTCATAAGCACGCTCTAATACTTGAAGAAAGGAGTAACAAATAATAATTGTCATTGCGAGGAGTGAAACGACGCGGCAATCTCTACTAATAGGGATTGCTTCTTCACTTCGTTCCTCGCAATGACAATATAAATATACTTATGAATATCACACCAGCCAAACGATTAGAAAACTTTCCTGAATATATTTTCTCAAAACTCAACAAAGCAGTCATGGAGGTTGAAAAACAATCAGGACGCAACGTCTTGAATCTCGGTACAGGCAATCCAAATATAAAGCCAAGTAAGAAATATATTGCCAAACTCCAAGAATATATCGCCGAACCAGACGCACATATCTATCCAGGATATGGTCCACGACCCGAATTCAGAGATGCACTCATTGCATGGCATAAAAAGCGGTTTGGTGTGGATTTAGAATCCGATGAAGTCTATCAATTGATTGGAGAAAAAGACGCGATTGGTATGCTGCCATTGGCGTTTCTCAACAAAGGAGATGAAGTCCTGACACCTGATCCAGGATACCAAGGATTCGCAGGTCCGGCTCTGATGGTCGGCGCAAAAGTCATCACCTATGATTTACTCCCCACAAATGAGTACAAAATAGATATGAGGGAACTCAAATCAAAAGTAACCGCCAAAACAAAATTCATGTGGGTCAACTTCCCATCCAATCCCCTTGGACAAATAGCAACACTCGAAGAACTTGAACAACTTATTGCCTTTGCCAAAGAACACAATATCTTCATCATTTATGATAATGCGTATTCAGAAATCACATTTGACGGATACGTCGCGCCAAGCATATTGCAAATTGAAGGTGCCAAAGAAGTCGCTGTCGAAATAAATTCTTTCTCAAAAGCATATTCATTTGCCGGATATCGCATCGGTTGGATCGTCGGAAATAAAGATATCATCGCGTCCCTAGCCAAAGTAAAATCCCAAATGGATTCAGGCCTCGCAATCCCAATGCAAAAGCTTGGTGCATATGCACTTACCCACAAGGATGTTGCATGGCATGAGAATATGATCAGAACGTATGACGCGCGGCGTAAAACAGTGGCGACATATTTATCAAAATTAGGATTACAAAGCACATTACCAAAAGCAAGCTTATACATCTGGGCCAAGATCCCAAATACCGAAACTAATTCATGGACATACAGCATGAAACTCCTTCAGGAAAAACAAATATTGGTAACACCTGGAACAGCATTTGGAAAAAATGGTGACAGGTTTGTGAGAGTAAGTATTTGTGGTACTATTGACGAGATTGATACATATTTTGCCTAGGCGGAGTCTAAGGCTATTTCGTCATTGCGAGGAAAGCATGATAATGCATGACGTGGCAATCTCCACCAGGTTACAGATGGAGTAGAGGATTGCTTCGTCGCTTCACTTCTCGCAATGACGTGCAATATGACAAATAACAAACTAACCATCGGAATCCAAGGCGGTCGCGGAAGCTTCAATGAAGAGGCTGTTTTGATGTTTGTTAAAACGAATAATCTCCAAAACTGTTACATCAAATATCTCCACACCTCAGAAAACGTTCTTAAAGAACTCAGCGATAGAACAATCGATAAGGGACAATTTGCAGTTCATAATTCACTCGGTGGCGTCGTCCATGAAAGTGTCCGTGCAATGGGGAAGTATAATTTCGAATTGGTAGCAGACTACAAAATGCAAATCGAACATGCACTGATGATCCGAACTGACGCAACGATTGAAAAGATCGATACAGTCATGGCGCATCCACAAGTTTTCGCCCAATGCAAAACAAAACTTGCTGAGAAATATCCTCATCTTAAACAAATCGTCGGTGAAGGAGAATTCATCGATCACGCAAAGATTGCCGAGCACTTATCCCAAAAGAAACTCCCTGCGAACGTGGCAGTCATGGGAAGCCAAGTATTGGCGCAAGTATACGGACTTAGCGTAATAGAAACCGGTCTCCAAGACAAAAAAGACAACTTCACAACGTTTTTGTTGGTGAAGAAATAAATATAAAATATTTCTATAAATATGTTTGGTAGCGTTGAACAAAGGGCGTGAAGCAATTATGGAATGAGTCGTCAGGGGGACCGCCGGCCTTGTGCCGGAGAGGGCAACGTTTCCCCCGACAAGCGAATGGAATAATTGTAACCCGACTTCACGAGCGGACAGAGTTTTGGTACTTTTGCGGCCAAAAGTACAAAGAAGCGTTGTTGCTACAACAAATAAGTATTATAATAAACAAATCTATGAAAGAAAAACTTTTACAAATCAAAAACACCGCCCTGTCACTTATTATCGATGCCAAATCCTTGGCAGAACTTGAAGAACTCCGCCTCCAATTCCTAGGCCGCAACGGAACACTGACTGAAGCTATGAAAGAGATGAAAACTATTCCAGCAGATCAAAAACCTGAAGCCGGAAGAGTCGTCAATGAAGTCAAAACAATCATCGAAGATACACTCAAGAACAAGCAGCAGGAACTCAAAGAAATTAAAGTATCTACTCGCCCAGCACTCGACGTCACAGAACCAGGTATCAGACCAGCACTCGGACATCTCCATCTGGTAACCCAAGCCATCCGCGAGATAACCACGATATTTAATAGTATCGGATTCAAAAGAGTACGTCATCCTGAAATCGAATGGGATTGGTACGCCTTCACAAGTCTCAACTTCCCCGACAATCATCCAGCACGCGATGATTGGGAGACATTTTTCATCCAACAAAAACCAGATAATAAAAAAGGCAGTGTTCTCCTGACTCCACATACATCATCAGGACAAGTGCGAGAAATGGAAAAGTATAGTCATCCCGAACTTGTTTCGGGATCCCCAACAAATAAGAAGATCCTGAAACAAGTTCAGGATGACGTAAATATCAGGATGCTCAACATCGCCAAATGCTATCGCCGCCAATCAGACGTCAGTCACACGCCAACCTTTCATCAATTTGAAGGATTGGTCGTCGCTGAAGATGTATCGATCGCGGACCTCAAAGGCACGTTGGACTTCTTCGTCAAATCATATTTCGGAGAACAAAGAAAAGCACGCATCCGCCCGTATCATTTCCAATTCACCGAACCATCATTTGAAGTCGATATCAGTTGTGGAGTTTGCCTCGGAAAAGGATGCAGACTTTGCAAAGAAGGTTGGCTAGAACTTGGAGGAGCAGGAATGGTACATCCGAATGTACTAAAATATGGTGGAGTAGATCCAGAGAAGTACACTGGCTTTGCATTTGGCTGGGGAATTGAGCGGGTCCTTATGATGAAAGAAGGAGTGAAACTCGATGATATACGAGTACTTTATGCAAATGATTTAGATTTCTTGCAACAGTTCTAGATGAGCGTCTAGGTTCTAGCGGCTAGCGTTTAGGAAAACATAATGCATCACCAGCCGCTAGAAGCTAGAACCTAGACGCTTAATAAATATGAATATAAAAATACTCGACTCGTGGTTACGGGAACATGTGAAGACAAACGCGAAACCGCAAAAGATTGGTGAATTACTTTCACTAACGAGTGTTGGCGTGGAGCATATTGTCCCGACGGTATCTTCCGTGCGGGATCCCGATGAAATCGGAAAAAAATATAAAAATGACTTTGTCTATGATATCGAAGTCACGACCAACCGTCCTGAACTGATGTCAGTTATGGGTTTGGCTCGTGAAGTCGCGACAGTACTTCCACAAAATGGCATTGACGCAAAACTACTATCGCCTAATTATTCTTCGAGCGAAGCCAAGTACCGTACGGTACCTGGCGAAGTCGAGAAGCTACTGAGTAAAGGTTCTCCACAAGGTCGAACAGGAAAAGGGCCTGAGATGAAATTCACTAATGATCCAAAACTCGTCAAGAGAATTTGTGCGGTCATCATGGAAGTGACCATCAAAGATTCTCCGCAAGTTATCAAAGACCGTTTGGAATCGTCTGACATCAGAAGCTTGAATAACGTTATCGATGTCACCAACTACATCATGCGTGAAACTGGCCATCCAACACACGTCTTTGACTATGACCGGTTAACCACGCATACACTCAATATCCGTGAATCCAAAAAGGGTGAGAAGATCAAAACACTTGATGGTCGCGAATATACATTAAGTGGCGGAGATATTATCGCCGACGATGGAAAAGGCGAGATTGTCGACTTACTTGGAGTCATGGGAACTGCCAACAGTGTGGTGACAAAAGACACCAAACGCATTCTCTTCTTTATCGACAGCGTCGAACCAAATCACATCCGTAAAACATCAATGGAACACGGCATACGCACAGAAGCCGCGGTCTTAAATGAGAAAGGGTTAAATCCAGAACACGTTATGACAGCATTTGTAGCGGGCATCAAACTTTTTCAAAAAATCGCAGATGCCAAGATCACCTCCCATATCACTGACATCTATCCCGAACGACCGAAAGAAACAATGATTAAACTTAGTGAAGCAAAGATCAATCAAG
>JACDET010000003.1:0-10292 GCA_013816255.1 Candidatus Levyibacteriota bacterium | reverse complement strand
GGTATACAGATTCCTCTCAAACAATCGGTTGAGATTCTGACAAAGCTTGGATTTGGAGTTAATCAACGGGACACTCTGCTTGAAGTCACCGTTCCAGCTGAGAAAAGTGGCGAAGACATGTTGATTCCTGAAGATCTGATTGAAGAAATCGCCAGGATTTATGGTTATGGAAATATTCCAAATAGATTACCGACAATTACAACTGCCGCAAATGTCCATATAGATCAAAACGAATTCTATTGGGAAGACCGCGTCAAAGATGCATTCAAATACTGGGGCTTTACCGAAGTCTATACCTATCCATTGGTCTCAGAAACCTTATCAGTAAAACCGCTTGAGGACGCTGTCAAAGTACAAAACCAATTATCTGATGACATGGTCTATATGCGTAGGACGTTGATTCCAAGTCTTATGCAAGTTCTGGGCGAAAACAAAGATCATGAAACGATAAAGATCTTTGAAATCGCAAATAGCTACGAAAAGAATGGCCGTGATCTTCCAAAGCAAATGCTCAGACTTGCAGGCATTATCAAAAGACCCAAAGTAACCTTTGCTGAGGTAAAAGGTGTTTTGGAAGCGCTCTTTGAAGATACAGGAATAAAGGATGTCAATTGGAAACTGTTGGATGATAAGCGCTACGGAGCAACGGTCTTTGTTGGCAAAAAAGAATTAGGAGTCGTCGAGATTCTTGATGATAGTACAATTGACTTTGAATTGGATTTCGAACTATTCCTCCAACATGTGGTGCTTAAAAAGATTTACAAACCTCTCAGCAAGTTCCCACCAATTGTCGAGGACTTAGCAATAAACGCACCCGCTCATGTTCTCACAGGAGACCTCATGGACGCGATTGCAATGCAAAGTTCTCTTATCACAGCTGTCAGTCTTCTGGACAAATACAAAGACACCCGGACATTCCATATAGTGTACCAAAGCTACACAAAGAACCTCACAGACCAAGAAGTAGGGGAGATCCGAGAGAAGATTCTTAAAGTATTGCAGAGTAAATTTAATGCAAAGTTGAAAGGATAGATATATACTGTCATCCTGAACTTGTTTCAGGATCCCAAATATACAAATATATGTATTCACAATTGGGGATTCCGAAACAAGTTCGGAATGACAGAGTAAGCAATGCCAGATTTAGAAGTACTAAAAACAGAAGTAGAAAAACTTAAAACACGTAACAAACGGGTTGAGGCAAATAAAGCGTGGGAAACGAGTTTTACTAGGAAGGTTACACTCGCTGGACTGACGTATTTTGTGATAGGCTTAACGTTAACAACCATTAAGAATCCTGACCCGTGGATCAATGCAATTATTCCGACACTAGGCTTTTTACTTTCGACACTTTCACTTCCATACATTAAAGATGTTTGGGAAAGATATCGTCATCCTGAATTTATTTCAGGATCTCAAATGAAAGATTCCGAAACAAGTTCGGAATGACAATCTAAATTATGTTTAAAACACACTATCCAGCACTTGCAGTTGTTTTTGATAAAGAGGGCAAAATCCTTATGGCGCGCCGTGAAGAAGCACGAAGTCATTTTAACAATCTCTGGCAATTTCCTGGAGGTGGGATAGAATTTGGAGAGGATCCAAAAGATGCTGTCGTTCGTGAAGTGCGGGAAGAAACAGGACTTAGCGTAAAACTCTTATCCAAACATCCATTTGTCTTCAACTATTCCGATCCACTGACAAATAGTCACGTCGTGGCATTGGGATTCGTCGCGAAGTATGTCAGCGGTACAATAGATACATCCAGAGACCATAACACAGGTGAGGCAAAATGGTTTGCGTATAAAGAGATTGATTTTAAGACTTGTGTACCACTGACCCGGGAGCTTGTGGATAGTGCTGTGGCATTTTTGAAAGAAGAACAAGATAAAAGTTAAGATAATCCCGTATGCTCTTCAAGCCTTGTAACTCTTTTATCCATTTTTGTATTTAGCTCATCAACGGTTTTAAGTACATCTTCAATTGCATCTAAAGTGTCACTTCGTAATAGGTTAATTTTCTTATCAAGTTTTGTATGAAATGCTTCAATCTTAAGATCTAATGTCTCAAGTGATTTCCTGATTTGTGCAATTCCCATCTCTGTTCTTAATTGTCTATTTTCAACATTCTTTAAACGGTCCTCAACACTTTCCATTCTTCCCTCCAACTTTACCATAGAAAGTGCAAACTGATTCCTGGTTTGTTTTGCCCCCACTTCAACCTCTTCACGAATCACTTCTCGAATTAATTGTAAATCACTTTTTGTTAACATGAATTATATAATATATCCTTTAATTCTTCGATACAAGAGCACAAACAATATCTTAATATACTAGAGTCTAATAAAATAAAAGAAGATTTTATGGTGCAACTGTAGGTATTACCGTCACCTCAGATGTTGGTGTCGGATCGCTACTTTCTTCTGTTTTACCATTCTTTAATTCATCTGGTGGATTGTAAAGCTTGTTATCTTTATGATTGGTTTGAATCCACGCATCAATCGCTTTCTGCCAACGATTCTCGCCATCACCAGAGACAGGATCTTCTTCTTTGAGTATTACATATTGCTGGCCGTCTTTTTCTTTATAGATAGGCGATTCTGCTGTCGGCTCAGTTCCTTTGACAAAGTACTCAGAGCGCGTAGGTTGCCCTGCATGCGGTAGTCCACCGGCAAATGCATCAACTTGCAAAGAAACCACATTACTTGGCACCTGCGGCTGCTCATCGGATTTCCCTTTGAGCACATAGGTCATGATGTCATTCCAGATCGGACTTGCACCAGTGACACCGGACGCGATTGCGTTATTCATCGGAGAATTGTCATTGTTACCAACCCAAACACCTACCACATAGGACGGTGTATACCCGATAGTCCAGTTGTCACGTTTTTCATCTGTTGTACCTGTTTTGACTGACACCTGTTTGCCTGCGATGTTGAGCGCTGATCTCGCACCAAATGCAGCTGTTCGAGCACTGTTGTCCAAAAGAATGTGCGAGATAATAAATGCTATTTCCTCAGAAAGTACTTTCTTACCTTCAGTTTTTTTCTTCTCATATAACACTTTTCCTTTATTGTCTGTCACCTTGAGGACAGTGACAGGATCTTGGCGGACACCTTTGTTGGCAAAGACGCCGTACGCTGTCACCTCATCAAGAAGCGATGTTTCACGACCTCCAAGAACGAGTGATAGACCTGCATTTGCTTTATTCTGTGCAGTTGGCTCCCAATTCTCAATACCCATGTCATAGCCTTTTTGCATGACAGTGCCCAAACCAACCATTGCCAAGGTCTTTACCGCAGGAATGTTCAAAGAATTTCCAAGTGCATAGCGAATTTGCACTGGTCCACGATATGCTCCATCATAATTCACAGGAGAATACGCAGGTTGTCCCGCGCCGCCAGGGAAATCAGTCCTTACGTCCATAAGCATTGTGGACGCGGTATATCCTTTTTCAAGTGCCGCAGCATAGGCAATTGGTTTGAGAGACGATCCAGGTTGACGGGTTTCAGAAACAGCGACGTTGAAGTTACCGTCATTTTCACGGTCGAAATAATCACTGCTTCCGACCATTGCCAAAATCTCACCAGTCTTTGGATCTGAAACAACAGCCGCTCCATTACTTACTTTAAATTTCTCAAGCTTACCAATTTCTTCTTTCACAATCTTTTCAGATTCCTGTTGGATGTCGTAATCAAGCGATGTTGTCACCTGTAATCCACCAGTCGTGACCATCTGCTCGCCAAATTGACGGGCTAGGACGTCGCGGACATACATAACAAAATGCGGGGCTTTAATTGACGCTACATCTTTTTGTTCAAAAGAATATTTCTCGAGATCTTTATACGCTTTGTCAGCTTCATTTTTGGTTACATAACCATTCTCTTGCATCTGGCGTAATACATCTTTACTGCGACCGAGATATCGTTTCTCACCATTAAATGGTGTGTACAAACTTGGACTCTGCGGCAAACCAGCCAAGAAAGCTGAATCTGACAAATTCAAATCCTTAGCCTTTTTGCCAAAATACTGCTCAGATGCAGCTTCAACTCCGACTGCTGTCCCACCATATGGGATATTATTGAGATACATTTCGAGCACTTCATCTTTGGAGTACCGCTGATCAACTTGGATTGCAAGAATAAGCTCTTTAATTTTACGCGGGAGACTTTGCTCATTTGAAAGGAGAACATTTTTGACTAACTGTTGGGTGATCGTCGATCCTCCACCTGAAATACGCCGTTCAAAAAGTGAATCTCTTGCAGCACGGATTATACCTGTCGGGGAAAAACCATTATTCTCATAGAAGTTCTCATCCTCAACAGCAATCGTCGCCTGTTGCAATTTCTTCGGAATCTTATTGAGCGTAACATATGTACGATTCTCATCCTCAAACACAGAATAAAGTAACGTACCTTTCTTATCATAAATCCTTGTTGCATCACTGTATTTTGATGTAACTAACGTACCTGGAGTCGGAAGGTCCCGGCTGTACCATAAGAAGAGCGCAGGAACAACTAAGAGGAGCGCCAAGAAAGCAAAAAAGCCCCATTTCATAAACTTACTCAGCGTAAACATTTTTCGCGCATCAAAAGAAGATCGTGACCCTTTTGAACGCATTCTTCGGGAAGTTTTAAATGCCATAGAAGTGGACTTTATTATACCAAAAAGTCTATGCCGATTGCCAACTTTAGGTTCATTTTGTGCAATAAGTGTCAAGATTTCAGGAAGCTCATGTACACCATTCTTATAATTAAAATGTCCTTTATCATGGAGCGTTTGGATTGACGCATCGGGCAAATGCTTTTGATAAAAAGGCACTGTCTCTTCAAAAGGAATTGCGGTGTCGTTATCTGAGTAGAGGAGATAGGTGCTAGGTGAATATATATGGATAGTCCTCCAATCAAAGTTTTGTTCTATAAAACGCTTTAACGAAGCTTTGCCTGCATCATTAATCTTCTGCCACAAACCTGCAAGCATTTTTCCCTCTATATAATTCTTCGGCAATGCAACACAAATAAGCTGTTTAATTGGCACTTTATATTTCTGAATCACATGCAAAGCAAATATCCCACCCAGACTATGTGTCACGATAATTGATCCACGGAGTTTATCTTTATGGGTAAGGAGTACGTCATCCCACGCGGCAAGTTCTGGCATGTGCGGTTGAGGAAAGTCAGGATAAATAACGTCATATCCATCAGCCAAAAGCTTCTTCTCAAGCCAAGACAGCCAAGAATCAGCCTGCTTCCCACCAAACCCATGGAAAATAAAGACAGTCGGTTTTTGCATAGGGGATACTACTATACCAATTATAATCTTTTTCCTCAACCAGATAGTTAGAAAAACTACGTACGTTGTCTAGCTAGACGAACCTGGTTCGTACTAGGTAGACGAGTCGGGATTTATATTTGTGCAAACTCCTCACTTAAAATAAAACCCATAATTTGGTATACTCAGCCTTATGGCAAACGTTTTTGAAACAGACAATTTTATTATTAAAGCGGCAGATAAACCGCATGTTTACGTTAGTCGGGAAGAGGGAGGACATCTCCAAGTGAAATCAAAAAATCTTCTGAGAGACCGTACTAAATTGTCTGCTGCGCAAGCAATTGAATATATGAAACTTTCCATGGTTGCAGGTGAAGCATTGGTTTCAGCTATGGCACGACGAGGAGTAGAGATTGGTATTGTCAATTATCAAGAAATGGGGAACTGGAGCATTTTTAAACCAGGAGGTCCAACAGTCCATACGCACGTATTTGGACGGGCAACAAATGCAACTATGCAAAAATACGGAGAAGGAGTACAACTTCCACATTTAGAAACTGGGTTTTATGATACCTTCAAACCGCTAGACGAGGAAGACATAGCGGAAATTAAGAAAGACATTAAAACATTGCTCCAAACTGATAAGTACAAAAACTTTTAATTACTTCTTTGATCTGGCTTTAAGAGAAGGATAAGCAACAATAGCAATGACCAAAAGCAATATTGCTGTAAGCAAATAAAAAGCCATCAGTCCATCACTGAGATTGTCTATATTAATAGTAATTGTTTGATTCATATTATTTTAAAATTTTTAAACTTAACATCCAAGACACTGCACTTAATAACCATCCTGATACTACTACCATCAATGGGATACTGTCAAGGCTAAAAGCAAATGGAAGTACAGTTGAAATAAAGATAGCTTGTCCAATTGCAATGCAAATATCTGATAAAGCTGTCAACTGTCTATTTGAAAGAGTTCCAAATTGCATCAAATAAATTATTGCACATAATTATTCTATCTTCAATAGCTATATTTCTACTTAAAAGAGTATAAACTGATTGAATCTCTCTTAAAACAAAATCCTAAATTTGCTATACTCAAGCTATGGACAAGATTGATGAATTATTGACCCGAGGGGTTGCGAATATTATTCCTGGGAAAGATGCTTTACGTAAGGCCATTGAATCGGGACGGAAGTTAAACATTTTTCTTGGCATCGATCCAACAAGTACCAAAATCCATTTGGGACATGCGGTGCCTTTGCGTAAACTCAATGCATTTGCACAGCTCGGACACAATGTCAAATTCTTGATTGGGGATTTCACATCTCTCATCGGAGACACATCTGACAAAGATACCGAACGGCCGGTCCTCACTTCAGAACAAATTGAAGCGAACTTCCAAACCTATAAAAAGCAAGCAGAAAAAGTTGTCGATTTCTCAAAAGTCGAAGTCGTACACAATAGTCATTGGCTCAAGAAGCTCACCTTTGCAGAGATCGTCAAACTCACACAACACTTCTCAGTCGGAGACTTCGTCGGACGTGAGTTGATCCGTAAACGATTGGGTGAAAACAAAAGAGTAGGTCTACACGAATTCCTCTACCCAGTTATGCAGGGTTATGATAGTTACTTCATGGATACAGATATGCAAATTGGTGGGACCGATCAGACATTTAACATGCAAGCAGGACGAGAACTCCAAAAAGATCTGCGACAGAAAGAATCATTTGTCATGACAGGATTACTGCTTGAAGGAACCGATGGACGCAAGATGAGTAAGACTTGGGGAAACGCGATTTGGCTTGATGACACAGCCGAAGACATGTACGCCAAAGTCATGGCAATCAAAGATGAATTGATCATCCCATACTATACACTCGCCACCAATGTCCCGCTTGTTACAATCGCCGAAGCCGAAAGTGCCCTCAAAAAAGGTGAGCATCCGATGCATATCAAGAAAGAACTTGCGCTTGAAATCGTCAAAGAATTGACAAGTCTCAAAGAAGCAGAAGAGGCAAAAGAAAGTTTTGCAAAAAGAGTACAGGGTGGGGAAATGCCTAAAGATATAGCATTGGTTATGTTTGAGAGGAGGGAAATTTCAATTACTGATATCGTTCTCGAAACCAAACTCGCCTCAAGTAAATCCGATGCGAGACGGTTAATCGAACAAGGAGGAATATCAATTGATAATGTAACAGTTAAAGACCCAAATCAATTGATCTCGATTAATGAAGAAAAACTTCTCAAAGCAGGAAAAAGGAGATTTGTAAAGATTAATGGCAAATAATGTGTATGTCACTGAAGAGATCCCGGATCAAGTCCGGGATGACAAATTGTGTGCGTTGTATTAGAATACTAGTATGGAAATGTTTGATAAAAATAAAATCTTTTGGAAGATCATCATAATCATCGCGACTGTTGCACTTGTTGCGACATCATTCCTCCCATACTTCGTCCTGCTCTAATTTCAGACAACTCAGAACACTCAGACGGTCTGACGTTCAGAACATCTGAATTTCAGAGTTATCTGAGTATTCTGAAACAATGTTATAATCCAAACATATGGATCTACAATCTCGTATCACCACAGGCAATCGTTCACTCAAAATGTATGCATCCAGGCTTGAAAAGCTCGAGATATTTACTTACATGGATTTTCTTTTCCATCTCCCAAGTCGCTACGAAGATTATTCAATCGTCTCCAAAGTTGCCGACGTGCAACCAGGTGAAACAGTCACTATCCAAGGGCAAGTGCTCGATATCAAAACCAACTACATGCGCGGTTCAAGAATCAAATCGATGCAAAAGGCGACACTTGTTGATGGCACGGGAAGTATTGAACTACTATGGTTCAACCAACCCTTTCTGACCAGAACCATTTTGCCAAACGCGCTCATCTCAGCCTCAGGTAAGGTTAATACCTTTGGGAAAAGCCGCAAGCTTTCGTTACAAGCCCCACAATATGAAGTGCTCTCATTTGATGGTAACGGCATTCATACAGGAAGATTAATCCCTGTGTATCCAGAAACCCAAGGCGTGACGTCCAAATGGCTACGCCGTCAGATCCACACAATATTGACAGAACACTATGATCTTATCCACGAATATTTGCCTGAGGACATGATTAAAAAGTATGGCTTCATACCATTTAACCAAGCGCTTAAGGAGATTCATTATCCAAAAGATCTTGATTCTGCAGCATCTGCACGTGAGCGCCTAGCATTTGATGAACTCTTCCTTATGCAACTGGGGAGTAATAAGCGCCGCGCTGATTGGAAAGAGAAACAAAAAGGTTTGCCTTTTGTTATCAAAAAGTATGAGAAGAAGATAGATGACTGCATCAACTCTTTACCATTTACGCTTACTGATGCGCAGCGTGTTGCAATTACAAACATTTTTGACGATGTACAAAAGGATAAGCCGATGAATAGACTTTTACAAGGAGATGTAGGATCTGGTAAAACAGTTATC
Organism: Candidatus Levyibacteriota bacterium; assembly: GCA_013816255.1. Classification (GTDB taxonomy): domain Bacteria; phylum Patescibacteriota; class Microgenomatia; order Levybacterales; family UBA12049; genus JACDET01. Next base: position 1,545 of record JACDET010000003.1, on the reverse strand, counting down.
GCCGCCATCAGTATGTACGCTGCCTACCTCAATGGCTATCAATCAGTCCTCATGGCACCGACAGAAATTCTCGCCAACCAGCATTACAAGAGCATTTTGAAACTACTCGAACCACTGGGAGTTAAAATTGCTTTAGCAACGGGAAGTAAAAAAGAAGGATTTAAGATTAAGGATTTAGGATTAAAGAATGATAATGAAAATCATAAATCTTCAATCCTAAATCCTAAATCTCACATCTTTAACATCCTCATAGGCACCCATGCTGTTCTTTCAGATAAAATTACTTTTAACAAGCTCGGTCTCGTCATCATTGATGAACAGCAACGGTTTGGGGTAGCCCAACGTGGGACAATCCGCCAAAAAGGAGACAATCCGCATCTCCTGACTATGACCGCGACACCAATTCCGAGGACAGTTGCTTTGACAATGTATGGTGATCTCGATCTTTCCTATCTCAACGAAATGCCGCATGGACGCAAAAGAGTCAAAACATGGCTTGTACCACCAGAGAAACGTGACGGCGCGTATGATTGGATACATAAGCAAATCACTGAAACCGATTCGCAAATCTTTATCGTCTGTCCATTCATCGAACCATCAGAATCAATGACGACCGTCAAAGCAGTCGCACATGAATATGAGCGGCTCAGTAAAGAAGTCTACCCTGATCTAAAACTAGGTCTATTGCATGGCAAACTCAAAGCAAAAGAAAAAGATGTGGTCCTGCAGAAGTTCCGCGACAAAGAGTATGATATCCTTGTCGCGACGCCTGTCGTTGAAGTCGGTATAGATATCCCAAATGCCACAGTAATTATGATTGAAGCTGCCGAACGGTTCGGGCTGGCGCAATTGCATCAACTGCGTGGACGGGTTGGTCGAGGAGATAAGCAATCATATTGTTTGCTCTTTACTGAAAGTAAAAGTGAAGGGACGAATATAAGATTACAAGCGCTTGAAACAGTCTATTCTGGAGCCGAACTTTCAGAACTCGATCTCAAACTCCGCGGTCATGGCAACCTATACGGTACAGCCCAGCACGGCGTACCAAAGCTCAAAGCAGCATCCTTCTCTGATACTGTCCTCATCCAAAAAGCCAAACACGCTGCAGATGAAATCTTCCCGCACATCGCCGAATACAAAACACTTGAAGAAAAGTTAGAAGCAACCCTCAACGAAAATATCTCACCTGATTAACCTCATTGTCATTGCGAGGAAAGTATGAAAATGCATGACGCGGCAATGACAATAGGTTTGTTTGCTTCTTGTCTGCTAGAAACTTCCTTTCACGTCAAGCTGTATTGTCTTATGAGCGCTATAGTAGCTACACATGAAAATAGATAGGAAAGGAGGTGAATAATCCATGTTACACAGACTACATTATAAATATTTAGAATCGTACTTGACGGTGTATCAAGTGCTTATGAGTAAACCCTTGGAGTCGACCAAATTGAGCGGGTCAAAAGGAGGGAAACAAACTCGGACAAAATCCCAGACTGTGACAAACGAGCAAAAAGCAGTCCGCCATGCTTAGCGGATAACTGTTGG
>JACDET010000032.1 GCA_013816255.1 Candidatus Levyibacteriota bacterium | reverse complement strand
CTCTTCGGGAGATAAATTATATGATAAAAAATAACCCTGCAAGACTTGAAGTAATAATAATAGCGAAACTGATGAGGAGTTTTACAGCAAATTCTTTTTTGCCTTGAAGAAAACTGAAAAAGGTTTTGCCGAAAAGGTTGACTGCATTGGCGATGATAAATGCAATAGCAGCCAGTGCGTAATCAATAGTACTGCCAGCAAGTTGCGCAGTATTAATCATAACCGCATCAAGTCCGACGAGTGCACCGATACCTGTTGTGATAAGAAAACCGCTATTACCAAAAAAAGCCAAAGCAATTTTTGAAAGAATACTAATTGTTACATAAATTGCGGCAAATTTCAAAGCACCAGGTAAATTAATAATGCCTTTACGTCCTGATTGCATAACTGTTTCTTTTGTGTTCGGCTTACCTTCTGTTGCACGGAGAAAGTAAATAACGAGTATCGTCGTTGAAAGAATCATAAGCCCGAGCACTGGAGTAAGATTTAAGAGTAGGACCGCATTTAACGCGCCAATCAATATTGCAATTTGGAAAAAGCTGACGAGATTTGAAAGTAATGCCGCCGAGATAAGTGGATTAACTTGCTTGCGGTGTTTACTTTCTTGCGCAAGTGATAATGTCGTTGCAGTGGACGAAACAAATCCTCCAACTGCACTGGCAATAAGCCACCCTTTTTTTGTTCCAAGGGTTTTCTCTAAAATATAACCAATAAGGTCAACGCCAGTAATCAATGCCACAATAAGCCAAAGACTAAATGGATTAATGATATCGATGTTGGTTATCGTCTGGACATTGACATGAAAGTTCTCCAATAAACTTCTAATTCCAGGTATATCAGCTATTGCATAGGATGTATTAGGAAGAAATGGAAGTATCACAATTGCGATGAGCGCAAAACTGACAAACGCGTTAATCTCTTGCGTCCGTATATCCTCAACAACATTTTTAATTTTCTCTTTTTGTGAAAGTAGCAATATGACAACAATTGTTAGGGCAAAAACTAACTGAATTGGGAAAAGTTTGAGTGCCAAAATAATGCCGATGACAAAACTAAATATCATGCCAAGTTCTGTAGTAATGCCATGACCATCTGTCCGTAACGAACCGATGATGTAGTAGCTAAGAAGCAGAATTAAAAATGCACTACCGATCAGAAGTGAAAGTCCGATGAAGTTTGCGTAAAGAAGTCCGACGATTGCACCAAGAAGTGCAATGAAAGAAAAGCTGCGCAACCCGACGATTGCGGACGGCTTACCATTATGCCCATCTGCTTTTTTCTCATTCACTTCACGTTCAAGTCCAATAACTCCACCAAGAACTACAGAGAGAAAAAGCGTTGTTGCTGTTGACCAAATATCCATTTTGCTATTATACCATGGAGAGACTTATAGCTTACCTTGACAAATATTTTTTGGGTTGATAGGATAACTATCCTGCCAATGAAATTAAAGTTAAAAATAGTCTCAGTCTTTTGTCTCGCACTCGTTGTTCTTCCTGGTTTTGTCTGGCTTCTTTTAACAGGTAAGATTGCACAAGCCTTTACTCCTACATCAACTGACAGCATTATTTATGATGAATCTCTTTCCAATGGATGGCAAAATTGGTCATGGAACAGCACAGTTGATTTTAATGCTTTAGAAACTCCCAAATCAGGTGCAAAGGCTATTGCTGCTACTATGAATAGTTGGGGTGGCCTGTATCTCCATACAGATACGGCAATTGACTCGACAGTTTCTGAAGCTATTATTTTTTCACTTCGCCCAACACAAGATGGAACTAATTTTGCTGTTTTACTCTATGATGAAAATAATCAGCCAATTGGAAACTCTATGCCAATAACAACATTTGGTGAAGCTCCCACTATACATATGTGGAAATCATATAGCATCCCCCATCCTGCAAACCGCAAAGTGAAAGGTGTTGCTATTCAGGATATATCAGGAAAAAATGATAATAAAGTTTTGATTGATGATTTCTTTGTAAAACAAAAACCGATTGTCATTCCAACCCCTATAGCAGTTCCAGCAAAGGGGGGTACTATCTATACTGAAGGACTGGCAAGTGGATGGGAAAATTGGTCATGGAGTAGTGCTATAAATTTTGACAATGCGACACCTGCACTTACGGGTCAGAAATCTTTGGCGTTTGCACCTCAATCTCCATGGGCTGGTATGTATTTGCACACCAATGCTGCAGTTGATGCAAACTTGTTTGCTAGTCTCCAATTTTCTCTCTATGCTTCGCAAGCAAATCAACAATTTGCTCTTACAGTTATCGATGAATATTCACAAATGGCAGCGAGTCCCATTAATTTAGAGAAATATGGTGCGCCTGTACAAGGTGCATGGAAGACATATACAGTTCCACTTAGTGACCTCGGTGCAACTAATAAGCGTTTGCGTGGAATCATTTTGCAGGAAGTAAAAGGACAAGCGCAACCAGCTATTTATTTAGATGATGTAGCTTTTATTTCTAACGCAACTAGTAGTCCGGCTATTGTTCAACCTAGTGTTCTAGCTACGCAAGCGCCAACAGCCATGCCAACGCCACTACCAGTGAGAAAGTTCACGACACTTACTCCAGGTTCACAATTACCAAGCGGAGAAGAATGCACAGCGATGGTTAGACGCTCTCCTTGGGAACCACGTCCTGAAAACACTCAGGCAAATAATACAAAAGGTATACAGTTAACAACAAGAATTGATGGAGCAAATGCAGAAGGGAACCAAAAATATTTAGCAAGAATTAATGGTGATTTTACAGGAACTACCGATGAGATAATACAATGGGGTGCGTGCAAATGGGGCTTAGATGAAGAGATTGTCCGTGCAGTTGCCGCGCAAGAAAGCTGGTGGAGACAGTCTACATTAGGAGATTATAACGGAAAGGATTATGAGAGTTATGGATTATTACAAGTCCGTAGAACATACCATGAAGGAACACATCCAACTTCAGTTACGAGTGTCCCTTTCAATGTAGACTACGCCCTCGGGTGGAGACGCGCTTGCATGGATGGGTATTTCGATTGGATTCCTGCTGAATCACGAGGTGACGAATGGGGATGTGTAGGACTTTGGTTCTCAGGGCAGTGGAAAAATGGTGATCAAAATGTCCCGTACAGCGGTTCTAATTGGTATACAGGCAAAGTAAAAGGGTATCTAGAAACCAAACCATGGCTTCATCCTGACTTTGTGGGCTCCTCACAATAGTTTTGTTATAAGTAACTGTTTACTTTTATAAATTTTTCTTCTGCATTTGATTCTAGACAACCCAGAATGACGGTCTATAATAGAAAATGTTATGTCTAATTTTAAAGAGAAAGTTATGCAAGTTGTGCGTTTGGTTCCTTTTGGTAACGTTGTCAGTTATGGGCAAGTGGCGGCGTATGTTGGTGTACCGCGTGGAGCACGGCATGTGGGATGGATACTGAGAGGGATTGAGAACAATGTTGATTTACCTTGGTGGCGGGTTGTTAATAATACAGGTCGCATTTCTATTGATGGTAATCTCCACAGTGATAAACATCTGCAAAGAAAACTACTTGAAGCTGAAGGAATTGAGGTATTAGAAAATTTTAAATTGGACATTAAGAAATACCGATTTATTCCGCAGACGATTGTATTGAAGAAGCTACAACTTAAAAGAGAGTATATACAAATGCTCCAAGATAAATATTTTCAGGTGGAATGATTATTTCATTTCAAGATTTGGGATAGTAAATGTATCTGCACTTTTTCTATTTCTTAATTTCCTTCGTAATCGCTTTATAGCTTTCATAAGTACTGGTAATTTGAGTACTGTCATACCGGTGAGAAAAAGACCAAGCGCAAGAGAAATAAGTGAAGAAGTTACTCCTGGTGCCAACCGTTCATCTTGATAATAATTTGCTCCTTTAACCTGCATTAAATTTGCCAAGGGAGGAGCAATGATATCTTGTATCATTTTTATTGGTGTTTGCTCAGTTGCTCCTTCCGATTTTGGTTGGACTTTCGGAGGCTGTTTTTTTGAAACAGGTCCTGCAATAGCTGGAGTAGGCGTAACACTAATAGTATTCTTAACTGCTTCATCATCATTTTTTTCTTTATTTTCATTTATATTTTTATCAATTCCTTGTGGCACTCTAATTTGATCACTAGGCCCCCCAACTGCAGGTTTTGTATCTCTCTCTTTTTCCTTCTCTTGATTGATAGGTGCAGATGTAGGATTGGGTATTGGTCTCTCTGTTGGAGCTGGTATCACTGTAGGCTGCACATTTTGTTCTACTCTTCCTATAGGTAATGTTGGGACAGGAGAAGGTACTGGTGCATTTGGCTGTTGTGTATTCGTATCATTTTGTCCGACAATAGGAACGGAAATATTACCTATAGGTGCTAATTGTGCAGATACGTTTGCAGGTACCATTAAGAAAATTACTGTAAATATGAAGAAATATATATGTTTCATAAGAAAAGTTATTATAACCTATATACTTATAGATGACTAGGGGTGTAGGGTAAGAATTGTGCAAGAGTTAGATTTTTTGCTTAATTATAGCGGAGCTTATAGGTTCGGATTTCGAGCTTTTCTGAAAGGTTACGTTTCTCCAAAAGTTCATATGCGTCAAAGTATTCCCGTATATCATCTTCGTATCCCTGATCATATGAAAGTACTACGAAAATTCTTTCGTACTGTGTTCTGTATTGTTGCATCTGTGTGTCCAACGCTTCAAGAGAGAACGGAGGAATCGCTCCTGATTCATAACGGTTCCATTCAGGAATTGTTGTAATGCGCGTTGTTCCACTATACGAATATTCAATCGGATACAACGTGAAAGGTGCACTTACTGCGATGATATCACGCGGTGTTGCCTGTTGTTCGAGATAGTTTGTAACTCCTTGATAATTTTCTCTCACTGGTGTTGCAGCTGAAGTTGTTTGGAAGAACATCAATCCAAGCATCGCAACAAGTACTGTTGTAATGATAATGCTTGCAGTTTTTTTGGAATACTGTGTTAACATCCATGCGAGTAAAAAGAAGAGGGTTGGCGTTACGACAATTAAATATCTTGAGAGAAAAATTGGACGGAAGAATGAAATAACAAACACAAGCATAATTGGCAAAAACGATGCTAAGACAATGTACTCAATACCTGATATCGGAATTCGTTTGCGTTTTGTAAAAACAAAGAAAAGCGTCATGACTGAAAGTGGCCAAAGAGAAACAAGAACTGCCTGCACACCTTGTGCTTGAAAGCCGAAGAGAAAATTTACAAAGGTTTGGATGATGTTATAACTTGTGGGTGGTGGAATTAATGGTTGTGTATTGGAAGCAGTTCCTGTGCTAATGAGTAAGTAAACCCAAGGTAAAAAAAAGAGTACTGCCATGAACATAACAAACAATGTTTTCTTTACAAATGCTTGTGTTATTTTGTCGCGTTTGCGGTAGATGAAAACTCCAATTGTATATAAACCCTGGGTTGCGACTAAGAATATAAAAAAGTAATGCGTATAAAAACCAAGAATTAAACTCGCGAAATATCCAAGTTTCCCATTTTTGGCGTCAGACCTGATCATCCGTAAAAAGAAAAGGTGATTCAAACTTGTGACCAATGTAAAAAGCGTATACATCCGAGCTTCACTTGTGTACCACATGATGAAAGGAGAAAGCGTAAAGAGTGCTAAACAAAGAAGAGCAATTTGTTTGTTACTCGCTTCTTTAACAAAAAGATATAAGACAGGTAATGTTAACAGAAAGAAAATCATTGAGAGAATTCTTGCTGAAATAATTGTATTACCAAAAATCTGCATCCAAAAATGCAAGATCATACCATACAAAGGCACGTGTACATCAGATGCTGTGAGCATAATAATCGTTTCAATGGGCTTACTTGAAACCCAAATTGATTGCGCTTCATCAAGTCGTATTGACTGCGAGAACAAAGACCAAATGCTTGTACCGATTCCTATAAGAATAAGCGGTAAAAGAAAACGTGACGATAGAACAAGTAAGTTTTGCATGAAGCGTTATTGTACACTACTTTTCTTAAAAGAAGCGTTGATAAATGGTAAGAACATTACAGCATTGAATATAACCCATGCAGTATTTGCCGAAACTGATGCTGACACGCCTTCTCTGTAGATACCTATACCGACTGCAAACAAACCGATTAAAATATATATACTATGAGGATACGCAAGATACCTAAAATTTCCTCCCTGCATTTGTTTTGGTGTAACTGCAAATGTCGTCTTTTGCCGCAGCAGAACTGCTTGTAATGCTTTAAGTTGCAGTGTCCAACTTGATTGCGAGAATGAAATTGCGCGGAAGGTTACTCGGCCAGCTGATGCTACGTACAGCGTATAGAGATTTAAAAACATGAACGGAACGAAATACAGCGCGAAGGAAGTCGTCGATGCGGACACAGGGGTTGTTGAATAAAAAAGTGCAGCCAATGGCATGAGCATATCTATTGCAACGATTAATCCGTTGAAATAATAAAGAGATGATGAAAGATATTGTAATTTTTGGCCAATAGTAAGGTGGGATTTGAAAAGCGGATTTTCACTGAAAAGTATTTCAAGCGAACCGCGTGCCCAACGGAGTTGCTGTTTGTAGTACGACAATAGATCTTCAGGTGCGAGTCCTGTTGCGAAAACCTCAGTCAGATATTTTGACTTCCAACCGTTTTGATGAATAAAAAGGGAGGTGAGGAAATCTTCAGCGATGTTTGTTTCGCACATACCACCAGCTTCTAGAATAGCGCTCTTGCGGATTGCTACGTTTGTGCCACAAATAAAGGATGCATTGTTGCGATCTTTCCCTTTCATAATTGGTCCAAAGAATAATTCTTGCTGTTCCCATGATCCTGCTGTAATGTCATTTTTTTCATGGTTTTTGTAGTATTGTGGGGTTTGTACAAAACCCATTTTAGGATCGTTAAAGTAAGGAATTACTTTTTGGAGAAAGTCAGGGAATGGCGCCATATCTGCATCAAAGATTGCTATAAAATCACTTGTTGTTTGGCGCATAGCATTATTGATGTTACCTGCTTTTGCACCACCTGGTTTTTTTCTTGTTATACACACTACTCCTATTTCGTCAGCGAGTTTTTCAATCTCCTGCCAGTTTTCTTTTTTTGCTACATAGCCATCATTGAGAATATATACTGTATGGTTTGGGTAGTGCATTTTTTTGGCAGTAAGTGCAGTGTTTTTGACAATCGCAACAGGTTCTCCTGTAACCGTTATAAACACGGCAACGCTTGGGCTAAAAGATGCATTTGATTGGGGAATGATTTCTTTTTTTCCATTTGGCCAAAGTGTATACCAGAATAACAACGCCATTGCGATATGATAAATCTCACCGAAAAAAAGTAAACCAAAGAGCCAAGGATTACCAACATGACTTGGGTCAAACCACCAGGAAAAATAGACAAGCGCTACTATGATGTTAATTGTAAGCAGTGTTTTTGTGACGCGGCCAGTATGAATTTTAGGTTTTTCCATAAGTATTAATGTTACCCCGCCCAATGTGTAGGGATGTGTATCATTTGGTAGATATCCAGCTATGTTGAGGAAGATTCCTCGACTTCGCTCGGAATGACAACAACTTTTTTGCTCCGTTCAAGTAAAAGTTTTAATCGTAGGGAATGAGATAGTCGTTATAGAGTGCTGCACCAAACCATAACCAATTCTGATCATAATAGGAGATGTCCTCTCGGAAGGTATTTGTATCATTTGCATATAATTTAACGATCTTATTCTGGTAAATGTCTTTCGCTATCGTTGGATTTGTATTAATAAAACAACCAAGCGCTGCTGAGTACATTGCCGCGTTTTCATCTTCATTTTGTTTTATCCCATCATGACTGTATGTATTTACTATTTTTTTATCTTTCTTGTATGCTTCTTCCAAGGGTTTACACATTGTCGCGAGATACTTTTTGGCAGTCTCATCATTATTCCATTTCACATCAAGTGCTACACGCCAAGGGGTTCTTAGTGCGTCAAATGAATAATTGGTTGTAAAATTACCCAAGTTTACGGGCGATTTTAATGCACCACTTTTTCTATCCAGAACAACCCAATCTGGTGGGAGACCGACAGCTTTTTCTTTATCCAATTTGTTTGTACTTGATTTATTTAAGACTTCATAGGCCGGTGCGACCATACTATTCCAATCGTGTTTTCTATCTACTTTATCAAAAATTCTCCATGCATACGGAGCAAAATATGATGGATTAAGTACAAGTTCATTTTCATTTTGCGCCCAGTTACCTGCAATCAAGTAACGTTTATCTCCTGCAATTGCAGTATTGGTTACCCATAAGTCTTCAAGGATTTTCTTGGCATCTTCTTGATATGCATTATCGCGCCAGCGGGCTGATGCAAAGATAAGCGCCAAGGCGATATCTTGATCAGCATCTGTTGCGGAGTTATCTCCACCATTTGGTAGAAATCCAAACTTTTTATTTTCTAACTCTCCCCAACGCCAACCGAAGAGATTATCATTTGGCCGTTTTAAGTTTTCCCGTGTCCATTTCCAAACCAAATCAAACGATTCTTTATCATCAATCCAAACAGCACGGAGCATTGCATAACTCTGTCCTTCAGATGTTGTGATGCTGTCTTGCGTGTAATCTATAACGCGGCCGTCTTCATTGATGAATTGTTTTTTATAGAATTCCCAAGAAGACGTCAATAATGTATACTCAGAGAATTCACGGGTAATACCTTTGTACTGACTGTTCGCGTAGAAAACATACGCAATAATTGTAAGACTAATGGCAATAAGTCCATATCCAAAAAATTTTCTCATAGTTTCAGGCAATGCAATCTTAATGCAATAGGCGTGATTTGTCAAAAGATCAATATGAACACAAAAAGAGTAAGGCAATTAAATAATAAAGAATATGTATCTGGACCGATTGTGTATTGGATGAGTCGGGATCAACGTGCTTTTGATAATTGGGCACTTTTTTATGCACAACAGTTGGCAAAAGAAAAAGATACTTTTATTGCAGTCGTTTTTAGTTTGCGACCAAAGTTCGATCATAGCACTGAACGGATGGTAGACTTTATGCTCAAAGGTTTGGAGGAAGTAGCAGAAACCTTACGAAAAAAAAATATCCCTTTCTACTTTTTACTTGACGACCCAGCGATTGCAATCCCTACGTTTATTACAAAACACAAAGTTGGTGCACTCGTTGGAGACTTCAGTCCACTGAAATATAACAGAAAGTGGAAAGACGAAATTTCACAAAAAATCACTATCCCGTTTTATGAAGTCGATGCACACAACGTTGTACCGTGTTGGATCGCATCTCCAAAACAAGAATTTGGTGCGTATACAATCAGACCAAAGATTAATTTTCACTTAGAAGAATTTCTTGTTTCATATCCAAAATTGGAAAAGCAAAAAGAATCAATTTTGCCGCTACAAAAAACAGATTGGAAAAAAGTGCGTTCAGAAATTGCAATTGATACGTCAGTCAAACCTGTTGATTGGCTGACACCTGGGGAACTAGCAGCTGAAAAAGTATTGCAAGAATTTATAGAAGAACGTTTGCCGAGATATGACGATGAGCGCAATGATCCAACAAAATTTGTGCAATCACAACTAAGTCCGTATCTTCACTTTGGACACATTGCATCGCAAAGAATTGCTCTTGAAATGGAAAACGTAAAGGGTCACGCAAAGTCCAAAGCAGGCTTTCTTGAAGAGTTGCTAGTGCGAAAAGAGTTATCAGATAATTTTTGTTACTATAATGAAAATTACGATTCACCAAAAGGATATCCAAATTGGTCAAAGCTTACTCATGAACAACACGCGAACGATACAAGAGAATTCCTGTATACATTATCAGAATTAGAAAGAGCTGACACACATGATCCATTATGGAATGCTGCACAAAATGAAATGATGCGTCGTGGGAAAATGCATGGATATATGCGGATGTATTGGGCAAAAAAGATTTTTGAATGGAGCAAAAGTCCTGAGGAGGCACACAAACACGCGATTGCTCTCAATGATAAATACTTTCTCGATGGACGCGATCCCAATGGATACACAGGTATTGCCTGGAGTATCGGAGGAGTCCATGACCGCGCATGGTTTGAACGAGCTATCTTTGGAAAGATTCGTTATATGAATTATAATGGGGCAAAATCGAAGTATAAAGTGAAAGAGTATATAGAACGATATTCATAGCTTATAATATTGTTTTAAGAATACTTTTTTGCTACAATCCCTGCATGGCAATTGAACGAGATATTGTACCTCGATTAGAACAAAAAGAAAAAAGAACTTTTTTTCATCCTGATGGAAATATTGCTCAATCAACGCAAATGGAACTTGGTTTTAGAGGTGGATATACCGTGCGAGGAGAATTTACCGAAATTGGTTGGAGACAGTATCATCCTGCTCGATCATTTACATCCGACCCTGACCTCATGAAACGAATATTTGAAGTAGGCCCAACAGCTTTTGCAGAGCTACCTAAAGACGCAGTGTCTGAAAGTGTTATTACTTTTGAGTTCATGAATAATCGTCACTCCGACAAACCTTCCGAAAAGTTTGCACATATTATTGAATACGATGCAACAGATGACCTTATAACGCTCTTCGAAAAAGAGCCTGTAGAACTGCTCAGCCCGTTTTATAGAGAGTGTAAGCCAGGAATTTTTGATGATGGAGCTTCAAATACATTCCTTATAACTCAGGTTTTTGAGCAGTTTGATGATGAAATTTTTGAATCACCTCTCTATATGCAATTACCTGCTGTTCAGAAATCAGTTAGAGAATTAGGTCTACGCCGGGACAAATCGTCTATTACCTTTGCTTCACCACCAGAATATGTGCGAAGAATGGATACATTGAGAGATGCTGATAAAGATTCAGGATTGTATTACCCTCGTATACTACTCTACCCGGGTGGAGAAATACCTAGAGAAGTATATCTTCCAGCTCATGTAGAAAAAGTTTTCCCGGTGGCTGCGCATGATTTCTTATATCATACGCATGATGCCTTGACGGCGCATTTTCTTGCGCATCACGTTTACGGGGAACCTCTTGTTAATATGCTTTCTTGGTACGCAAAAGGACTTCAAACATTCGATTCAGAACATCAAAGCAGGGGTATAAGGTCGATGGATACTTTTACCGATGCCTTAGGAAAGCGATCATTATTTGATCAGGATAGACTTTTTTATGGTGATTATCTCTGGGATATCGGGCGTGTTGTATCAAAAGTTGGTTCACTCGAGGATTTAGAAATAGTGCAGTGGATGCGTGGTAAGAATATGCTTACAGACAGACAAAGAATATCAGATGATGATTTAATTGATGGTCTTAGCGCTCATGCTCGAGGGCGATTAAAAGTATAAAATTTACCTCACTCTGCCCCTCTCCTTTCAGAAGAGGGGATAAATAAGGCTAAGATTACTATTAATATCCTACATTTTCTTTGACCAAAATCATTGTGATTCTGTCTGGATTTGGTTCTCTGTTGAGGATAAAAAGTTTACTCACGTTACTGCCTGGTACGCCATATGCTTTTTTTGCTCTTTCAGATTCTAATGGGAGAACATGATCATAAATTCTAGCCATTGCTTCATCGAGATTTTTGACAATCTTGTGTGTCCCAACAATCCAAAGTACATGCGGAGATCCATACGTGTATCCCGGCAATTGACTTCCTGTATTAGAAGCGACAACTACTTTTCCATCTTCTGTAACTGCATGTACGCTTCCAATTGACCAATCAGGTGCTGCGCCGATCTGTTGCATAACTTTACCATGCGTCTCACGATTCATGCTGTACAACTTTGGTTTGACTGCATCAAATTTACCTGATTCGTTAATTTCTGTTTCAAGGCCTAACTCACGTAATGTTTCAGATGTCATTGTCATAACTTCTGCATTATGTGGAAGTATTTCCAAAGCTTTTTCCTTTGCGTCCCTTGCTGATTCAGCGACAATGACTTTTACCCCGTTTTCATTGAGCGCTTTCATTGTATTATCAAGTGATTTTTGATCTGCTTGTTTTGTCCATTTCATAGTGTATTCACCTCCCTTCGCCTTCCGAAGTATTGCGTTATTTTGTTATCATGTTATATTATCATTGTAACTTCCCTAAGTAAAGTAGTTACAAAAAGTAAAGTATGAAAACGTGTAGAGAAACAGGCAACCAATGTGCTGTAGCAAAAACATTAAAAGTGATAGGAAGTAAATGGACTATGTTGCTTCTCCATAATCTTTTTGAAGGAAGAAAAAGGTTTGGAGAGCTACAACGTGCATTACCAGGAATTAGTCCAAAGACACTATCACAAAGATTACAAGAGCTTGAACAAGAAGGTATTATTACGAAAAAAGTATATGCAGAGGTTCCTTTACATGTTGAATATAATCTGACTGAAAAAGGCGCGTCACTTAGTGGTATTTTTAGGTCACTTGCTCAATGGGGACAGGATTAATTTTTTAGTGGGATGGTAAAATGAAAGGTCGATCCGACGCCCTCAGTGCTTTCAACCCACAACTTCCCATTATGACGGTTTATAATTTCTTTTGAGATATAGAGTCCTATCCCAAGTCCAGGGAATGTTTTATCTTCATTGCTTGAAACTCTATAAAATCTATCAAATACTTTATCAAGATGATCTTTATTCATTCCAATACCAAAATCTTGTACAGATACTTTAATATGGTTCGTTCTCGCTGCAACTGAGATAATTACGTTATCAGCCTTTGGTGAATATTTTATAGCGTTTGAAATAAGATTTGATAGTACTTGGCTTAATCTGTCTTCGTCCCCATAAAGCTTACAATTAACTTTCCCTTTACGTATAATTTTATGTGCTACAGTCATATGCTGCATGACATCAATAACGTCTGTAATCATATCATCGAAAACAAAACTTTTCTTCCCAAACTCTAATCGTCCCGATTGTATCTTTGAAATATTAAGAAGATTATAAATAAGGTCGGTAAGTTTATCAATTTGTTTGTCCATCTTTTCAAGACTATTTATGGACTTTTCATCAGACGTTTTCTTTGCATGCTTGAGAAGCACTTGTGTAAAAATCTTTACACTTGTTAAAGGAGTTTTTAGTTCATGGGACGCAACAGAAATGAAATCATCTCGCAACGAAATTGCTTCTTGCGCTTTCTTATATAATTTAGCGTTATCTATTGCCAAAGATGCTCGGATAGCTAACTCGTCAGCAACTAAAAGATCTTCTTTTGTAAATCGTCTTTTTGCTTCTGAAGAGATAAAAGTAATCACACCAACAGCCTTTTTCTCTGAAAGTAATGGTGACATTATCACCGATGTCATACCTATTTGTTTGAGCATTCTTAAATGTTTTTTATCTTTTGCGCTTCTTTCAACCATGTCTTCATTAATGAATGGGTACAATTCAGACTTACCAGTTTTAAGAATTTTTGCGATACCAACATCAGATTGTAAATTTGTAGGGTAATCTTTTCGTAACTTGCGTGCCCATATAATTTTCTCAGGGTCTTTATGTGTAACTGCGATCTGCTGTAATTTACCTTCTTCATCAAGCATTTCAATAGCGCACCAGTCGGCAATTTGTGGAACCGCTAAAGATGCAATATTCTGAAGTGTTGTTTCGTAATTCAAAGAGGATGATAAAATTTTACTTGTTTCCGAGAGGAAGAGAGAATTGATAATAGCCTGTTTACGTTGTGTAACGTCAAAGTTGATACCAACAACTCGCATTGGCTTTTTATTATGGTCAAAGAAGACTTGTGCTTTCCCGTAAATCCACCTTACTGTTGTATCAGGAAGAATAATGCGAAATTCAAACTCTGTATTTTCCGTGTGTTTGGTCTGTACATTAAATTCGTTGACAATCCGGTCGCGGTCATCAGGATGTATCATGTTCGTCCATTGCGTTGGATTTCCTGTAAATCCCCCTATTGGCAATCCATATAGTTTTTCAAGCTGCGGTGACCATTGTATTGTATTATTTGGTATATCCCACTCGAATACGCCAATATTTCCAGCTTCTTGTGCAAGATTTAATCGTTCTTGTTGTAAACTAAGTATTTCGCTAACACGTTCTCTTTCCCGGATTTCTTCTTGTGCTTCTTTGAATAACTGCATGTTATCAAGAGTCAAGGCAATTCTTCGTGCAAGTTCCTCAGCAAATTGTAAATCTGCTTTGGTATAAAAAATATTTTTCTTGATAAATGAAAATGTGACTGCACCGATGGTTTTACCTCGGGCAATAAGGGGAACGCCCATATATGATTGTAATCCGATTTGTTTAATAATTTTTATTAATTGCTTATTCGACGCATATTTACTGAGGACTTTATCATTTATTTTCTCAATACGTTCTGATTTACCAGTGTGCAAGATATTTGGTACACCAT
Organism: Candidatus Levyibacteriota bacterium; assembly: GCA_013816255.1. Lineage (GTDB taxonomy): Bacteria > Patescibacteriota > Microgenomatia > Levybacterales > UBA12049 > JACDET01. Next base: position 4,588 of record JACDET010000032.1, on the reverse strand, counting down.
ATGTCGAGATTGGTAGGTCTTTGTAATTATCATACAGTGCTTGCGCAAGCGATATCGCAGTCGGATCTTTGTGGTTTACTGTTAACTCTTTAATAGTATTATCTTTATCGACAATTGCTATTCTGCAATAATCTGCTAAATACGGAACAATAAGCTGCGCTATTTCCTGCAACGTTACATGATGATTAATTGATACCACCAACTTGCTCGTTACTTTTTCCAAAATTCTTGTCTTTCGTTTGCTTTTATTTGCTCAGTAATATCCCGTTGTGTACCCCAAGCTCGAAGAACATATCCATTTTCAATAATTCCTATTAAATTATTCTCAAATATATGGGAATTTCCATATTTATCTCGTTCATGAGATCGTCTTTTTTGTAGTTTGAAATTTGATTTTATAAAGTCGGTAAGATAGTTGCTATTTTCTTCATCTGTTGGCACCATTATATCTTTCAACCGTATATTTTTTAGTTCGGCTGCTTTTTTATATCCATACATTTGTGCCATTGCGTCATTACATTCTGCTAAGTATCCATATTTAAAAATGTGGGCAAGTTGTTTTTTAATTGGATCTTTCATGGATAAAGGTTTTTCAAGTTCACATCGCCATATCCCTTCAGTACTTTGTGAAATAAATGCTTTGTATCGTTCTTCACTTTGAAGCAATGCTTCTTCTGTTGGAGTGAGTTGTTTTGCAGACTTAATTTTTTTCATATTTTATAACTAAATTATAAACTTCTGCTTCAATATATAGCAGAACTCCATAAGTAAATCAATTGATAACTCAGCATACGATGCTATTTGTAAAAGTATTTACAAGGAGTATATAATGAATGATATGAAGAAAAAAATTATTGCACATCTTGCAAAAGTCAGTTTTCTGAAAAACTCTCCCGATGGCCCAGTCATATTTTTGGAAATAATTATTGGTATTATTCTTAGTGTGATTTCAGTAGTGATCTTTGCAGATATTGCCAAAGATGTTCTAGAACAGGAAACTCGCGTTCTGGATGAAGCACTTTCCCAAACAGTTTATGCATGGAGAAATCCTGGTCTTACTGAATTTATGGTATTTATCAGTTTATTGGGGGCTGACATCATTGTATTTGCGGGTGGTCTCTTCACTATTTTTTTGACATGGAAGAAACATAAGAGAGAAGCAATTCTATTTGTCACGGTATTAATTATCGGTCTTCTCATTAATATTATTCTTAAAGTTATTTTTCAACGTCCTCGGCCAGATATGGACCCAATTATGGATTTGAGTTCGTCATACAGTTTTCCATCAGGTCACGCGATGAATGCATTTATTTTTTACTCAGTTATGTCGTACTTTGTTTATCATTTCACACATAATAAAGTATTAAGTGGTGTTGTTACAGTACTTTCATTACTACTTGTTTTGTTAATTGGATTGAGCCGCATATATTTAGGGGTGCATTATCCAAGTGATGTTCTTGCAGGATTCATTGCTGGGTTTTTTGTTTTTATAACAGCTATTGTTTTGATCAGATCAATTACATTTAGGAATATTGTGGGGATGGTACGTCGTGAAGAGAAAAAGTTACGCAAGTAATTTCTTTTCTTTCTTTTTAATGAGTACTTTATCAACACGGTTACCATCCATATCAACAACTTCTAAAATGAAATCTTCACGTTCAAATGTATCACTCGATACCGGAATCCTCCCAAGATGATGCATGACAAACCCACCAATCGTATGAAATACACCTGAACGTTCATCAGGAAGTTTTTTGATATGGAAGTACTCTTTGAATTCATCGATTGATAAGAGACCATCAACAAGCCAACTACCATCATCTCTTTTGATAATCTCTTCTTCCTCGAGTTCATTAATTGTCGGAATGTCACCGACAATTGCTTCAAGAATATCGTTTAGTGAAAGCAGTCCTTGCACATTTCCAAATTCATCAATAACCAATGCCATATGTACACCCGATTTTTTAAATAATTCTAAAACTGTTAACCCATCCATACTTTCAGGAATAAATAATGGTTTGAGAAGAAACTTTTTTAGATCAATTTTTTCATCGACAAGAAAATTACGGAGCATATCTTCTGATCGGATGACACCGATAACTTTATCAAGATTGTCCCGGCAAACAGGAAAGTATGCGTGTGAAGAGCGTATAATTTTTGTGCGAATTGATTTAAAAGAGCTATCGATATCAAGCCATGTAATTTCTTTGCGTGAAGTCATCAGCGCTGGAATCTTTTTATCGCCAAGACGCAATGTTCTCTCAACAATATCTTTTTCGGCAACTTCAAAAACACCAACTTGTGTCCCTTCCCGTAACATCATTCGTATCTCTTCATCACTTACTGAGGGTTCCATATTTGGTTTCACCCTGAAAAGCCGAAGAATCATATCTGTTGAAAAACTCAAAAGTGTTACAACCGGTGCGCTTATCTTTGAGATGAAATTCATTGGCCGTGCCATAATAGTAGCTATTCTTTCAGGGTGGGTGAGTGCAAAACGTTTTGGTGCCAATTCACCAATAATAAGTGAAAGATATGTGATAATTGAAACGACAATTGTCAGAGCGAGTGCATCACTGAACGGTGCTACTTGTGGAACTTGACTAAATTGTGTAGCCAAATTTTCAGCAATTGTTGCACCTCCAAATGCACCAGCAAATATACCGATTAGCGTAATGCCAATCTGCACGGTTGAAAGAAAACGGTTTGGAGACTTTGCTAACTCCAAGGCTGCAAGCGCGTTTTTATTGCCTTCATTTGCAAGCTGTTGCAGTTTTGATTTGCGGGATGAAACAATTGCTATCTCAGCCATTGCAAAAACGCCATTGAGGATTATCAAAAAGAGAACAATAAGAATTTCCATATATGATCGTATTCATTATACCAAATTGCTCCTATGATGGTTGATGAAGTTATTTCCGTGGAGTTATAGCCTTCGTAACAAGAGGTAAGCTAAAAGTGAATGTTGAACCTTTTCCCTTCACACTTTGTACATCGATCTGTCCATTATGTCGTTTAATGATTTCAAAACAAATATAAAGGCCAATTCCCAAACCTGGAAACGTTTTCTCGTTACTTTCTGCAACTCGATAAAACCTATTAAAGACTTTTTTCAAATGTATATTATCTATGCCAATGCCGTAGTCTCGGACGTTCACTATGGCTTTATTCTCCTTCTTTATAACGCTTATCGTTACTTTGTTTGCATCGGGTGAATATTTAATTGCATTCGTAAGGAAGTTACTAATAACTTGTCCAATACGGTCTTTATCACCTAAAACTAATGTATTTGCTGAGCCTTTAAACGTTAATTGATGTTTTTCTGTTATTGGTTGGGTACTTTCCACTATTTCTTTAACATGTAACGACATATCAAACACTTCTTCATGAAAAGCTAATTTACCTGATTGAATTCTTGTAACGTCAAGTAAATCACTAATGAGATTTGAAAGTTTTTCAATCTGAGTATTCATCTTGGTCATATTTTTCAGTGCATCATTTTGTCCAGTCTTTTGAAATTTACGCTGCATGACTTCAGTATAAATTTTGAGGCTTGTGATAGGAGTTTTGAGTTCATGTGAAGCAATTGAGATAAAGTTGTCCCGCATACCAATAGCTTTTTGTAATTCTTTTTGTGAAACGAATAATTCAGCCGCAGCTCGTTCAGCATTTTTACGAGCCACAAATTGTGAACGGCTGATAAAAAATAATAGCCCGCTTATTATTAATCCTCCGATTAATATATAAGGTGCAAAATTACTTTGTGATTCACTTTCAAAGAGAGGATCATTGGTAAAAGTAAGTGTCCACGGTTCTCCAGCAACATCGATCTGTCTTGTTGTTTTGAATCGTGAATTGTACGACGGATCTTTATTTGATACTGTTTTGGAATCATGGAGAAGCATTGCTTCACTTGCTGTTTCACCGTCATACACTTTGAAACTTATACGTTGTTGTATGTTTTCTCCAGAAATTCCTGATAGTAAATCATCTGCGCGGAAAGGACTATAAACAAAACCTTGAAGTTGTTCCCGTCGTTCTATAATAGTTGCGGGCACAGCGCTCCCTTGATATATAGGAACATAAATGAGAAAGCCAGCCTGCTTCACTCCATCAATTTCTTGCACAAGGGTAACTTTGCCTGAAGCTGCACGGGTTCCCGTATCTCGTGCCCGTTCCATAGCATCCCGGCGTGCCGGATCAGAAAACATATCAAACCCTATGGCGGCTCTATTGCGGCGGTCTAAAGGCTCTATGAAATAAATTGGAAAATATTCAGACCTATTCCCTTCGGGTGTAATGGCAAAGTTATCGTATCCATTTGCTTGGACGTTTAGTATAAATGAATCCTTTTCATTTTGGGATATACGTGGTGTAAATCCAATGCCTTGAATACCTGGGTATCGTTCAGCCAAGCGTAACCGTTCAATATAAAGGCGGAATTCGTCTTGTGTCACTTTAGGGCGGGCTGCATAAAGGGCGCTTCCTCCACGGAGCAGCCCGATATAGGTTTCTAACCTGCTATGGATGGTATTTCTTGTTTGTTGTACAGCATTCTCAAAACGCAAACGATCCCGTTCCTCTGCAC
>JACDET010000031.1 GCA_013816255.1 Candidatus Levyibacteriota bacterium | reverse complement strand
TTATTAAACGCTAGTAATGTGGTGGTAGCGACAAAATCAGGAACGATTAGGTTTAACACTACCTCTGGCATGTATGAGGGAACAATTGACTTAGGGACAGGTATTACACAAGGTGTTTATCAAATAAAAGTAAAGAGTGACCAGTACCTGAGATCACGGGTACCCGGCATTCACACGCTTACTAAAGAAACGATTAACGTTCTCCCAGAAGCAGTATTAATAGCTGGAGATATAAACAATGACAATAGGCTAAATATACTGGACTATAACATTCTCGAAGGCTGTTATAGCGATCTCCTTCCAGCCAAAGATTGCACCACCACCAATCAAGCATTGGCTGATCTCAACGATGATAGTAAAGCAGATCAAGTTGATTACAATCTCTTTCTCAAAGAAATTTCAAATCGTGTAGGAGAATAAATATTGCAAGAACTCTTCCCTCTTTTCTCTAGTAACGTGGGAGTGCCAGTAGTGCTAGATTATATGCTACTATAACATAATGGTAATCCCTGAAGAATCTGGTGCTGATCATCAAGACGGATCACTGGCGGAACAATTTACTGCCCCTGCTGCACATGCTGAACGAGAATCGATTTCAGCTCCACCAATCTATTTTGGTGGTGGATTTGGTTATGGAGAAAGTCGAAATAATGGTGTGTTGGATTATATAAAGACTCTTGGCCATGATACAATTCCCTCCCTTCCCGATCCAGACCGACGTGAGAGAAATAATAATTTTATGCTCAGAGGAGAAAAAGGGAGTGTCGTACTTTCTCGTATGCAAACGTTGCGTTTAGCAGGTACGATGAATCCTGATACCGTGACTTCCCACTATCAGCACGAGCGTGCGCAAGAGTTGATACTGACACTGGAATCGGGAGGATACACTGGCATTGATGCAATATTTCAATCTGGTGATGCCATAAATGGGTTGGAAGTACTTTACGAAAGACCTGATTTGGTCGGTAACGCCATATTAGCGTATCCTGCAGGAATCATAAAACAACCCCGGTTTCTTAAAGCATCGGCGGGAGTTTTCAGAAGTGCATGGAAAGCCAGACCACCAGATGACATCTCTGCTGAAAATAATTTTGAGGTTGGCGATGATGGGAAAAAAGTAAAAAGAGAGTTTGGGGCAAGTAACTTCACAGTCGCAGCTTCAGTGGCATTAACAGACCAAAGCCATATGCTTTCTGAAATCCGAAGTCGTCCTAACCCTCACGGCATTTGGTTAGTACTTGGACTACAAGATTGGATGGTTCGGGCAGAAGATGTCATTGAGAGTTTGCAATCACCAAATGATGTTGATGGCATACTTATTACCGATAAGCCTCATGGTATCAGCGGTCGGAAAGATGAGATTCACGAATGGCTTAAGTTATTTCCTCTGATGAAAGAGGCAAAAGCTGCTCGTGAAGCAGGAATGGCAACTGCTACCCCACTTGCAAGTCGGGTAAGATTTTTTGGCGATATTTCTCAAGAAAAACAAGACGAGCTATTAACCCTGGTCTCCAAAGTTGGCGCTAAATCCAATAACCCTTAATCAAACGAAAATAGTACGAAATTGCGTGAAGAGCTGTAAGTCCAGAGATGTACAAAATACATTATGCTGCTAGTTGTGTGGAAGAATTAAATGTCGCTGAATATTTTACTTTCATTTTCCATACCTCATCTTTTTTAAGAATAATTGGTCTTTCTTTTAATGCACCTTTGCCCAATGAGACCTGTTCAAAGGCTACAAAGTCAACATCTGGTTTCTCTGGGTTTCCAACTGGTTGTGACCAGGCAACGATTTTTTCCACAACACGTTCATCAGGTTCTTTCGGAGATCCGTCCTCGTTGATCTCCTCAATCGTAATAGTTTTGTCAGGCATTGCAATAACAGCTTTACCGTAGAAATCATATTCTGTATCTGGTGGATCATTATCCCAATCAATTGTCTCTGCATCAAATCCTTCAATGTCAGTCTTGATAGAGCGTTTCTGATCATGACGGGAAGCCCAGTTTGCGTGTGTTCCCGGAGCGATTGGCATAGGTTTATCACCTTTATTCTTTACTGTCATTGTGTGCGTCATGCTTCCATCTTCTGCCACTGCTACTTCAAGAGTCGTTTCAAAATCATACGGGTACTTTGCTCGCGCTTCAGCTGAGATATTTTCCGGAGTTAATTGCATCACAACTTTGCGAGGATCTGATTGTTCTATGACAATCCAGTTGGAGTGTTTATCTCTTCCAAAACCATGTGTGTCAAGTTCCCCTTGGCCTTCTGCATCAGGGAGTTCTCCCCCGCTCTCATCATAATTTGGAAACAAGTTAGGAATTCCTGTTCTCTTTAACTCGCTGCCGACATAAAGAACCGGAACAAATGTACCTGTATCTGGATTTTTAACTTCCCAACTCGTCACATGTCCACGCTGAGGATCAACACCAATTTTACCATTTGGAGATTCAATGGGTGGTAGCCGGTCGAAATTTTTTCGATCTGCATCAGGATTTGGACCTGGAGCTAGCTCAGTCATAGTACTATTATACAGTATGTGGTAGCAATCCTAAAACTTTGTAGAGTATTTGAAGTTATCCTAGAGGCAACGCTTGTTTTAAAGCTGTCAAATGATATATAATTGGATAATTCAAAGGACGCTTAGCTCAGCTGGTTAGAGCACCTCATTTACACTGAGGGGGTCTGGGGTTCGAATCCCTAAGCGTCCACATATGCCAAGGTAGCCTAGGTGGTCATGGCGCATGTCTGAAGAACATGATATATCAGTTCGACTCTGATCCTTGGCACCCCACTTCGCTCATACTGAGCTTCGCGGGGCAAGCCCTACTATTTTCTCCACATTAGTCTTAATGCAATCACCATGGTTTGAGGCTGAATTAGGTACAGAGTTGCTGCTTAGACTTGACAAAGTCTTATAGTAAGTGTATACTGCCCCCTAAGATTGTAAAACCCATCTTTTGGGACAATCGATGATTATGGTAGAAACAATTCTTACAACAGTTTTATCGTCAGCGCTCTATGTAACTTCTGCGGCGTTTGCTCCGGCGGCGACTGCACCTGAAGTAGCATTGACACGCGTGCTTCCTGAGAATAGCTATGTGGCATATACAGTGAAAGATACTGATACACTTGCAACTATTTCCCAAAGACAGTATGGTTCAGTAGATTATTGGACAACCATTTGGAATGACAATACATGGATTACAGATCCTGCAAATATTGAGGCAGGTATGCTTTTGCAGATCCGTTCTGAAAAACCGAGCGAACCAGAAGTTCTTACTGAAACAACTGCTGCACCTACACAAGATGCTGTCGCAGTTCCTACGCTTACACCGGTAGTAACGCAAGCACCTCCTTCAGTTGCTGCGTCAAATAATCCAGGGGTAATTTCTGATGAGGCTGTCACCTACTTAGGTAATTGTGAGGCTGGAAATGATCCTGCGAAAAATACAGGAAATGGCTATTATGGAGCATTTCAATTTTCACCTGGTACATGGAACAATCTAAATACAGGTTACGCGCGAGCGGATCTTGCACCAATCGAAGTACAAAGAGCTGCTGTGAAGCAGTTGCTTGGGCGGTCAAGTATCTATAATCAATTCCCAGGTTGTGCAAATAAGATGCGAAGTGCAGGACTTATTTAATCTTATACAGGTTTTGGAGTTGTGCCGTAGATAACGAGCGGTATGCTTTGATCTTTGAAGGTCCACTCATATATCTTTGCTACATCTTCTTCCCGCATATTGACACATCCATGACTCATCGGTGTTCCAAAGTTATTGTGCCAGTAGGCTCCGTGAATACCATAACCGCGGTATTTTGGCACTTTTGCATTAGCGAAGAACATCGTATACGGGACATTTGGTAGGTTATAATACGTTCCGTTCGCCTTATTTCCGCCGGACATTCTTGTATATCGCAGCCATGTCCAGATTCTAAATTCTCCTGTTGGTGTGAGATACCACTTCCCTGTTGAGACTGGGAAATCATAAATCAATTTATCACCCTCAAATGCTAAGATCTTTTGCTGCGTAAGGTCGACATAAAGTCTTTTGTTGGTGTTGCTTGTTGCTTCTCCAAGAACATATTGTGTATCTTCTAGTGCATATTGTGTAGGCTTTTCTTCTGGAACTGCGACTTTCTTTCCGAGATAGACACCCTTTGTCTCATCTGTTCTTTGACCACTGAGATCAGTTATGCAGCTTATGGAATTCGCGCAGAATTCTTTTGCTGCAACGTTGAGGTAAACTGTTAATCCTAGTGCAACGACAAGGACCCCAAATGCAAGAACGCTCAGCTTTAATGCATAGTTCTTCCCTCTTTTTACGGATTTTATAACTTTTTTGGACATTAATTAAATATTAAATAAACTCTGCTGGAAAGTAAAGAGGTAATTGACATATAGACTTATAGTATGTATAATAATACACTATGGGTCTAAATTGACTCGTTAATTATGTTAAAAGAATTACTTATTATTATTCCTATTGCTATCTTTTTTGGAGCTGTGCAGGTAGAGGCATATACAGGGTTTGTCCCGGGAATTACTTTGACGAAAGAAGTTTCGAATGAACAGACCCTTCTTGCTGAACAAAAATTGAATTTGACCAATCGGTACGCAGAACCATATATTAATGATGTCTTCAAAGACAACATCCTTTTAAATCTCGCATATATGGCTGGTACAGTACAAAATGCTGGGCAAATTAATTGGGATGCAGTCCGTGCCCCTTCAAGCTACTCATTTACATTGCAACCAGGTGAAGTCTTTGCCTATCATGACAATGTCTTGCCACAGTATGAAGGCCGTGTTGTCCAAGGGACCAATACGAGTTTTGGTGCAGCGGACGGTTATCGATCAAGTGGTCTCCTGTACGGTGATGGTGTATGTCACTTTGCGTCACTTATTAATATGACTGCAAGGGATGCGGGCTTGGAAGTAGTTGCCCCTACCAATCATGACTTTGCCATGATTCCCGACATTGATCCGATGTATGGGACAGCAATTTATTATGCATATGGGCAACCTGAAATAAATATGCAACAGAATCTTTATGTGGAAAATACTTTTGCTGTTCCAGTAAAGGTAGTTTTTGAAAATACTGGGGATAGTTTGGTGGTTCGTATATATAAGTAACGTCATCCCTCCATTACAGTCGGGATGAGAGTGTTATTTCCGCTCGGGATGGCATTATTCTGTCCTGAATCCCAACACCTCAGCCATATCCATTAGTGTTTCTTGATTGGTTGCGGTTGGATTTGCATTTTGTTCTTCTACTAATTCAATGATCGTTCCAAGTGCTTTTGGGGTGTCCAGATCATCGGCTAAAGCATCAGTGAATTGTTGCATCCATATGGATGTATCAGATCCTGGACTCATTGGTTTGGCTTTTATCGTTTCTTCAATAGTATCCATTGCTCTTTGCGCTGCGTCTAATTCTTTCTGTCTATATTCCCATGGGATTCTGTAGTGATGGGAAAGGAGGACATATTTGATTGCGTTTGCAGAATATGTTTTTAGTAATTCTGAAACCATTACCAGATTACCCAAAGATTTCGACATCTTCTCTCCTTCATACATCACAGCTCCTGTGTGCATCCAAAATTGGGAGAAGGGGTGCTTGCCGGTAAATTGTTCTGATTGGGCAATTTCACTTTCATGATGTGGGTAAATCAAGTCGCTTCCTCCTCCGTGAATATCTATTTGTGCGCCAAGAAATTTGTAAATCATGGCCGAACATTCAATGTGCCAACCTGGTCTGCCTTTACCCCAGGGTGAATCCCATGAAGGCTCTCCTGGTAATGATTTCTGCCAAAGGATAAAGTCGAGTGGATCTTCTTTATTTGGGTCCGATGGATTTGCGCCGCGTTCTTTTGAAAGGGTTATCATTTGTTCTCTTGTATATGCAGATATCTTTCCATAATCAGGATTCTTTGAAACACGGTAATAGACATTGCCGTTTTTTGCGTACGCCATATTGTCGTCATCAAGTTTGCGGATAATTGCAATGATGGTTGGGATTGTTTCAGTTGCTTTTACATAATGTGTCGGCGGGACATTATTAAGGGTTTTCATGTCAGCTACATATTTGTCGGTCCAAAATGTCCCAAGTTCCTGCCAATCCTTTTTGACTTGTTTGGCTTTCTTCAAAATATCATCATCGATATCTGTGACGTTTTGGGTGTAATTAATTTGGTATCCTTGTGCATCGAGGAACCTGTAAAGCACATCAAATGCCGTATATGTAAATGCATGACCCAAATGCGTTGTGTCGTACGGAGTAATGCCACAAACATACATTTTGACTTCATTCTCATCAAGCGGCTTAAATTCGTCTTTTGATTTAGTAAGGGTATTAAAGAGTTTCATATGTTTATATATGAGATCCTGAAACTAGTTCAGGATGACAGAACACAGTATATCTTAATATGTGACGGATTCAGGTATGAATACGCTTTGGATTTCTTTTTTCCCATTCTCATCAACAGTTATCTGCAAAACTTCGCCGTGACGCACATATCGAAAGCCCTTGCCTGTGCGTATTGAATCAATCTCAAGTGGCATACCTTTGAGAACTGCTTTAATCGTCATCAATATATCACCATGACTTACGGCGATTACATGCTTCCCTTGATGTTTTGTAGCCAAATGATCGATAAAGCCTGTTGATCGGTTTGCTAATTCTTCAAGCGTCTCATCATTCTCGCCACGACCTTGTGCTGCAAAAATATCAAATTTAATTGTTCGGAGAACTTCTATTGGTTGCCCCATAAAGGAGCTTTTTACTTCAAGTAATTGATCTGAAAATGTGATTCTTGGGAAAGCCAATTCTTTTTGAATAATCTGCGCGGTTTTTTTGGCTCTGAGCAGTGGACTCGCGTAAAGTTCATTGATAGGTTTGTCTTTGAGAAACTTTGCTGTTTGTGCAATTTCTTGCTCTCCCTTTTTGGTCAAACCAAATCTCGGTAGTCTTCCATACCAAAGGTTTTTGGGGTTATGCACTTCACCATGTCTTACAAGATAAATATAGGTATTCATACGTACATTTCGGATTTATTATCGTATTAGTATAGTATAATACACAGATGAATACAAAGCGTTTGGCAGTTATTTTATATCATACCTGTCCCCTTTCAGATGAAATTGATGCGGAAATTGGTGGAGCAAATACGTATGTGCTCGAGTTGTCAAAATCGTTGGCCAAAAAAGGCCAAGCTTTGGATGTCTATACACGTTTGCAAGATACAGATAGTCCACGTATTGTACAAGTTACTCCGTCGCTTCGTGTTATTCATCTTCCAGCAGGGGACGAAAAAGCACTTTCTAAGAAACTGCTCATAGAATATATACCCGAGTTCTTGAAGAACTTTTATGCTTTTATGGAAAAAGAAAAACTTTCGTATTCGGTTGTCAGTTGTCATTACTACCTATCAGGAATTATCGGACTCGATATCAAAAAGACACTTGGGATTCCGATGATTATGACGTTTCATACATTGGGTCTTATGAAGAATCTTGTCGCGCGAAGTGATGATGAGCGAGAGGGCTTAGAGCGAATCCAAACGGAAATACAGCTAGTTAAAGAAGCAGATCAAATCATCGCAACAAGTGAAGCAGATGCGCAGTATATTGAGACATTATATAGTGGTACGAAAGAGAAAATATCAATTCTTATTCCGGGCGTTAATTTGCAGCTCTTTAAACCGATGGATAAGAAAGCTGCCAAACGGAAAATTGGCGCAGAGCTTGATCATAAAATGATTCTTTTTGTTGGGAGAATTGAGCCGCTCAAAGGAATTGATGTACTTTTGTACGCAATGAAAATACTTTTGAATATTAACCCTGATTGCAAAGTTTGTGTTTGGATCGTTGGAGGAGATGTTTCAAAAGCATCTGAGGATTGGTCCAAAGAACTACAAAAGCTCAATGCTGTCCGTAAAGTTCTAGGGATTACAACCTCTGTCAAGTTCATTGGAAGAAAAGAGCCTGTGGAGCTTCCTGACTACTATAATGCAGCCGATCTTTTGGTACTGCCATCACATTACGAATCCTTTGGGATCACAGCAGTTGAAGCGATGGCTTGTGGCGTACCTGTCATTACGACAGATGTAGCGGGTGTTTCAGATCTACTTGACGAAAAGCATGATTTTCTCATAACATCAGCGAATAACCCGATTATGCTTGCTGAGAAAATTCAGGATATTATTGAAAACGAGGAAGATTACGAAAAGATCAGTCACGAACTTTCTGAAAATGTGCAGGATTTGAGTTGGGATGATGCGGCCGGGAGGTTTATGAAACTTTGTATTATGTGCTCCAAAATAAACGATTAACTCTTCGTATCAGTACATTTCATAAACCGGTGGTACGCACTCTCGTTACTTTGTGCAAAACATTCGGCTACCGCTTGTGTCCCAGTGGATTGTACTGCAAGGGTGATTGATTGGACACCAAAGATCGCAAAGGTTGCCATGACAATCGTCAAGATCGATGTCATATACGGTCCAAAATCTTCAGTCTCGATGGCAGTTTGTGGCAAGACGCTTTCGCGCTTACGCTTTGATTTGGGCATTATAATTAGTATGCGTATTGCAGGGTTAGTTTGTCAAGAGAATTCTCATTACTGTTCGAGCGAAGTCGAGAACAATATATCTTTATGGAGTGTACCGTGTGTTGCTTCTCGACTACGCTCGAAGAATATTACTTATAGAAATATTATTTTTGTTTTGGGAATGTGTAGAGTTTTAAGCCGATTTCTTCGTCGTGTTCTTTCTCGAATGCACTTGGGAGGACCGTTATGATGACTTCTAGAGTTGCGGATACTGTTCCTGATACGAGATGGCCGGCGAAGGCTTGCATGGATTCGTCTCCCAGTGTGATGTGAAGGTGTAACAGTGGTTGTTTTTCAAACAGTGCGACGGTGCCAAGAAGTGCGGTCACTTCGTACACACCAACAAGTTCTTTCTCACTATATTTTTTGGTGTCCACTGTATAATGTGCAAGTGTCGGCGATTCTATAGATCCAATCCCAGAAACCGAAGCATTTTTAATCCTATGATCCTGGCAGAAGATTTTCAACACTGACAGAACTTCCTCTCCCCTTTCAAGCCGGAGAATAAATTGGTTATCTTGGATTCGTCCAAACGTCATACATACATTCTGCCACAAAAGTAATTTAATGCAAAGAGTAATTGTTTGAAGTATTAACAAATTCTAGTGTTCATCGGGACGATGCTTGTGGGCTTGCTTAATGATATGGTGTCGCATATGAGCAAAGTCAATAAGAGTCACTTCTTGATTCCGTCTGTCTGTAAGTTGGTTTGGGATTTCACCATTATGTTCCTGTGTGCGTCCTCTAACTTTTAAAGCCTGTGTTTCGTTATTCCAATCAAATCGTATTTTCGCATAGTCAAATGGATATTGTGATGTTGAATCTCCTCGAGCTCTTCTTTCAGCTCTTCCGACCAAAGCGATTTCAACGGCTGTACTAGCTGGTCTACTTCGCTCACCATAGTTCCATGTATTCATCCCTGCACCGTGTATCAAAGCACTTTCAATTCCTCCGTCAAAGAAGTCTCCTTTGACAACCTGCCTGACTACTCCTTCAGCAATATCATGTGATTTAACTCTCATAACAAGCGTTGGATCTGTAGTTTCTGCTTTCGTATGCTCGTATTCCACTTGCGCTGATGTAATGGTACCTCTATAAGTAGCGAGTCTTGCTTTCTTTACAACCAAACCACTTTTCCGCCTTTTCCACGTCTCAACAACTTCTTCTAACTCATCAAGCCGTGTTTTATCAACTTCTGGGTATGTTGCTGTATAGCGATCTATGCCACGTGTGACATGTCGGGCAATTAGTGCTTTTGGGCTGCGCAAACTTGGACCTTTCCTATCTGGAGTCATAGGGAAATATTATATACTATAAGTTGGTATAGCGCAAGCGTATAATAAGGTACTGTATGTGTAATCGCCACGCTCCGCGTGTTCTTTGCCTGCACCTTTTCTTAATCTTGAACCTTAACAACCCCAAAGCAAAAAAACTCCCCACATTGCTGTGAAGAGTTCTATGTTGAGCGGGGTACGAGAATCGAACTCGCTACATCTTCCTTGGCAAGGAAGCATTCTACCAGTGAACTAACCCCGCATTAGGTGAAGTATACCAAAATTAACACTTTTCCTCAATAGATTACAAAATATCAGACTAGGATTCCATTGCAATTATGCGAGAGTACAAGTAATAATAACGCATTTTATTACAAACTTTACGTTGATTTCTTGAGGTCTTTCTATTATATTACTATGATGTCACAGCTTGAAAGACAAAGTGCACCATTAATAGAAAATAAAAGGCGACAACCTCGCTACAAGACTGTGCAGAATGCTGCGCTTGTGGCGGTAACTGCAGTGGGTTTTACTGGATTGCTTACAGTTACATACTTAAATAGAACTGAGAGAGATGAACGTATTCCGAGTATTTCTTCACCGCAACTAGCGATTGATGTACCCTCCACAACATCTATTCCTTCATTATTACAAGAAATGCCTGTTCCCGAAGTACCGCTTATAGTACCTCAGGTTGCCGAAGTAAGAGATACAACACCAAGTATAGTGCCCGCACCAGTTGCTCAGGTTGCTCAGGAGGCACCCCTTCGCCAAGTATCTGGATTGCCACCGCGGCCTACAGAAGTTTTCCCAGGTACTATTTCTGAAGTTCCCGCAACTACCGTAACTCCCTCAGTTATAGAGATTCCACCGCCTATAGTTACGACAACTACGATAGAGCCTCCATCTACAACCTCGGTTCTCCCAACTGTTGCCCCAACAGATGTGCCTACAGCTGAACCTACACCCACTACAGAAATATCAGCACCTACTCTATCTACTCCGGCTTCAGCATCATCGACTACAGTACCTGGAGAATAGAAAATATCTTAGATCCTCAATGTTTATTTATTGACTACTATCCTACCTCGAATGTGCGGAAGTTGACTTTAGCGGCATCATTTTATATACTCATCTTTATGTTTAATAGCATATATAAGACCACTGGCACCGCCTTGGCCCTTGCGAAAGGGTTTTCTTGGCTGGTCTTATATGAAAAAAGAATACACAAAACATAGATAAATAGTTACGTAATTTTTACTTTCCAGTGACCAGCCAAATGGCTGGTTTTTTTGTGGGAAAGGAGGTAAAAGTGAAAAACTATGATTGGAAATATACATTTGAAAAAAGAAAAGCAAAAGCATATAACAGAGAACAAAAAGCAGGTGGATTTACCTGTTCACATTGTAAGCAGTTTATAGTGATCGATGATTCTATGGGTACAGCTCATCGGAATCATTGTAACTATTGTCTGTGGTCCAAACACGTCGATCTGCAAAAGCCTGGTGATCGGAAAGCAACCTGTCACGGAGGGATGCAACCTGTTGGGCTCACCTTCAAGGATGAAGGAAATGATAAGTACGGTAATCCGCGACAAGGAGAGTTAAAGATTGTTCATAGATGCGCGGCCGATTTGGCAATCTCAACAAATAGGATTGCGGCAGATGATGATGTCGATGCGTTATTCAACATACTCTATGCAGCAATGTCCTTAGATCACGAAGTTGTGGCTCAGCTACAGCATGCTGATGTAATGTTATTGGAGGCTAATGACCGTAAGATGATAGAGGTTCAGTTGTTTGGGAAATAATTGTTCAAATTCCCCCACTCTTTCCCAATTTTAACATCAACTGTGGTAGGAACTGCTAGTGGATGGACTGATGTCATCACGTTTTGGATCTCTCTGATGATTCCAGAATTGAGTTTGTCATCTGGGATTTCGAAGACTAGGTCATCGTGGATCGTTAACAATAATGAGACTTCTGGATACTTGTTTAAAATTTCTCGATCGACATCTACCATGACCTTCTTCATAAAATCAGCGGCTGTTCCCTGGATGGGGTAATTCATCAGGACGCGTCGCATGCTGTTGTCGATGAGTTTTCTTTTGGGGTCTTCAAAGACGTATCTTCTTCGACCGAGGAGCGTCTCGACTGTGCCGTGAATTCTGGCGTTTTTTAAGTAATTGTCGTAGTATGTGCGGATCGCTGGGTAGGAGGCATAAAATTGTTTGATGAATTGTTCGGCGTGTTCTTGTGGGATGTTGAGGCCAGCGCTCATGCCGTAGCTACTCATGCCATAAATGATGCCAAAATTGATTGTCTTGCCGACTGTTCGTTGATCTTTTGCTACCTCTTCATATGGCACAGTAAATAATTTACTTGCAGTCAACACATGGACATCCTGATCGTCAGCAAATGCTTTGATCAATGCTTTCTCTCCAGTCAGATGCGCAAGGATGCGGAGTTCTTGTTGCGAATAGTCAAACGAGACGAGTGTATGATTTGGCTTGGCGATGAAACATGATTTGATCTCCTGACCGATTAAAGACGTGACTGGGATGTTTTGCAGATTTGGATTGAGGGATGCAAGACGGCCAGTGTTTACCATCACTTGATTGTATGTCGTATGGATGAGACTATTTTCATCAGCCTTTTGGATGAGACTCTCGACATATGTGGAGCGGAGCTTTTTGAGTTCGCGGTATTTGAGGAGATTGGTGATGATGGGAAACTGCTCTGCGAATTTGGAAAGTTCTCCTTCATTGGTTGCGTACTTTCCTGTTTTTGTCCGGCTCAACGGGACACCGACTTTATCTGCCAAGAACGTCCCTAGCTGTGCCGGTGAATTGAGGTTGATATCCCCTCCTGTTTCTTTATCGATTTTTCCTTGAAGCGAGTCCAATAACCCATCGATCTTTTCTCCAACGGCATGTAATTTTTTGGTATCCAAAAGAATGCCATGTTGCTCCATCTCAAACAAGACTTTGGCGAGTGGCAATTCGACTTCGAAGTACAGTTTGGCAAGTTTGGGGTTTTCTAAGAGTTTGTCTTGTTGTTGTAGTGCAAGATCTGAGACTGTTTGTACAGTGTACTTTTGTAATGTTTGTTCTTCAGATCCAATTGGGTGTCCTTCGGCAATGAGCGCTTCAGCAATATAACAATCAAAAACATTCTCAAATTTTTCTAAAGATTTACAATCCCAAACTGCAAGCATCTTTCCCATGGCATTATTATACTGTATTCAGTGGTAAGTTTTCTCGTTGTTTAATACCTTATTATTCTTCTGTTATAATCTCATTAATTAATACTATGGATTTATCTCTTTCTACACTTAAAAAGGCGATAATAGTATCTGAACCGATTAAAATAAAAGTTTTTATAAGCTATTCAACAAAAGATAGCGTACTCGCGGGCAGAGTAAAAGATTACTTTGAGAAATGTATTGGATTTGAAGTATTCCTCGCCCACGATGACTTAAAAGCATCTAATGATTGGCCAAAAGAAATACTTAACAATTTACAAAACACTGATTTCGTTATTCCATTACTATCAAAGCACTTCCTTAAATCTTTTTTTGCGAATCAAGAATTAGGTATAGCATTTTATAAAAATTTAAAAATAATTCCTTTTTCACTTGATGGAACAAATTCGGATAGTTTTATACGAAATATTCAAGCGTATAAATCTAAAACATGGACAGATAATGAGATAGTACGCGCTGTGACAATCGTATTTCTTTTAACTTTAGTTGATCCTGGATATATAAAATATCAAAAACAAGCTCTAGATTCTTTAGTTAATTCTTTATTAAAAAGTGATTCAAAACGAACTACAGCTTTTATTTTCAATATATTTGTACAGACAAAAGATAAATTTATACTAAAGAAATATCAGATTGAATTAGTTAAAAAAGCTTGTAAAGAAAATGCTTTTGTATATAATGCTGCTATACCTTTCCCTAAATTAAAAAAATTCTTACTTGATAATTACAACGTTTTTGTATGATAATTAAACTACTGGGAAAACACTAATAATGAATAAAAAAAATACATTACATATGCAGGAAATGAAAGAATTTAAAGAGATTGAAAAAGCTGTAAAGCAAGCATTAAAAGATGTTGAAAAATACGTCAGTACTGATAATAGAAGTGTAGCTACTATGTCCGCTAAAGCAAGTAAATTAGAAAAAATGAGTTGCTAACCTCTTGTATATAGATATTCAAGCTGGTAAAGTAAAAAGTAATGAATCAATCGTTCTATATTAAGCTCTACCTCGCAACCTTTGCCGTTTTCCTTGCTATTGATTTCGTCTGGCTCTCTTTTGTCGCTACCCAGTTTTATGCTGATCAGATTGGGTTTCTTTTGGCTCCGCAACCAAATATTGTTGCAGCTGGTCTATTCTATGCGCTTTTTGTTGTCGGGCTTCTCTACTTTGTTGTGTTGCCGGCGCTAAAGGTCAAGCAGTCAAAAGTTGGAACAGTTGCACTAGCTGGTGCATTTTTCGGAATTGTTACATACGCGACATATGAACTTACCAATTTGGCAACAATTGCTAATTGGCCATTGCTATTGGTTGCGGTCGACATGCTTTGGGGAACTGTGCTCTCTTCATCGGTCGCTGCATTGAGTTTCATAATCGGTAGACGTTTACGCAAATGACACTTTTCTTTTCATCACTTCTCACCTCAGCACTTATTGTCTTTGTTTTTATGACATTGGCTTTTCTTTTTTCTGTTATCCGTAAGCGTAATGATGTCGCGGATATTGCATGGGGTTTAGGTTTTATTGTCGTTGCAGTCTCAACACTTCTCATCAATGGAAATATGTATGAAAAACAGTTGTTGGTGACAACACTTGTTATTCTTTGGGGATTACGGTTATCAGGGCACATATATTTTAGAAATAAAGATAAGAAAGAGGATCACCGCTACGAAGATATGAAAAAACAGTGGAAAGGTAACTTCTACGTAAAGTCATATCTTAATGTCTTTCTGACACAAGGGTTTTTATTACTTCTTATCAGTATTCCTGTCATCTTTATTAACTCCAGTCCTAGTGAAGGGCTGTATTGGTATGACGCATTGGGTGTGATTGTTTGGATGATCGGCTTTTCCTTTGAATCGGTTGGAGATTCACAGTTGGCACAGTTCATAAAGAACCCTAAAAATCATGGACATGTATTGCAATCAGGGCTTTGGAAATTCACACGGCATCCAAATTATTTCGGTGAAGTAACACAATGGTGGGGTATTTTTCTCATAACCTTTCCTATCAGTGGTGCGATATGGACAATTGTCGGGCCGCTCGTGATTACGCTTTTAATTACCAAAGTTTCAGGGATTCCACTTCTTGAGAAAAAATATGCTGGGCGTCCTGAATGGGAAGACTATAAAAAACGGACAAGTATCTTTATCCCTTTGCCTCCAAAGAATAATTAGTAGAGATTGCTTCGTCCCTCGCAATGACAGTTATTATCTAATCTTTTTTTCTCCCTTGAGATGTTTTTCGAGTCCTACTTTTTTATCACTTGCTCTCGGTAATGCGCGGATGATTTCGTCGAGCTTTTCTTGCATAGCTCTATTGTCTGCATGGGTAGAATTCTCAATTAAGAAAACCATTGTAAGCGCGACAACAATCTCAAAGACGTGAAACGCTTTGTACCAATGTTCATCAAAATGGAAGACATATCCAGCGATGAACCAGCCTATGATAGTGATGAGAATAAATATAAAGCTATACGGATGACTGACAACTGTATATAAATTACTTAGTTGTCGCAAAAGCGGTCTTGGTCCGTGATGTTTCATCTAACCAATTTAACAGATGAGCTTAAGATTTGTGTAAGAATTGCTTTTGTTTCGTCATTCTGGCTCGTCCAGAATCAGTCTTATTCAAAAATATTAATACACATACTGTCGGAAGGTGTACATTCGTGTGAGATCCTGAAACGAGTTCAGGATGACAGATGGGGTTGGATTAGTCTTTGTTTTTGCCTGCGGGTTAGTTTTTTGATTTGGTTTTCTCTTGTGAGGGCTGCTCCTTTATCATCGAGTGATTCTTGATAGACGAGTTTTACGGGTCTTCGGCTTTTAGTATATTTGGCTCCGGTTTTTGCGTTGTTGTGATTGAATACTCGTTTCTCAACATCATTGGTGCTGCCTGTGTAGTATGTCCCGTCGGCACACTCGAGGATATAGATGAAGTAAGAAGGCATGGTTACATTGTTTTATTGCTACATTGTTGCATACGTTACGCTATCCTAATTGGCTTGCTAGATGTGCTGGTTGTTTCTCTATAACGTCAGCTATGCTTTGTAAAACAGCTTCAGTACCAAGTTGTTTTTTTACTGAAAGAAAGACTGGCGTAAATTGTTTGTATTTTTCGGACAACGCTTCTTTATCCAAATCTTTGGCAATATCAATTTTATTAAAGACATAGATCATATGTTGATCCAAATGGATTCCGAGTTCATGAAGAATGTTATTGACGACATGAATTTTTTCTTCAAATTCATGATCTGAAGCATCGATGACATGGAGAAGTACATCAGCATGAATTGATTCCATAAGTGTTGATTTAAATGCTTGAATAAGCCGTGGAGGGAGATTTCTGATAAAACCAATAGTATCTGTTAGTAAGACTTCTTTTTCAAGCTTTGGGATATAGACATTACTAACGCTACTATCAAGTGTCGCGAACAGAACGTTTTTTTCAAGCACTCCTTTGTGTGAGAGTAAATTAAATAGCGAACTTTTGCCTGCATTGGTATAACCGACGATGGAAACAGTTTTGAATCCTGCTCTTTTTCGCTGATCAATCTGTGCAGTTCTTGCTTCACTTATTTTCTCAAGTTGGTCTGTCACTGTTTTGATTTCACTTCTCCAGTGACGTTTCATAAGTTCTGTATTGGTTTCTCCAACGCCAATCGTACCGATTCCCCCACCCTGACGGGAAAGAATTGCTCCCATACCATAAATTCTTGGTCCCATGTAGCGCATGCGGGCAAGTTCTATTTGGAGTTTGGCTTCAGTAGTTGTGGCGTGTTTGTCAAAGATTTGGAGAATCAAATCCATACGATCCCATACTTCAATCTTGAGATTTACTTTCTGAAATCTTGTTTTGAGCGCGTGCACTTGGCGTGGTTTGGCCATGGTATTGAGCACAACAACATCAATTTTTAACTCTTTAATCCGCTCTTCAACCTCAGCAACTTTGCCTTTCCCGATATATGTGCCTTGATCTGGATGGTTGAGTCTTTGAATCATGCGGTCAGGCACTTCCCCACCCAAAGTTTTGATCAACGACTCAAGTTCTTCTCCGGCATTAACAGCCCGCTCCTGATTTGCTTGCGGGTTGATGACGTAGAGAGGCAGGACGCGTAATGTTTTGGTCAGTTCTATCATGAGCTCATTATAGCTTAATTAGGGGTTAGGGACTAGGGGTTAGGGTTTAGGCAACAATTTCTCCTTCAGCTATTGCTTCAGAATGACAAACTCTGTTAGAAGTATAAATAGTACATGATTAGTATATAATACACACATGGATACAATACGTTTTACAAAAGAAGGTCATAAGAAGTTGGTACAGGAAATGGAAGATCTCAAGGTCGAACGTCCAGGTGTGATTGCTGATGTGCAAAAGGCAAGGGAATTGGGAGATTTGAAAGAAAATGGTTACTATCAAGCTTCAAAAGCAAAGCTGAGACAGATTGATTCACGACTAATGCATATTAAGTATTATCTCAAAGTCGGTGAGATTGTGGCTGATACCAAAAATGGTGCGGTAACAATTGGTAGCGTCGTCACGATGGCAAATGGAGATAAAGAAATGACCTATGCATTTGTCGGTGATCTCGAGGCAGATCCGAGCCAGAAAAAGTTGTCATTACTTTCCCCTATTGGTCGGGCTGTTGAGGGGAAAGTGGTTGGAGAAACGTTTGCTGTCGATTTACCTGCAGGGAAAGTTACCTATACGGTTAAGAAGGTTTCCTAAATACCTCTTTGTCATCCCGACCAACGTGGAGGGATCTTCTTCATCAGTGGTTGTTTAATAACACCGTTGTAAAAGATTCCTCGGCTTCGCTCGGAATGACAAGCATGCTATAATCTCTTCATGACTATTTTAACTACTCCTGGTTGGGAGGGATATGAGCTTTTGGATACGGGGAATGGGATGCGGCTTGAGCGGTTTGGAAAATACCGGCTTGTGCGTCCTGATCCTCAGGCTATTTGGCAACCACATCGTCCACAAGATGAATGGCTCGCTGCAGATGCTGTGTACAATGTCTACCGCAAAGAATGGGATAATAAGAACAATGTTCCGCAGAAATGGCTGATGCATTATAAAGATCTTTCTTTCTGGGCTGAATTGACACCATTCAAACACACGGGAGTTTTTCCTGAACAGATTTTGCAATGGGATTGGATTGAGGACAAATTGAGAATCAAGAATCAAGAACAAAAAACTGTGAAGGTTTTAAATTTATTTGGGTATACAGGTATCGCGAGTTTGGTTGCTGCTCATGCTGGTGCAGTTGTGACACACATTGATGCTTCCCGTCCGACAATTGCTTGGGCGCGTGAGAATCAGGCTGCATCGGGTCTTGAAACCAAACCTATCCGTTGGATTCTTGAAGATGCAATCAAATTTGTGCAAAGAGAAGTGAAGCGTGGAAATACTTATGATGCGATCATCATGGATCCGCCTGTGTATGGTCATGGTCCAAATGGTGAGAAGTGGGATTTCACTGAGTCTTTTCCTGAATTGTTATCTGTCTGCCGACAAGTACTCTCCCCCAAACCTGTTTTCATCCTGATTAATGCATATGCTATTTCAGCATCATCATTGATGCTTGAAAATGTGTTGAAAGATTTTGTTCCGACACAGAAGAGCCATATTGAAGTTGGTGAATTGGCTATTGAAGAACAAGGTTCAGGGAGATTGTTGTCTACTGGAATTTTTGGACGTTGGAGTTCAGTTTAATCCTCTCTCTTGTCATCCTGAACTTGTTTCAGGATCTCCATTTTTGAATAATATTCTTTTCTTGGTACTTTTGACCGCAAATATTCCTTTTCTACTTGTGCCGCCAAGTAGCAAGCTCTTTTGCAAGTGCCCCGCAGATAGTTTTCGCGGGATCCCGTATGGAAAGTACCCTCGGGGAAAGTCGGGCTAAAATTGCTCCGTTCGCTACCGGGGGACTATCCTCCCCCTTCCGCAATTCGCGGGATTACCCCTGGTCGCTCTCTCCGCAATTTCTTCACGCCCTTTGTTTCAAGTGCAAAAACAAATTAATACTTATTCTGAGTGTTGTGTGCAAAGTTGCCGAATATATGTGAGATATAAGTTTATGAATTTA
>JACDET010000030.1 GCA_013816255.1 Candidatus Levyibacteriota bacterium | reverse complement strand
AAGAATAATATGCACCACCTGGTGTTCCCTCAGAATCACCATGACCTCGGAGATCGATTTTGAAAACAACAAATCCACTTCGGGCAAGGTAATCAACATACGTCGAATAAGATTCTCCAAGTGTTGTATATTGGCTTGGTGGTATATATCCATGAATAAAAACAATTGCCGGCCAACCCTGAGCTGGAGGTTCACCTGTTGGCTGCGTCAATAAACCGTTCACTGTAAATCCGTCAGATGTAAAGCTCGTAACATACGATATATAATCCTCTGTCCTTGATACTTCTTCAAGATCATTTAAACTGCTGATAAAGGTTTGTTCACGAAGATACGGGATTGTTAAATCATAAAAAGGATATGGAGTCGGTGCAGGTTCTTCGACAGGTCGCCCTACGACCGCATTAAAAGTACTTTTAATATCTTGGGTTGGCTTCATAGTATCTTTTTGCAAAACAATACTTGCTGAAATAATGAGCATGATTCCAAGAATTCCGAAGAGATATAATCCTTTATTTTGTAATGTCGTGACGATAACTGATTGGTTTGAAACTGAAGCCTTTACCTTCTGTTTTACTCTTTTGGAAGCCATCTAATAATTATACCTACCGTCATTCATTTTGCAAAATTAAGAAGTGAAAGAGGCACGCGAACGATTTTGTTTCTTTGCCTCTTCACGGGGCTTTTGGATCTTTATGTAGTTTTCTTTACATTCAGGTTTGCAAAAAGCCAAACCTGTTTCGGAATCCAAGCAATTAGCGCAGGAAATGTGGTGATAATGGCAGAGATCATAGTGGCAATTTACATATGTATCTGATGCGACTCCGCAGTAATAACACGTTCCCACAACCTCATGATCCGGACTTTCAGTATTAAAACCAAGCGTCAACCGATTATCAAATACATAGAGTTTTCCCTTGAAATGCTTGTTGGGATACTTTTCCATGTAGGTTTGAATTCCATCCTGCAATTGATAGACATCTTTAAATCCATTGGTGACCAAAAATCCAGAAGCCTTTTCACATCTGATCCCCCCGGTACATACTGTGACAATAGTTTTGTCTTTCAGATGTGCTATCTTTGGTAGTACGTCAGCGAGGTCAAAAAAGTTATGTAAACCCGATGGAATAAAACCTTCAAAATGCCCTGAAATATATTCATAGTCATTTCGCATATCAACAATGTAGAATTCTTTTTTGCTTTCAAACCATGCATGGAGCTGGTCAGCAGTAATATATGCACCGGTAACTTCGTTAGGATTAAGATCCAAAAGGTGTGCTGTAACAACTTCTTTTCGTGCTTTAACAGAAAGCTTTGGGAAAGCATCTCCTGTCCCAGCACTTTTTTTGAAATGAATACCTTTAAAGTATTCACTCTTTTCCATTGCCGCAATATACTTTTCGGTGTCATGAGTAAGCCCTTCAACCGTCCCATTAATCCCTTCACTGGCCACAATAATACGTCCTTTGAGGTTAAGACTCTGACACAACTTCCGCTGCTCTTCCCGAACTTTCTCAGGAATATCGATAGTGACATATTTATAATATAGTAGCACTTGATATTTTGACTTTTTCATATAGTTATTATACATCATCATTGTCATTCTGAAGCGGAGCTGAAGAATCTCACTACATAATAGATCCTTCGTTTGCGCTCAGGATGACTGTAATGTTTAAACAGTTTTAGTTAACTTAAGAAATTCACTAAGGTATGCGATGAGCAATTTTTCGTATTCTTTGTCTGTTACTTTTTCGGGCAAACGCACCATAAATTCTTTAAAAAAATAGAATTTGTCTTTATAGTGCTTTCCTGTTTTTGATAAGAATGCTTCAACTGCGCGGGCAACGTTACCATCTTTGTCTTGGATATTGTGGCGTTCAAGATTGGCAGCAGCAAAGGCTGTACTGAGTAAATGATCAGCATTCTCCCAAGCTTTTTGTGCAGGATCAGATGCTGTACTTGGCTCATGAATCCAACTTAAAAAGAACTGGTTAAGATCTTGTTGCGGAGTATTCTTAGTAAAGATTACAAATGATATATCGTCAGCATAAAGATCCTGTAAATGATTGATGATAGTGTGCAAAATTTTCTCTTGATAACTGAACGCGATGCTCCCCTGCATAACCCAACCGGCAATTGCTGAGAGTAATGTGTAATTGTGCGACGGATGACCACTCTGTGTACGGTACACATGACTCAATTCATGCACCAAAAGATTAATTGCCATCCCCCCTTTCATAGCATTTTCTGAAACAACAATTAAGGGTTTGCCATGCAGATCAGTCGTATATCCCATGAACGGAAGCTTTGCGTCAATCTGCACTTCTACTTCCTGCGTTATCGCAAATCCTGAACTTTTCATTAAATCGAGCGCTTGCTCCTTTAACGCTTTTAGATTCTGATTATCATTATTTATGCTATTCATCCTGATGATTATATACCTATCGTCATTGATTTTGCCTTAGTATTTTGCAAATTCAATGACGAGGCATACTACACTATTTGTAAAATGCTTTAATAGGAGTATAGCAAAATACTGTTGAAACTTCTTGTGCTAGGCTTCGTTATAGTAAGCGGTAGTTCTCTTACTACAATATTAATTATATTCACTTAAAACTTACACTAAAAAGTCATACTTAGATTCTGTTAACTATTAACTCACTTAATAATTAGCATTTAGAAGGGAGGTGAAAATAATGAATATTACAAAGACACTCATCACAGCAGGTACAACCATCGCGATACTTGGTTTGTCTCTTACAGGGTCTGCAGCCGCAACCTATGATAATCATAACGATTATCAAAAAGATTGGAATAAAAATAATCATTCTTATGAAAAGAACTACAATTCTTATAATAAGAATTATAACTATAATTCCAAATCATATGAGAGAGAGCAAGCAAAGAAGTATCAATATGCATGGAGTCAAAACCGACAGAATCAATATCATGTAGCACAAAACTACAAGTATTCTGAGAATAAATCAGATAACTATGATACATGGTTTAGTCAAAACAATCACAAATGGGACTATGAACGAAACATGGACCTTGATTGGAACGATTACTCCAATTGGTCAAAACAATATCATGGTGATAACTGGTATGGCAATAATTACGATCAACAAAAAAATGATTTTAAAAATTGGCACGCAAGTCACATGAATAATTGGTATAACCAACACAAAAATGGTGGAAACCATTATCAGGATGACGACTGCTTCGATTATAAAAACTAATCGCCGCAATTGAATCTCAAAGAAAAGGAGCGAGAAATCGCTCCTTTTTCTTATTAAAAATACTTGGTGTTTTATGCACGTAATTTTGCAGCAAAAACATCAACCTTTTCAATAGTTGGTGCCGTCGCCAAAAGTTCAGGCGCCTTCTCCATCAAAGCGGCCGCAACTTTACCAGAAAGATGCGCCTGTCTTCCTTCTTCATTTTCAAATGCGTCAAAAATACCAAAGGTGGTCGGTCCAAAACGGATCGCAAACCAAACAGTTGTCCCCGGCTCTTCTTCAACAAGCACTAAACCTCCTTTAAGAAAAGCCTCAACTTCGCTTTCTTTACCAGGCTTTGCTTCAAGCCGCACAAATAATCCTACATTAACCATAATCTCACCCCCATTCTATCTCCTATCATTTTTATCTTGATCACGCTTAATCTTAGCATCTGATATAACTTCATCAAGTTTTCCAGAAATCTTTTGCAGACCTCCTTTGATACCATGTTCCCCTCTGCGTTTTTGGTTAACATCACCTTGTACTTGCTTTACTTTCCCTCTTATTTTTTGTCCAATTGCTTTTACATCTGTCATAGTTACATCACCTCCTAACTAGGTAAGTCTAAACTCCGCTTTCAAGAATAAAACTAAAACACAGTAAGAACCTTGCAAGAAGTATAAAATAGTATCTGGCAACATCTGGCTATATTTGGTAATATATAATAGTATTTGGCAACATTATGGAAATCCCCCCTCAATTTACCATCACTAACAAGATCGTCACGCTTCTAGCAAAGATTGAAGCAAATAAAACCTATCTCAATACCCTTTCAATACCTGAGAAGATCATTACCAATCTTACGCATCTTAGTCTTCTCAAAAGTTCTGTATATTCAGCGCAAATTGAAGGAAACACCCTTACGCCAGATGATTATGAGAATCTAACCGATGACGAGGAAAAACAATATGAACGCCAGGAAGTTGAGAATATCATTCAAGCACTTACCTCAATCCGTGAGAACGGCGTCCCTGATATCATCGATATACCATACATTTTGCACCTGCACAAACTCGTCATGCATAAGCTCGTCCACAACTCTCAAGCTGGAGTAATACGGAAGGAGCCAAGCGCGATTTTTGATAATAATGGCAATGTCGTCTACATGACTCCACCGCCAACTGAAATAAATAATCTCCTCATCAATTTACTCCAACTTATCAATGAATCAAATGACATATTCCCTTTGATCAAAGCGCCAATTGTGCACCTTTGTTTTGAAAAAATCCACCCTTTTCTTGATGGCAACGGCCGGGTTGGAAGACTGCTCTTCCAAGCAGTACTCGCCAAACACGGTTATCATTTTAAGTGGCTTCTATCAATCGAGGAATTACTGCAGCAAAAAAAGCATAGCTACTATTATTTACTTGAACAAAACAGTGCGTCAGAATTTGTAGAATTTATACTCGAAACGCTCTATCAAGAATCCGAACGTTTGAAGTTGCATATTGATGAATTAACAAATCCAACTGAAGAAGATTTCCTGCTCCCACGCCGGAAAGAGATTTTGGCAATTATCCGTGATCATACTGTTGTCACTGTTGAACAGATCCAACGTAGATTCTTGAAAGTCCCGGCACGTACATTACGCTATGACATCAAACAATTAGAAATGCAGGGTTTGGTCAGAAAGATAGGAACGACACGCGGAGCAATGTATCAAGTGAAGAAAAAATAAGCAAAAGAAAAGCTTCACTTTCGTTACTCAAAAAAATAAGTTCAGGTACGAAAAGCAAAGCTTTTAGGGTAAATGTACTTAATCCTTCAGAATTGAATAACTAAGTACAACTCTATTAAACACTATGTTTCACAGGGGTGTCAATATCGAATTTTGAGGCTAAATAAATGAGTTTGGATTGCTATAGCAATATATTTTCACGTAATGCTGAGCTTACGCATAAGAATAATGTAAGAAAATTAAGTAGCCTCAAGACTTGAGATATTGGAGGAAATCAATTTGTTTTTGTAGTATCTTTTCTTGATCTAAAGAGTGTAGATATAGCACTCCCTCATTGGATTGACGGATGAATTCACGGTCCATTTCAGCAACTTCTTGATTTACTTGCAATGCCATTTGATTCATCCCCATTAATTTGAGACCTTGCAAACTCCGAACCCGGGACAGAGCGACATACCCCATTCCCGGAATAAATGACCGGCTCAAATCGACTTCTGCAGCATCCAAACTCATTCCCTGACTCTTATGCACAGTGATCGCCCAAGCCAATCGAAGTGGTAATTGCGCAATCGCTGCCAATTCCTTTTCCTCCTCTTTTACTTCCCAACTTGCCCGTGTAACAGTGATTTCTGCTCCATCAAACGTCCTCACGACAGGAAAACCATCTTTATCGAAATTGATTACTTCCCCCAACGTCCCATTCACATATCCAACTTCATAATTGTTTTTGACAAACATCACTTGCGCACCTTTTTTGAGAACCAATGTCTGCGGAGCCAAACAACTTTTTTTCAACACTTCAGTCAATCCAAAACTTCCCCGCCAATTCATCAAGAATTCCTGACTCTCCCCATCCAGTTCATCGAGATGTTTTTGATTGATTGCGTCAACATCTGCATTGTGTGTGAATAATCTTGTCGGTTTGGTATATCCTTTTGTATCGCGGTCTAAACGTTCAGACAAATATTCAACCGTCATCTCAGTTACATCACTATTTCTTATATCATTAAGAACCCGCAAGAATGCCCGATCATCCTGTCGGTGCTGCTCATCCAAATAACAAACCTGCAACTGCATCCCCTTCCAGATGTTAGATTCGGTAACAAAATCAGATTTTACTCTACTGTCATCCTCGCGAACGCGGGAATGACGACTAGTAGGTTCACTCTTTTCCCTTTTGGTAACAGGTGGTAATTGAAAGAAATCGCCACACATAATTACCTGCAAACCTCCAAATGGCAGAGAATTTCTCTTAAACGTACGGCAGACCAAATCGACCATATCCAATCGATGTGCATGCAGCATAGATATCTCATCGATGATCAACACTTTAGTATTCTTAAACCTATTGCGGAGATATTGCCTCTTAAACAAATCCTCAATATCCTTCTCGTGCATCATATCTTTGATCCCTATCCCTGCCCAACTATGAATCGTTGTCCCACCCATGTGAGTTGAGGCAATACCTGTTGATGCTGTAATACCAACAGGAATACCATTTGTCTTAAGGTATTTGATGTATTGATTCAGAAGATATGTTTTTCCAGAACCTGCTGGACCGGTAAGAAAGACGTTATGTCCAAGCTTTAAAAGATCGAGTGCTTCTTTTTGCGTCATAAATGATCGAATATGTTGTTTGAAACGTTTATGTATACACTGTTGCGCGGTGGCCAATTCTTATGAGAATAATGATTTTATTTTGTTGATTTACTGTATAGAGTATGCGGTAAATTCCTACTCTATACGAAAAAATACCAGTTAACTCTCGTTCTAATGGCTTACTTTGCAGTGGATTCTCTTGAATCTCTTTTAATGCAGAGATAACCTCTTCCTGATAGATAACTTTTAACGTTTTAAGCTGTTTTTTTACTCGTTCTGGAAATTTTATCTGATACTGTTGCATGGGTTTCTAAACTAAGTTCTTTTTTTACATCTTCCCAATCATAAACCCGCCCTGCTTTTATATCTTCTTCAGCCTCTTTAATATCTTTCATTATTTTAGGATCATTAAGGATCTCCTCTGTCTCTTTCCAGGAATCATACTCTTCAAAAGATATAAGAACAGCAGAAGGTTTACCATCTATTGTAATAATGGCGTCTCCTGCTTTTTTACTAGCTTTTTTAACAAGCTCTTGCAGAGTTTCTTGTGCTTTAGTAATAGATAAAGTCTGTGTCATACGGTGATAGTACAGAATTAGCCAAAACGTGTCAACGCCTATTTGACTTCTGGCAACCCCTCAACAGGTACTCCAACTCGATATTGCCAGTTGGTGTCACCTACTTCCTTTTCAGTTCCGGGAATATTGATCCGGTCTGTTGATAATAACCAGTCTTGTATAGGGATAATAACGAGTTGCGCGGGTGAAGACAAAACTGCTTCACGGATATTTTTGGCAAATATACTATCCGTTGCATCATATGCAGCTTCAGAAGCTATTGCCAATTTCTTTTTTTGTGTTGGAGATAATCGTTGCATATAACCAAGAAGCGTCTCGGTATCATGCGACGTTGTATATGCTACACAATTCTCTTCATATCGTTTAACGAAAACGTATTTTTCATTTACTTTTTCGTCCACTGGTTTCATAGCAAAGTGGAAAATTTTTATTCCTGCTATTTTCTGTTCCTTAAGACATTTGCGTAAACCTCCTGTCCCATCCCCACTATCTTCAGCAAAAACTTTCAATCCTTTTTCCTCTATAAAAGATAAAATCTCTTTAAAGACGTTCTCTCCAGGTCCTCGCACGTATTGATCATTTGCTTCAATGTCAGCTTCCATTTTCCCGTATGTAAAGAACGCTTTTGCGTGATCAAACCGTACATGATCAAACAATTCCGATTGATGCTGCAAACGCATCTTCCAAACTTTTATAACTTCATCTTGGTTTTCCCAGTTATACAATGGATGGCCCCAAATTTGGCGTCCGAAATATGTTCCGGGTGTATTCGGAATGCCTGAAACATACGGCAATGTTCCATCTTTATTCATTTGAAACGCTTTTTGATGTGCCCAAACCAGTGGACTTTGTACTGATATGTAATATGGTATATCCCCTATCAGAGCAATTCCAGAAGCTTTAGCTTTTGCATGCAGTTCTTTATATGATTGATGCAACTGCCACTGCGTCACTATATAATAGTTGATAGTAAGCTTGTGACTTTTTACCCATTCTTTCAAAACACCTTTCTCGCGGGTGCGCAAAGCTTTATTCCACGTCCGCCAATCATCTGTACCGTACACATCGCGTATTGAACAAAATAAAGCATAATCTTCAATCCATTCCTTGTTCTGTGCAATAAATGTATTTTTCTCTTGGAGTGTTGGTTTACGCTGGGCATCTTTTGCTGAAAGATATTTCGGAGCCAAACCAACTCCATACCCTTTGTATGGTGAAGGAACGTGTTTGACAGCTGATCCTTTTTCAAGTTGGGTTTCATTAAGGGGAAGAATCTGCCATGCAGTTTGGCCGGTTTTTTCTAACCAATCTAGAAAATAGAGTCCAGTTTCAAATGATCCTTGATCTTGTGAGATTTGCTGAGAACTGACTAGAGAAAAAATCGGAACCAAAGTACCTACTGCTTTTTGTTTTATTTTAGCTTCAACCATCCCATCTATTATACCAGAGTGTGTGCATTATTTTACTCACTGAAGGTCTTATCAAGACTTGACAAGAGCTTTCTGTATGTATAATCTAAAAGAATGCAAAGAAAAGTAACACTTCTCTTATTCATGGCACTCTTCCTCGTCACAGCTTCCCCACTTCATGCTGAAGAAATCACCGGTACACCAAGTAGAGATGAAATACGAGCTGAACGGGAAAATATCAAAAAAGAAGTGAAAGAAAAACGGGAAGAAACTAAAAAAGAAATTAAACAATTTAAATCTGAAAATCGTCAAGAAGTAGAAAAGATGCGTGACGAGATGAAGGCTACCCGTCAAGCCGATAAAGAAGCGTTCAAAGCACAATTGTCAGCTCTCAAAGATGAACGCAAGAAAACGACAGCAGAACGCATTGATACCAAACTCGTATCAATTAACGACAAGCGTACAGAAAGCATGGCAGATTCATTAACCAGACTCAAAGAAATCCTCAACCGTTTAATCAATAAAACAAATGAAGCAAAAGCAGCCGGAGCAGACACAACGGCTACCGAAACTGCTATTAATAACGCAAAGACATCAATTACCGCAGCTGAAACAGCAATCGCAACACAAAAGAATAAAACATATACAGCTACTGTTGGAGATGAAGCATCGCTTGGTAAGTCTTTCTCAGCAACGTATAAATTGTTAAAAGCTGATCTTGGTAAAACTAAAGAAACACTCAAAGCATCTAAGGACGCAGTGAAGAATGTGGCAACAGCATTAAAAGCAGTTGAGACACCTGAACAATAATATGGATCAAACACCCAACGCATCAACACCAACAACGCCACCCCCAACAAATGTGCAACCTCCAGTAGCGCCACAAACGCAGGATGTCGTACCTCCACAAGCTACTAATCCAAATCCAGTGGGAGCACCACCACCAAACAAAAGTAAAACAGGCCTAATAGTCGCAGCGCTTATTTTCGCGGTACTTCTCATTATCACAGCAATGCTTCTCATGACGCCAAACTCTGCTTCGCAAACACAACCTACAGTAACTCCGACAACTCCAGTACAAGCAACAGCAGTTCCGTCTGTCGCTCCAACACAATCTGTTGTTGAAGAAATTGAATCAGTTCCTACCGAAGCAAGTGACTCATCACAACTCCAAGATGTAGAAAAGGATATAGAAAGCTTAGAATAACACCACATACTCTTCGTTCGACAACTACTAAAACTTGTATTCAACATCTCTATAGGATATAATATAGCCATGGAGAACTACGAACATCCTTTTAGCTGGAATGCAATTCTGCGCATCATTACAGCAGGAATGGGACTGTATTTTATATGGATGGCAAGCAGTATTCTTGTGGTCATTCTTATTGCCATAATGCTGGCTACGGCTTTCTATCCGATTGTCATGCGGCTGAGTAAGCACATGCCGGTTATCCTCGCAACGATTTTGAGTATGCTACTACTTTTTGTTCCGTTTATTATTATCGGAGCTTCAGTCATCCCAACCTTCATTCAAGAATTTCCTACGCTTTTAAAAACAGTAAATAATCTTGTGCAGGATTCAACAATCCTACCAAAAGAAATTAGAAGTATTGATATCACGCAATATGCACAAAGTGGTGGCCAATACGTTCTGCAGTCAACTGGTGTCATTACCAGCGCTGTCAGTTCATTTCTCATCATCATCTTTTTGGCTCTCTATTTAATTGTTGATGCCAAACGGATTATTGGATTATTTTTAGGAATCTTTCCAAAAGGTGAGCGTAAAAAATTCAAAGGATTATTGACTGATCTTGCGGAAATTAATGGACAATATATCCGGGGAAGTTTACTCGTCTCTCTTATCTGCGGAGTTGTCATATTTATCGGCTTATTACTTCTGCAAATTCCTTTTGCGCTTCCGCTTGCTATGTTTACCGCGGTATTAGCACTTCTCCCACTTATTGGAGCGACAATTGGCGCTATACCAGCAGTCATCATTGGATTTTCAATGTCCCCTTTAACAGGATTTTTGGTTATTGCACTCTATGTCATTTACCAACAAGTTGAAGGCGCAGTTATTTCCCCTGCTATTTATAATAAAGCACTCAACTTATCACCAGCTTTAAGTTTCTTGTCAGTAATCATAGGTACATCACTCTTCGGAATTACCGGAGCCTTTTTAGCTCTTCCAGTAGCAGCCAGTTTGCCGGCGATCATTACATATGTACGGGGAGATTTTGGGACAACTGAAGAAGTTATCAAACAGAAAAAACGGTCATTAGATGCGTAAGTAGTGTACTACTTTACATGCGTATCAAAGAAAGCAACCGATCGATCAAGAGCAATTCCTAAATTATTCGCCAAGTTATGATCATCTCCCTCATAGATATATAACTCTTTTTCCTGACCCGCTGCTGCCAATTGTTCATCAAGCTTTGTTGAGAATGCTACAGGAACAGATGTATCAGCAGTCCCATGATGAATTTGGATTGGGCCTGAAATATCTTGTAGATATGAGTTTGATGAGATAGAATTCCAAAACGTAGGATTGCTTTGGGCTGTTCCATATTGTTCGGTCAAAGCCTGTCTCCATCTTCTTGCTCCACTTGGTATTGATGGAGTGACTGAACTCCCCCTTCTCCAGTTGTTTATAAGATCCGGATACGATGCAACGACTCCTGCCCAAACCACACCTGCTTTAATATCATCGCGCACAACCATATTGCGGAGTGTTATATGTCCACCCATTGAATGCCCCCACATGCCAATCTTTTCTGGATTCGCATCCTTATATTTTTTAATCGATGCAACTGCATTCATGACATCAATCGTATAATCATTTGATCCATAACCACCAGCTGCAATACCCTCAGAATTCCCATGTCCACGGTAATCTGAGCGTAGAACTATATATCCATTCCGTGAGAAAGCATCGGTGTACGCAATATATTTTTCTGTAGTACGGTATTCGGCTGGAGGGATATAGCCATGATTAAAAACAATAACTGGCCAGCCACCTTCTGGCTTTTCACCTTGAGGAACGGTGAGGAGCGCGTAGATTTTTAGACCTTCTGATTTATAGGAAACTATTGAACGATCATAATTGCTTCCTGATTCAAGCGCTTGCTCGACAACTAAATCACTTCCCGGATATTCTCCAGCTCTCAATGCTTCAATTGAGAGAGGATTAACATCCGTGTCTAAACCCCCTTCATTTTCTCCACTCTCCTCAACAGGTGATTCTGCTGGAGATGTTGGGTTACCCTGCTGATTGACGTAGAAATAAACGGCTAAACCAATAACTGCACCGACTGAGAAGAAAATAAGTGATCGTTTTGAGATAATTTTGTAGAACATATGTACTATTATAGCATATATTTGCAAGGGCTTATTTCGTTCTTTGGAAAATATATGCAAGGGCAAAAAGTGTTACGGTAAAGAGAACAATTGTTCCTCCAGTTGATACATTAAGATAAAATGCTGTCACTATTCCACCCAAAACTGAAACTATCGAAAAAACTTCAGCCAGAAGTATAGTCTGCCGGAAACCCAATTTAAATTGCAATGCTGTTACAACTGGAATCACGATGAGTGCTGAAATGAGTAACACACCAACAATTGGAATTGATAAAGAAACAGTAAATGCGGCAAGGATAATAAGCAGTAAATTAATAAATCGTGTCGGTATACCGCTCACTTGAGCCGCTTCCTCATCAAATGTTGTGTAAACCAATTCTTTATAAAATGCAATAATTGTTCCTATAACAACGATCCCTAAGCCCGCAATAATATACACATCATTTTGTGTTACGGTAACGATACTCCCGAATAAATAGCTAAAGAGATCGACACCAAATCCATCTGAAAGACTAATTAAAACAATTGCCAAGGCTAAACTTCCTGAAAGAAAAATTGAAAGTGCAGATTCACCGTATATTCTTTTACTCATCCGTAACCGTTCAATAAGGACTGACGAAAAAACAGCAGCGCCAATAGCAGTTATGAGTGGATTAATCTTAAAGAGTAAACCTATTGCAACACCTGCCAAAGAAACATGTGCTAGTGTATCAGCAATGAGTGAATATCTTCGTAATACTAAAAACATTCCGATAAGTGGAGCAATAATTGCAATAATAATTCCCGCTTCAAATCCTCTGACTATAAAACTATATTGGAAAAGATCTAACATATAAAATTTGTCATGCTGAATTTATTTCAGCATCTACAATAATTAGATCCCGAAATAAATTCGGGATGACATTAATGATGCAATCCCCCTTTCTCAATAAGCTCATGAAAGTATGCACCTTTTAAGAACTCGTTTGGATCTCCATAATATTCAAGCGTTCTATTAATATACACAAGCTCAGTTGCTTCGTGTGCTACGACATCTAATTCATGCGAAACTAATACCAACGTGAGATTGAGTTCTTTGTTGAGTTTGCGGAGTAACTGATAAAATTGTTTTTGTGTTTTGATATCGACACCAACTGTTGGTTCATCAAGAAAGATAATCTCAGGTTCAGTTACAAGTGCACGAGCGATAAATACCCGTTGTTGTTGTCCTCCTGAGAGATCGCTAATTTGGCGGTCTTTAAATTCAAGCATATCTACTTGCTTTAAAGCTTCATGCGTTTTTGCTCTATCACCTTTTGTCGGAAAGTGGAATAATCCTCTTTTGCCATACCTTCCCATCGCAACAACCTCTTCAACAGAAACCGGGAAATTTGTCTCTACAGTCGTTTTTTGTGGTACGTAACCTATTGTTGGCCAATCTTTGAATGCATTGATATCGGTTCCAAACAACGAAACTTTTCCATCATTTGGTTTGATAAGTCCAAGCATCAATTTGAGTAAAGTCGTTTTGCCTCCACCATTTGGACCGACGATACCGACATAATCCCCTTTATGAATTTCAAGTGTTACATCTTTAATGACCTCTTCTTTTGTGTAAGAAAAGCAAACATTCTCAAGTGTAATAATAGTGTGGTTGTGGTTTACTTGCTGCATACGAGCGCAGTCTGCAAGTTCTCCAAATTATCTTCCATAACAGTAAAATAATTTTTGCCTTGCTCTATCTCATCATCGGGTATTCCTTCAAGTGGGTCAAGTACTAAAGTTTGCGCACCAATCTCATTTGCAATTGTTTCGGCAAGCCGTGGGCTTACGAGGCTTTCAAAAAAAATATACTTTACGTCATTTTCGCGTGCAAATGTTGCAACTTCAGCCAATTCTTGCGTCGATGGTTCTTGGCTTGATGAGAGGCCAGCAATCGCAACTTGATTCAAACCATACTCGCGTGCAAGATACGCAAATGCTGTGTGAGACGTAACGATGTTTTTACTTTGGCATGTTTGTAAGCCATCTTTATATTGTGTATCAAGTTGCTGCAAGCGTTTGGTAAGGGCGTCAGCATTCGCAACATACATTGTTTCATTTGCTGGGTCAGCAGCTATAAATCCGTCACGGATCTTTATGACTTGCTGTTGTGCAAGAACAGGACTCAACCAAACATGAGGATCACTAATCACTTCTTCATGGTTCTCTTCAGTTTCTTCTGCTCCGTGATCTTCCTCTATTCCTTCAAGCAGATCCAAACCTTCTCCAGCTTGGACAACCTGCGTATTAGATTGTTTGAGATCATTTGCGATACCCGCATACCAAGGCTCAAAACCAATACCATTTAAAACGAGTAACTTTCCACTCTGAATTGCTGCTATGTCTTGTGCTGTTGGTTCAAAATCATGTGGCTCAACACCTGAGGGAGTAATAGTTTTCACACTCGCATTGTCGCCACCAATTTCTGAAGCAAAATATGCCATAGGATAAAATGAAGCTGAGACTTGGAGACCATCAGTAGCGTTTTGCCCTTGAGATCGAGATTGTCCAAAGACATAAATACCTGTTCCTATAAATATAATAATTGCTACAAGTAATATAATTCGTAGAGTGTTTCTCATTATGATGTTTTCTTTTGGCAGTCGTTACAAATTCCGAAAAATTCAAGTGAGTGACTTGTGACTCTGAATTTTTTCTTCAAACTAATTTCTTTTTCCAGAACTTCAATATTGCAATCTGATATATCTTGAATATCACCACATTTTGTACAAACCAAATGATGATGATCATTTTGCGCAGCTAATTCATATCGGGATTTCCCTTCTTGCAATTGGATCTGCTTGGTCAAACCTTTTTCAGTAAACATATTGACGATACGAAAAACCGTAGCTGGATCAGCTTGAATCCCCTTCTTCTCAAGAAAACTAATCATTGTCTGTACATCAACCGGTCTGTCTGTCGTCTCAAGAAGATGCATGAGAGCGATACGCGCAGGAGTCGCACGAAGTTCTACCCCATTTAACTCATCCTTACAATCATGTTGTATTTTTACGTTAACCATAGTGTAATGATACCATAAGTGCAATAAACTCGCAAGTAAAACATTTAGAGATTAAAAAGAAGCCTGTCTAACTTTTAATATTAAAACATCTAAAATAAATTTTATAATAAGGAGTGTCGTGGTTCCAAAAAAAACAGAAATGATATATACATTTTTTTCATTATCAAGTCGTTTTGTATATGCACCTATTACATTAAACATATTGATAAATAAAATGATATAGATCATACAATATAATACAAAAGTTACATTTGCCATATAATTATTAGCAGCAATGAGCTTCATCATGTCATAATTATTGGCAAGCGAAATTGTAAAGAATATATACAGTTGCACAAAGAACAAGAAAATAATATAAATATCAAATCTACTCATGCCTTTTTCTCTTCTTCCTTCTGCAATTTCTTTTTTATGATTTTTGATTGCATCCATACAGTAACACCTCCTACCACAGGACTAGCAGCCAAGACTACCATCTTAAGATCTTGCCCTAATAGTGAGCTACACGATCCAGCGGTACA
The DNA here is from genome assembly GCA_013816255.1 of Candidatus Levyibacteriota bacterium. Taxonomy (GTDB): domain Bacteria; phylum Patescibacteriota; class Microgenomatia; order Levybacterales; family UBA12049; genus JACDET01. The sequence goes on along the minus strand of JACDET010000030.1, from coordinate 4,110 downwards.
AACAGGAATACTAAGTCCACAACCTATACACATAATGCAATTATAAATAAAAGTTATCATATATTGCAATTAACTTGCAAGTAGCAACATGTTTTGTTATACTCACTTATGCAAGTATATTGCATCTATTATGGAGAGATTACGAATAAAACAAACTGAATCAATTAGACACTCTGAGCTGTTAAGTTCTGCTTGTTCCTTCGATTATACACTTCGACACCTCTGGGCTGCAGAAGGACAAGGACCACTAGACAAGGTACTAGATCCATTTACAAGAGAGACACTCCAATCAGGAGAAAATGCGAAGATTTACATTGAAAAAGCAGCATTTTCAATCCCAGAAGATCCTACTTTGCTACGAAAGCTTTGTCATACGTACGGAGAAACAGCGCCAATTTCAGCGGAAGATATTCCAAGATTTGTAGAAGATAAAATTAAAGGTATTACTGATTCAACAGGGAAGAATACACATTTTGAGAATGCAACTGTCCTTGGTATACTTTTCCCCACACCAGAAAATAAAGAACAAATAATAACATTCATAAATAAAGCAAATGCGCCAGAAAAACCAAATAGCTGCTCTGAGATTGAAGGCACGCTGAATGGGCAAGAAGTATCATACCATTTACACGCAGCATACGAGGGTAATAATAAGCGTGTAGTAACAATGTTCGCATTACTTGGGCATGAACCATCTCTTGCATTACTTGCAAAATGGGTAGAAAAAGATTTCGTTCATGAACACGGTAATTGTAACCACGATCACCATAGTAATGATCTTAATGATCACGACAGTCACCACAGCCCCGATGAACATTCTGCAAAAAAAGAAGTACATCAGACAAAAAGGTTTCAAGGACCTCCAAAAAATATTGCATCGCAAATGGCAGTTGAGATTATTTCACGAAAAGAAAAAGAACAAAGCCAATCTATCGAAATAGAAAACGCAATAGAAATGACGTCTGAAGAGCGAATTGATTCTGTTGCTTCAGTTACATTTGCCAGAGTGGTTGACGAAGAAAATAAAGAGATAGAGGATGCCTTTGAACAAGTGACGAAAAATAAATATGTCGGCCAAATTGAGCTAGGACAGAAAGAAGCAGCACCTGTTACTCTTGAAAATAAAGTGCTGACAGAGAATTTTGAAAAGACATTACAAATTTTTAGAGCACAACTTATAGAGCAGAACCAACCTGATGTTGACTCTGAAAAGATGGCGCTTCGATTGGCACAATTACATGATCAATCAATTAACCAAAAAGATCTTAAAAAGATAGTTACTTATCCTCCCTCGAATAATAAAGAAGCAACTGTTCTCTTGGCGCTTGCTATAGAAATTAAAACTCGTGCTAATAAAGAAAACCTTTCAGAAAATGAAACGCAAATTTTGGAATCTGCTGAAAGGTTACAAAAAGACTTTGGCGTTCACTTTATTAATTACACAACAGATCACAAATCAAATTATCATAAAATAGTACAACCAAACGGTTCTATCGTATCATGTCCAGAACATGCGAAAGAAACACAAGCTTTAGACCAAAAATTGCAAAAGTCGCACGAAACAGCAAGAGAACAGATAAAAAATATTTTCTTAGCAAAGCAAGCACGTACTTCACAATTACAGAATCAGCAAAGGACACGATCACGAGGCGCATATCAAAAAAATAAAAGTGAGCAGACTTTACCAAAAACTACTCCAGCTCTCGAAATACTTAGCGTCATGGGAAACAAAGATGCATCCCGAGAATTACTTGTTTCTAAAGAAAAGCATAAGTTAGAAAAACGCTATGGTGCCGTTGCAATTGCTGCAATCGCAATTGCTGCCGAAATTCCAATCGATGAGGAGATGCGCGAACCAGCATCCAACGATTTCACAGGATGGGGTAATTTTGCAGAAAAACCAACAGACGAAGCGAAAGCATACAATGCTAGTATAACTCCCATACTTGCAGCAAAAGTGAAAGAAGTAAGAATCCAATTTGTTGAGGAAAAGAACATCGATATTGCAGCCGAAAAAGTTGTTGCGTCATTAGAAGCACTCCATAATCAGCCAATTGATAAAGAAAAACAGCAAGCTTTCATTAAAAAATTTGCAGATCCCAAAATGACGCTTGAGATATTTGAACAGGAAATACCTGGGCTTCCTCATGAAGCATTTGTCGAAATATTCACAAAGGCAATGGAAATCGAAACACGACCGAAAGAAAAACCATTGACACCATATGAGAATAAGATAATACAAGCAAAAAATATATTGAACAAACAGGATAAATATTTTGCCAATAAAATTAATACAAACGATCATAGTGGGTGGTTTCATGGAAATATACGCTTAGTCGGTGGTGTCCCTGTCATGGACGAGTGTCCAGATCACACTCCAGCAAGTGAAAAAAAGTTAAAGAATATACGTCAAGAGATTGAAAAAGCAATTCAGAAGTCTCTACCTAATAAACAAAATCTTCAATCGATAAAACCGAAAGAGTTATATAGACCGCGTGGTGGTGGAAATTATAATGAAGAGCCGAAAAAGCCGAAAAGTATAGAACAGATTATTCCACGTTTATCTCCAGCAAGATCAAACGAAATACGTCGCCAACCAAAACCGCCAGCACTACGGCGTACAGAACAAAGAATACCAATAAGATTCCAAACAGAAGCTCGAGCAATACAAGACAAAAAAAGAGATGAAGGACCAGCACCAAAAAAGAGGTTATCAACAAAAGTATATATAAAGGAAACAGCAGGTTCGATCGGCATCAGGCCAAAAGATGTTCAATTCACAAAAAATCCGATTGACGCTGATTCAACTGTCAGTGTCGGTACTGGATTTAAAAAACCGAAAGTCTCACCAATTGCAGGGACCCCCTATGATATCTCACTTACTCAACTTACATCAGAAGCAAGCATTGATCCGAAAGGAACATTAAGAACAGTAGCAGTAGTAGCACCTACACCTAAAGCTCTATCATTGTTTAGACCATCTCTATCTGAATTTGCTAAAACAACAGCACGTGTGCAGTTTTCTTCCAGTGCAGAACGTAGTACATCCGTTTCTAGATCAATTCGTACTAAATCAACAAGATCTACATCCACCGGAAGTACTATTGAAACAGCAAGTTCTTCACCAATGCTCAGAACTATTGCGACAAGCAAGCCAGACATGCAACCAGGTATCCAATCTTCCTCCGAAACCATAAGCGCTGTGGCAGTAGGTTCAAGTAATACAAGTGAATTTGCTTCTCCACGTGGTAGTCAACCAAACGTGAGACTTGTACACACAAGTACTAATTCTCCAGATCAATCACCTATCAGTGCTCCAAACACTGTACAGTCTATTAGTACAGAAACGGTTGCACCAATTCCGCAATCAAATACAGTAAATCTCAAAGAAACTACAAATGGAAAACCGCGAGCATCTCTTGGAAACGTTACGGTTGTATCCGAAGGGAAAGCTGCAAGCACTGTAGGAGTAGTACCTAAAAACCCTATTGATAACGTAACCTACGTCAATTTCGCCGAAGGAAACGGTAACACAGCAGATAGTTTACCAAAAGGGACAAAGACAACGACAGATAGCACAAAAGCAACGGCATCGGTTACTGTACGCCGGGCAAAAGGAAAAGAGAAGCAGGTTGATGCACCAAGCGCTCCCCGACCATCAAATACACTTAACCCAAATGACGAAGTAGCTTCTACAGTTTCACTCATGAAAAAAGTTGATGGAGCAAAAACAACTGTAAAACTACAAGAAGCATTTGCACAAAAAACTGAGAAAAAAGTTGAAGAACAAGTCGCAGAACAAATGCAGCAAGCATCCGGTGAAGTAAAACAAGAAGCAACAAACAAACAGACAACGCAAAACTCAGTTCATCATGAGCAAACGGTTACTGCCTCAGAAACTGAAAGAGTTACAAGAATTCAAGTCGCACCTGGTGTAGAACGATTCGGCACTGAAAAAATTAGCCAATCAAAAACAAAGACTTCTAGGCAAGAAGAAGAAACTGAAGAGAAAAAAACTACTACTGCACAAGAAATAACCGATCAAGATACAGGAACAAATGAAATCGCACATGCAGATCAATCAGCTACCCCACAACAAGTAACGCAAGC
>JACDET010000029.1 GCA_013816255.1 Candidatus Levyibacteriota bacterium | reverse complement strand
ACGCATCGTTCGCGCCGAAGGACCTTTACCAAGGACAATATCCAAAGCATAATCTTCCATTGCAGGATACATCGTCTCTTCAACGGATTTATTGAGCCTATGAATTTCATCGATGAAGAGGATGTCACCCCTTTCAAGATTGGTCAGAATTGAGGCTAAATCTCCTGCTCTTTCTAGAGCGGGACCAGTGGTAACTCGGATGTTTGCACCCATTTCACGTGCGACAATATGGGCAAGCGATGTTTTACCAAGTCCTGGAGGCCCATACAGCAATATATGTTCAATTGCCTCACTCCGCTTGGTGGCGGCTTCAATTGCAATCTGCAAAGACTCTTTCACCCCATCTTGTCCATAAAACTCTGTCCATGATCCAGCACGAAGAGATGTAAAGAGAACCTCTTCTTCAGGACTTTCTTCTTCTTTGATAATAGTTGTATCTGCCATATTACTCTTTCAAACGTCATTCCGGCAATGTCCGGAATCAGTCGCCTGATCCTGGACAAGCCAGGATGACGATTAGTTATTTTCCCAAATACTTCAATGCTAATCTTACCTTTTCCTCCACCGTCTCACCTTTTCCGTTGAGCGCTTGGATTGCTTCTTGTGATTCCATAGCTGAGAAGCCAAATGCTTTGAGCGCGGTTATGAGTTCACCCTGATCAGCACCACCCTCGGAAAGATCGATATCTCCTGTTGCTCCAATCTTGTTTTTCAGTTCAATGATAATCTTTTGTCCATTCTTTTTACCAAGTCTTGGAACAGATGTAAAAAATGATACGTCGCCCTGACTGATTGCTTGCACAATTGCACTACGCGTTCCGACGGCAAAGATACCAAGTGCCGTTTTGCAGCCAACGCCTGAGACACCTATCAGGTATTCAAAAAGCCGCAAATCTGAAGGATCAGTGAAGCCATAAAGCTCTAAAAGATCTTCGCGAACGTGCGTGTGCGTAAAGAGCTTTATCTCGTCACCGATGCCGTTTAACTTTGCCAGAACGGTTGTGGGAACTAAAACCTTGTAGCCTACTCCGTGCACATCAACGATAAGATTTGGATCGTCGCGGTATTCGACAATGCCTTTGAGGGTACCAATCATATGCCTATATTACCACAAATAGGGAATGAACATTTTACTCCCTTTCATATACTTTTTATACGCTTGCCCAAAATGTGCAACGAGTATTTTTTCTTCCAACTTGGCCTGATACAATCCTCCTGCTATAACGGGGAGAATTGCCAAAGCATAATAACTTTGTACGACGAGTTCTCCTCCGATAAATGCCAGCATAAGCCCTGCATAGATTGGATGACGAATATATGTATAAACACCACTCGTAACTAACTCCTGTTTTTTCTTAATTTGAAATTCTGCTGCATGTGCCCAATTTGCACCTAATGTTTTTCTTGCTGAAACAGATACGCTCACACCGGTTACAACAAGGAGGAAACCAATTATCTGCATGAATACATTTGCACCAGGTATAGGAAGTACTGACACGCCAAGAAGCTGTAGTATAAGAACAACTTGGATTGCTCCTGTTATCATGCGAATAACCTTGTTTCTCGTAAACAAACCTGACCCAGCTATTGTTTTAGGTTTCTGTTGATCTGCTTCTTTTTCTGTAATGCGCCAATATCCCCACCACGAAATAAAAATAAGAAGCGTCAATACTCGAAAGATAAAATCAAATGTAATAATCATAGCTATTTCTTCATTTTATACGAGAATGCATGTGTCACTGCAATAGCCAAAGCATCAGCTGTATCATCAGGCTTGGGGATACTTTGCAGCTTTAGTACCATTTTTATCATCTGCCCAACCTGCTGTTTATCGGCTTTTCCATAACCAGTAACGCCCATCTTCACCTGCTGTGGGGTATATGAAGTGACAGTCATCTTGTTTTGAACAGCTGCTAAAAGAACAACACCTCTCGCCTGCCCAACTGCTAGCGCTGTTGTGACATTGGTATTAAAGAAAAGCGATTCGATGGCTAAGGCTTCTGGTTTATAGGTTGTTATTATATGTATTAGCTCGTTATATAAAACTTCAATCCGCTTCTCTAAACTCTCGTCTTTAGAAGTCTCAATACAACCATAACTTTCAACTTTCAACTTTCCATTTTCAACTGTTACGACTCCCCAGCCTGTCCTTCCAAATCCAGGATCGATTCCTAAAATATGCATAGTAACAATAGTATACAGTAAAACTACGGCCCCATAGTTTGACAGCACTGCTGTTATTTGCTACACTCTCTCTGCTCTTGTTTATTAAAACAAGTTGGTATAAAATAACATATATGAAACACCCGCAATTAACCGCCGAAGCAAGAACAGTGCTTGGAAAAAAAGTAAAAAAACTCCGTCGCGAAGGACTTTTACCAGGAAACGTCTATGGTAAAGGCTTAGAATCACAATCTCTTCAAGTAAAAACTGTTGATTTTCAAAGAGTGTATAAAGAAGCTGGTGACACTGGGCTTATTGATCTCTCATTTGCTGGAAAAACCAAACCTGTTCTCGTCAAAAGCATGCATTTCAACTATGCATCTTCTACTCCACTTCACGTAGATTTTTACCAAGTGAACTTGAAGGTTAAAGTCAAAGCTGTTGTTCCAGTCGTTCTCACTGGTGAAGCAGTTGCTGTAACCAATAAAGTAGGATTATTACTCCAAACTATCAGTGAAGTTGAAGTTGAAGCATTACCAGACAAGCTTCCGGAAAATGTTGAGATTAATGTCGAACACCTTGCAGAACTTGGCGATCAAGTGACTGTTGGAGATCTCAAAGTATCTGAAGAGGTCACAATCTTAACTGATCCTGCACAAACAGTAGCCAAGGTAAATGAATTAGTTGTTGAAGAAGCAGAACCTGAAGAAGTACCAGAGGGTGAAGAAGGTGCTGAAACTGCAGAAGGTGAAGCTGGAGAAGCTACTGAAGGCGAATCGAAAGAAGAAAAAACTGAAGCATCCTCTGAAGAAAAGAAAGACTAATATTTATAGTCCGACTTTGGTTCCCAAAACTCTTCCATCAACAAAATTAGGATCGACTTCCAAAGCTTTTCTCACATATTCTTGTGAAGCTGCTGTATTCCCCAACTTATATTGCAAAGATGCAAGCCGGTAATAGACATCTCTATAGCCATGATATGTATCCGCAATCCCCTGCCAATACGTCACTTCTTTCTCAAGGAGCGCGCGTTCTTGCATGAAGACTTCCCGTTGCTGCATGTTATACCAAAATGTTACCCCTTGGACAAAGATCAAACTCAAAAGAAAGATTGAAAATGAGCTCACTAAGAGCACTTTAATGTTATGACTTTGGTTGCGTGTAAAATGAAATTCGGTAATAGATCGGAGAATGCTCGGGAAAAGAGCAATGACTTTTGTCGTTGGCAGCGGCAGTTTTTCTTTCATCGGATTCGACTTAGAATGTATCACAATTAGCATGGGATGACAAGCTCAAGAGGGATCTATGCCGTCGGATAAGGCTCGATCATGATTGATTCTCCATGCTCTGGCATTTGTTGATAGATTGCCTCTGTGATAAACGGCATAAACGGATGGAGGAGTTTTAGATTGGTCATATACACATGCAGTAAAACTGCGAGTGCAATATCTTTGTCTTCACGCTCCTTAACCTGTTCAATGTATTTATCAGCAATTGTGTGCCACATGAATTGGTAGATAGCTTCAGCTGCATCAGCAAATCTGAACTTTTCAAGCTCAGTATCGACTTTCTTTATTAATGCATCTAACTCTTTCAAAACGGCTTTATCTTCTTTTGTAAACTTCTTTTGATCAACGGTTGCAAATGATGGAACTTCTTTTTCAGATTGTTCGCGCATCATGAGGATAAATCTACCCATATTCCAAATCTTATTGCCAAAGTGCTTGTAAGCAATGACACGGTCTTTAGGGAAATTGAAGTCTTTGCCATTGGCTGTACCCGCAATTAAACCCATACGCAAAGCATCTACGCCGTACTGCTCAACATAATCCTCAGGATTGACGACATTACCAAGACTCTTACTCATCTTCCGCCCATCAATAGCGCGGACCATACCGTGCAGATAGACATATTCAAATGGCGGCTTATCCGTGAGATAGTAGCCAAACATAACCATACGTGAAACCCAGAGTCTAATAATTTCCCAGCCTGTTTCCATAACACTCGTTGGATAATAGGTTTTGAAGTCATCTGCATCAGGATATCCGAGCGTAACTAATGGCCATTGCCCTGATGAGAACCACGTATCAAAGGTATCTGTTTCAGGTATAAATTCGTCACCTGGTGAATCGTTTGCGACAACAAATGACGAATCGACTAGTGGAAATACACGCTGTAAGCCTTGTTTGATTTCAGCGAGTGTAAAAGCTTTTGTTCCACCATCACTCCCAGCAATCTTTTCTTGATCACCTGTGATAATTCTTTTTGCACCATCTTTTGACGATTGCATTAACTCCCCTATTTCACCAGCTACATTAAACTCATTATATTTAAACAGCACTCTCACTTTGAGATTATCTGCGACTTTGTACCAAACAGGTATTCGAATACCCCAGACATTTTGTCTTGAGATTGGCCAATCCCGCATCTCTTCCATCCAGCGCAGATACGTTATTTCACGCCATTTAGGAAAAATCTTTATTTTACCTTTTTTTACAGCCTCATACGCAGGCTTCTTAAACGACTTATGAGGAGCGTCTACTTTGACAAACCAATTAGGTAGAACCATCGGTTCAATAGCATGTCCGGCTTTGCATAAAGAAACAGTATGGAGATACTTCAAATCGATCTTTTCCATAAGCCCTTTTTCTTCAAGGTCAAGAACGACTTTCTTTCGGGCATCATTGACGCTCAATCCTGCATATTTACCAGCTTTTTCATTAAGCTTTCCATTGAGATCAATAACTGGTTTGACTTCTAGGTTGTGCCGAAGTCCTGCTTCATAATCATTCTTATCATGTGCTGGCGTCACTTTAACAACACCTGTTCCAAACTTCGGATCAACGAAATCATCAGCAATGACTTTAAGCGTAAACGTCCCATTAAGTCCCTCAACCTCAATATCTTTTCCTACATACTTTTTATAGCGCTTGTCCGTAGGATGAACAGCAATAGCTGTATCTCCAAATTTGGTCTCTGGACGGACAGTAGCGAGAATAAACGGACCATACTTCATATAATACAGTGGGTCTATACGTTCTTCATGCTTGAGCTCAACATCTGAGTAGGTTGTGCCACACTTTGGGCAATAGTTCACCATGTAGTTGCCACGGTAAATCAGATCATCTTTCACCATCTTGTCAAAAGTAGTATGCACGGTTTTAATAACCGCATCATCAAGAGTAAAACGGTAGCGGCTCCAATCAACACTTGCCCCCATTTCCCGCATCTGGCCTTCGATTTGCCCTTTATTGTCCTGAACAAATTTCCAAATCTCGTTATACAGATCTTCCCGACTATACTGAAATCGTGATTTCCCCTGCTTTTTCAATTGCTTCTCAAACGTAATTTGCGTCTCCGTCCCTGCATGATCTGTTCCAGGAATCCATAGCGTCGGATCACCTTTCATGCGGTGCCAACGGATTAAAAGATCTTCGATTGCAATCATGAGCACATTTCCTGTATGCATTTTGCCGCTCGCATTTGGTGGAGGCATGAGAATAGTAAATGGTTTTTTCTTCGGATTCTTTTTAGGTTTAAAGTACCCATTTTTCTCCCACATCGCATAGAGATGCTTCTCTTCAATTTTGTGATTATATGCTTTATCCATGAGGCTAATTATAGCATGGTTGAAAAACTCTGTCATGCTGAACTCGTTTGTCCATGGAGGAGGGTTTCAGGATGACAAAAGGATATGACAATACTATTCTTTGAGCGGTGTTAATTTGTATCCACGGGTGCGGATGGTTTGAATTTCGTATGGAGTGTCTTGTTCTCGAAGTTTGAGCCGTACTCTTGCAACCAAACGATCGATTGCCCAATCTGAAACACCAAATTCTTGCGACTCTGGCCAGACAATTTCGACAATACTTTCCCGTTCCACAATCTCTCCCAATTGCTCTTTGAGTAATGTGAAAAGAAGATGCTCTTTGCGGGTCAAATGCGCAGTTTTTTTCTTTTTACTCTCATCATGTTCTAAATGCAAAATATATGCTTCAAAAAGCGGACTAAAAATGCTTAGCGTTTTTTCACCCACCAAAAACCCTGTGTCCCAAAGGTATCTTCCCCTTTCCTGCTCCAGAGCATCAACTTGTTGCGACTTTACAACTTGCATAAGTATTTTTTGTTCCTCCACATGCAAGCTTTCCCATAATTCTTCTGACTGCAAAACAATCCGCTCATCAGAAAGGAGCGTCTCAAGAATATCTTTCTCAGTATTCAACGTACTGCTTTCTACTTCGTTAAGATGAATAAGACCCAATTGTAAATATTGCATATAGCCTCCGATGACTGCAAATAAAGCTTTCTCAATAGGTGGCTGAAGCGTCAATTTATAACGCTTCCTGTATGCATCATAGACAATCCGCATATCACTTTCGTGGGCGGGCTTAGCATACATTGTTTGAGAGAAAACTGAAAGATTAGCCCGTGCTTCAGGGAAAATGCTAACCAAGCTTCTATATGAAGTAAAGACATACGCAAGGTTACCATTCGCGGCATCACGCAAACCTTGGAGATTGTCAAAGAAGGAAGGATTAAACTTATCCTTCAGCCGGTCAAATCTAAGAAAGAAAATCGTTGGATACATACCATTTTCCCCAATAAGAACCAATGCATGGCGGATACTATCAATCACCATGAATAAGTCTTGAAACTGGATACTTTTGACAAAAAGATCATTCACTTTGGCTTTAACTTCCGGTGAAAGATCCGACTGATCAGCAACATCAACAATACGCTTCAACGTTAGCGTCCAAAAAGGATATATCTCCTGCTCGACAAGGTCATTGAGATCTACTGGGATAAAAAGATGCTTTTCTTTTTGATTGATGTAGGTTGGAATTGTATCTGGATGATTGAGGAAAAAGCGGAGGAAATTACTGATACCGACACGCTTCATGCCGATAAGATTGACGCATTGGCGCTGTCGGAGATACTCACCCAATTTCTCAGCTTCTTTCTTTTGAAAAGAAATCGGATACGAAGCCTCAAGAACAGATGCATTCATGGAAGTATTGTATACTACCTTGATTTCAATTTGCAAATAGGAGTATATGCTTCCGTCTTGTTCCTCGTAACTTTAGCGAAAAGAAATCTAGAAATCGTCATTCTGGCTTGTCCAGAATCAGTTGGAGCTAGATTCCCGCCTTCACGGGAATGACAAATTATAATGCTAGAGATACAGTCAATTGTTTTCTGTCTTCACGTAGTATATTATGAAGACAGAATGAATTATATTGATGAAGTCGGCCTCACTCATAAAACCATCCTCCTCCGTGTAGACTTTAACGTTTCCCTCAACCCAAATCATTCAATTGCTGATGACGCACGAATCAAACAATCTGTCGAAACAATCGAATATCTTCTCAAACATCACAACAAATTAATCCTCATGGCCCACCTCGGAGATCCTGAGAAAAGAAGTGCTTCGGATTCCCTCTCCCCTGTTGCCAAACGGTTACATCAATATCTTCCCCATCACAAGATCATTTTAGTAGAAGACTTTCAGAAGGATGACTCGCAAATTAAAAATCAAAAAGAAGACGAAATTATTATGCTTGAGAATATCCGCTTCTATCCAGGAGAAAAATCAAATGATCCTGCATTTACCAAACAACTAGCCTCATATGGTGAAGTGTATGTTAATGACGGGTTTAGTGTTTCCCACCGTGAATCGGTTTCTGTTGTAGGTCTTCCAAAAGTATTACCTGCATATGGTGGCTTGCTCATGAAACGAGAGGTTGTTATCTTGGACAAAATCATGAAGCATCCGAAGAAGCCATTTGTCGCGATCATCGGTGGGAAGAAGATTTCAACCAAGATTAAGGTTATTAAAAAGCTTACAAGTGTGGCAGATTATGTCCTTCTCGGCGGTGGTTTGGCAAATACCTTTTTGGCTGCACAAGGATTAAAGACTGGAAAGAGTTTGGTGTCTGATGAAGATGTGGCATTGGCCCGCGAACTTCTAGCCCACGCAAAAAAAGAGAATACCAATCTTGTTATCCCACAAGACGTTATCGTCGGGCGTGATCTGGACAGTACTGAGAGTGAAGTCAGAAAAGTTGAAGAGATGAAAGCTACAGACCTTGCACTTGATATTGGTCCTGAAACACAAGCAGACTTTGGAGCTATCATCAACGAGGCTCGGACGATTGTCTGGAATGGACCTGTTGGCTATATGGAGAATCAAGAATTCAAAAGAGGTACTGATTTCCTTTATTACGCGATTACACAAAATGATGAAGCAATCTCAGTTGTTGGCGGAGGAGATACACTGTCTGCAATTTCCAAAAAGGAATACTTAGACCAACTCACCCACATCTCAACTGGTGGCGGTGCGATGCTTGAATTTATTGAGAATGGAACCCTCCCAGGGATTGAAGCATTAAAATAACGTCATCATGGCGGAGTCCAGGATCAATTGACTGATTCCGGACAAGCCCCGATCGAATCGAGATCCCGACAAGTCGGGGCCGGAATGACGAGAGACTCATTTCTTTGAAAAAGAAATCACAAAATCAGTATCTTCAGAGAACTTCAAATCATAGACAAGTTTCCCCCCCAGATCAGTCCCCCGTTTATCAGTGCGTACTGGCTTAAAACCATTTGGATAGGACAGAAACAGTGTATAGGGATCCTCCACTGCCCCGGGCTGCTTGAATAAACGTAAGTTGTAGGTGAATGCTGATTCGCGAAGATTTACCCCGTTTGCAATCGTATAGGTAAGCTTAACGGTTTTGGTCATGCCGGCTGGTACGATAAAAAAGAATCCAACTACTTTTTTGTCAAACGACTCCGTTTGCTCAACCTCCAGTCCTGTTGGAGGAATGAAACTTGGGTCAGTGTAGATAGCTGCATCGGTAACTGCCGGGACAACTGTCTGTTGCACATTATCAAAAGCAATCCCCTGCAAGACCGCATCTGCAGGCAAAACAAACCGTGCATAATTTTTATAATCTCCTCCGAACTGACTATCCTTCGTACTACTGTTTACATAAGACACATCTGTCGTCACCTGAAGCCCACCAGCCCCATCAAATGCCACTTGCTGAATCATTGATCGTTTTAGATAATAATTCGCTTTATTCGTCCCGACATTGGCGTCCATCACACTGAAAAAGTCCAAAAACGTATTTTTGCCAGTCGTTCTTCCGTCTTTCAATGACGAGGACAATCCATTAACCGCAAAAACATTTTGTATTCCTTCGTCGGGAAAAGAGAAAAGCAGATGTTTTTGGCGGATCGAACTTTCAGTCCCTTGTAAAAGTTTTTCATAGGAAAAGTTCTTTTTCTCCAAAAGTTCGGACGTCATGGCACTGGTAAGACTTTTGAGAAAATCCTTCTTTTGCGTAGAGCCAGGAAAAAAATCTTTCTCAGCATAGGTTTGTGTAAGCTGATAAAAATTCTCGGCTGTGACGGTTTCATTATAGTCTTTCACTTCAACCTTTCCCAAAACCGTAATAAGATTTTTTAAGAAGGTTGTATCAATTGCAATAACGCCGTCAACACTTTGTCCTGTTTCAAGCTTAAGAAATTGTGCAGCTTGTACTGCATTTCTTGTGTAATCAAGTTCATAATTGCTGTCGCGTAGATACCAATTGCTTGCACCCAAATATCTCCTCAGTCCATATGGCGGTTCAATCTTTTGCTTCAATTGCCCATCAGCGTCATACACATCATACACTTGCAGCTTTTCCATCTGACCATTTCGCACAGGCAAAATGCCGTACGAACCGATGAATCCCCCACCCGGCCGCAATTCCATATTGTTCTGGAAAAGAACTAAGTATGTTTTATTCCCTTCAAATCCAAAAAGTGCCGGCCATGTATCTATTGTCCCTTCAACGATTTGGAGTATTCCATTATATTGATCAAGCTTTTGCATAACGACTTGGGGCAAACGATCCTCTGCCTCCATTTTCTGGACAGTAATTAAGGTATTCTTCAGTGTCGCCAATGCACGGTAAAAATCATTTTTGGGATCAAGACTTTTCTTGGCACTAATATTTTGTAAGACTTGTACTGCCCGGAGAATCTCAAGTTCTGCCGCAACAACTTCTTTCCCAATTTGCACGCGCTCACGTACCTGCATTTGTCCTTGTGGGGAAATTGTTGCGATAAGAACCAAGCTTGATAGTAACTCGCCTGTTGCGCTGAAAGCAGATTGCGCAAGAGTTGCTGATTGCCGTGCGTTGTCTAACTTCCCAGCTTCTGCCTGAGAAATGGATAGGCTGAGAAGCCCAGCGCCAACAATGGCTAAAAAGAACGTGACAATAATCGGCGCGATAAACAATGAGAACAAAAGCGTAGCACCAATTGCCAAACGTTTTTTCCGAGCATCTGGATCAGGAATAAATAATTTAAGTTTGTTCTGTGGGATTGTCGACTTTGTATGATTGCGGGTCAAATCGACTTGACGCAGTCTGCTCTCTAAATTGTAATCAGGGTAGAAATATTCACCACCTTGCGGGACATAATATTCACGGCTATGGTTTTTACTCTTTTTAAAATCGGTCCGCACCATTGGATCAAGCTTTTGCAAAAGACGGGCGACAGAAATCTGTGTAAACGCATGATGGGGGAATGCCAGGACTATGCGTTTATGCTGAACTGAGCCGTAAGCCAAGGCGACAGTTACAGCGAGCACTTCATTAAAGAGAATAGGATAGAGCTTACCGAGACCTGTATTGGGGATTTCAATTCTACCGTAATTGCGGGCCTGTTGGATAAAAAAATTGGTTTCATTGGGCTCTGTACTCCCAGGCCCGAACGTCTCACCATAAACGATAATCTGGACTGATTGAAAAGCCTGGTGGTGAAGAAACGAGAATATTTTAATATTGCTCGTGAGAAGAGACATGATGAGGAAGAGTTTGCCTTTTGACTCACGGGCTTTATCCACAAACCCTGAAAGCATATCCAAAAGCTCAGCTTCTCCGTTGTAGATAATGAAGATGTGGGAATAGAGGTTGTCGGGAATAGTTGGGACGCGTTTATGATGGGGGATATGAATGACATTTTCATGCGCATCAACCGGAGCTGCTGTAACCAAGACTACGAGCAATTGGTCACACAGTTTCTTGGCAAGAGCTGTACCAATCATGCCTTTTTTATCGACTATTAGTATGGGAAGCTTTTCTGTTTCTTCACTTGTAATCAAATGGGGACGATTGGGTTCCATACTTTTATCATATACTACGTAACACGGGCATGCAAAAGAGAGGATGAAAATATAGTTTCACAAAGGTGCTTTTCACACGGGTTATTTCCTACAGGATTATTCGAAAGACACATGAGTTGAACCTCTGCCGTACGTCTAACGGGTATAATTTTGAACTTGGCACTCGCGTAATTTTCGTACAATTGGTCGATCTGGCGACCTAAACCGATTTCGAAAATAATAAGAACAAATTACCTGCTTGCGGACATTCGTGTACTTTTCAGAGCACTGAACTTTAACTCGGTGGAAAGGGTACTAATGTCCGTCATTCTGGCAGCGTCCAGAATCAGTTGCGTGGGAATGACAGAGAGGGTTGAGAAAAGTTTTACGTGATAGCAGTTTTACTTTATACTCTTTTCGCAATTACCTTCACATATGCTGAGTCTCTCGTGTAAAAATGCTCTTCACCCTTTTGGAGTAGCTCCACTGCGAAATCTTTTCCTAAACATTCTAAAGCATATTTCTCGCTGAAAAAGTGTCTAACATGTCCTGCATCTTCAAACATATCTTTCTCTAGTTCAACCCCTTTTCCGTATGAAGTATCATCTACAGATTTACAGAGAAAGCAGAGATATCCACCTGGCTTGAGCACTCTTGAAAGCTCTTTAAAGATCTGCTTGGTTACTTTGTCTGAGAAGTAGTGGAGAGATAACCGAGCATATATGACATCGAACTTCATAGCTTCAAATGGAGTTGGCCTACTAATATCCAAAACTTGAAATGTTACGTTATCTGCATTATTTCTGATTTTATTTTTCTTGATAGCTACCTCTGACAAATCAGTCGACACTACAGTATGCCCTTTAGATGCAAAGTATAAGGAGTCGTTCCCAACACCACATCCAATTTCAAGCATTACAGATTGAGGAGAGATAACGCTTTGCACTTCTAAAGCAAAAGCGGTTACCTCACCATTGGCAAGAACATGCGCAGGGCTTGCAAGCTCATGACGATTATTCCAAAACTGTTTTTGATCATTTGCCATATGTGGATTATAGCAAAGAGAACAAAACTTTTTTAGTTTTCTTGTTCGAGCGCAGTCGAGAACCACGACGCTTTTAAACTTCGCTCGAAGAATAGGAGGGAAAAGGAGCGTTTAACGAAGTGTGATCCAATACCGCAGCTTTCGGGGGTTGTCTTCTCCCATGTCTATACTATCTTCAAAGACTCCACCATTTGCTTCAATAATCTTTTTGGAGGCAATATTGGTAACGTCACAAGTAATCAACGCTTTCTCAATTCCCAAAGCTTCGGCGCGCACCAATCCGAGTGCTAATATCTTTTTTCCATAACCCATTTGCCTTTTTGCTGGACGGATGTCATATCCGATGTGGCCACCAAACTTTAAGAGAGAATCGGTTAGCATATGACGGACTGAAAGCCTTCCTATAAATTCATCATTATCAATAAGCCAATAGGTTGTTTGCGGGACGTACCCTTGGGGGAGGTTTTTTCCACTTGATTCTGAGAGAAGATTCTTTATATACTTTGGAAAATCTGCTTGCAAACCGAGCAGAGACAGTTCATAAATATCCAGCCGATCATCTGCTTTAACCGACTGATATTCCTGCAACGCTTCAAGAAAAGACTTTTTATACGTAACTGATGGAAGGACTAATTGCATGGGAATAGTATAGCAGGGTGGTTTAGGGTTTAGGGTTTAGGGTTAGTTTTGCCCAAGAAAGACCGAGGATGACAGCGAAGAGCAATTGTCCTTGCTGAAGGGTGAGGAAGTAATGGTCAAAGAGGCCGAGAATTAAAATGATCGAAAGAAGTAGACTAAAAATTAAAAATTCGAAACGTAAAAGGGGAGACAACGAAATGTTTTTTATGAGAGTGCTGTAGGTGAGTCCAAGAAATAGCAAAAAGATACCAAGTCCAATGAGACCTGTTTCAGCAGCAATTAATAGGAAGATGTTATGCACAGGTTGGAGATAGAGTCCCAAGGAAAGAGGCTCCTGTAGTGGAGACAGAGAGGGGATGAAGTGCCCCAAACCAACTCCAACTAAAGGATTGGTGCGGATCAGAATAAGAGCACTATCAATCAACTCACTCCGCTGGGTAAACGCTTCTTCGAAGAATGATGTTTGCAGAAAACGGGAACCGACTGTTTGGAGAAAGGCTAGTCCTCCAATAAAAAGTATCAAATCAAGCGCACCTGCAATCAATAAACCAATACCGATTTTCTTCTTTTTGTCATTGCGGAAGGAGCGAAGCAATCTATACTTTTGCATGGGTAAACCTTTTTTAGTAGAGATTGCTTCGTTCCTCGCAATGACAAGTCGTTTAACAATTTTATAAATGATTAACCCTACCACAAGTAGAACGCCCAATCCAATAACCACCCGACTCAAACTAAGCAGAATAGCAATACTACTCATGATAATTGTGAAGATTCCAAAGTATTTAATAAAACCTTGCGAGCGGGGAATGAGAAAAGAAGCAATAATAATCACGCCAATCAGGAGATATCCAGCCAAAACATTGGGATGCGGAAATGTCCCGTACGGTCTGAGAATAAGTTCACCATTGATGTCAGCATTGGCAATGCCGGGGGTTGCACCTGAAAACATTCTTTCGCCGACATAATAGAGCCAACCATTGAGTGATCCTTGTTGAAAGTATTGGAGCAATGCGAGGAGTGATTGAAAGAAGGAGCTAATGGCAAAAAGCAACGCCATAGTTGCTAGATTAAATGTCGATTGAATGTTCTGTGCAATATAAAAAGCGAGAAAACTAAATTCAAATAACTTTATTAAATAATACAGACTTAACCCAATCCGCTCGGCGCTTATGATATTTACTGACAGAAAGAATAAAGCTAAAAAACCGAAAATATACTTCCACCTGTCATTGCGAGCAGAGCGAAGCAATCTATACTTTTGTACGAGTAAACTTTTTCTAGTAGGGATTGCTTCGTTCCTCGCAATGACAAGTTTCAATAACCAAACCACAAACAGCAAACCAATTAATATATCGGTCACATATATAGTCGGGGAAAGATAATCAACTCGGATACCGGTGACAAGGGAGAATTGCGGCCAAAAATGCTTTGTTAACTGTGTGGGAAGAAAAAGAAAGAGTAGGGCAAGGAGGACAGATTCGATCTTAGTCGCGTGGCTTGATGACCAAAACGCGCTCTTTTCCTTCACCTTGTGATTCTGAGGTGACTTGTTCATCACTTTGAAGGAATAAGTGAACGATGCGTCGTTCCCAAGATTTTAAAGAAGAGAGAACTTGTTCTTTATTTTCTGCGAGTGCCTTGTCTTTGATTTGGATTGCTAAGTTATGCAGATACTCAGTGCGGTTCTTCTTGTAGTCATCAACTTCAATTGAAACCCTGACAAATCTTCCAAGCTTCTTTGCGATGGTCAAAGAAAGGATCAACTGGAGAGATTCGAGAACTTCACCGTGATAACCAATAACCATTCCTGAATCTTTGGTTTCCATCATGAGGTCGAGGATATCTTCGTGCTCTTCAAGTGTGAACGTTCCTTCGATTTCTAAAAGCACAAAGAGCTTTTCAATTAATCCTTCAATTTCTTTTCGTTCTGCGTCTGTTAAGTTAATTGGTTCCATATTATTTAAATTTACTGACTTTTTTTTCTTTCTGTCCTGGAAGCCAATCAGCAAGGCCACCCCATCCAGCAACTGTGTACTGCTGTATGATACCAAAAATCGTCAAAGTATTCCAGTAGAGAGATAGACCAAATGGAAGCGTGTGTGCGAAGAAGCCGACAAAGATTGGGAGAAGATACAATGTTTGGGTCTGGAAAACAGTTGCAAAGTCCGGTTCTTTCTTCTTTGGAAGCTTATCTTTCTCAGCACTGGTAGGAGTCATCATCTTTGATTGGATGAACTGTGTTACTCCCGTTATAACCGCGACGAGGAAAATACCGACACCAACAGAAGGTAAAAGTTGCGCCGGTGTTTGCCCCAACGGCAGACCAAAAAAACTGGTATCCCACATATGATTCAATTTAAGAGATTCTGTATACAGCATACTGTTAATGTCGTTTGGAGATTTTAAATTTACGACTTTTAAGAGTACATTGTATAAACCGATTAGGATTGGGAGTTGCAAGAGGAGTAAAAAACATCCTGACGCTGGATTTACGCCTTTTGCTTTGAAAAGTGCCATCTGTTCCATTTGTAGCTTGCGTGGATCTGCTTTATATTTCTCCTTAAGCTTGTTAATCTCAGGCGTCATTTCCTGCATCTTTTTTTGTTGCTTTAGGCTTTGCTGCATAAAAGGGAAGAGGAGGATTCGTGTGAAAACCGTGAGCAAAATGATTGAAAATCCAACAGCGTATGGAACATGTATGGAGACTAAGAGTTGGTAGAAAAGTACCAAAAGGTTGAGAAACGGATGAACGAGTAATGTGTCGAAAATATTCATATCTTAAAAAATGGCTGACAATTAATCAGACGACGTACAGATAATAGCATACCTCGACCAATTCCGTGTTGAGTAATTGCTGTTTGCGCGTATTCTGAACAATCTGGAAAGGAACGGCAAGCTGTTTTGAAACCAAGCGTTTGATGCAAGAGGGGAGAGACGAATGTATGATATCCCTTAAGCATCGAAACAACTACATGCCTCATTTCATAAGTTTTCGCTCTCTTAATAACTGTTGTACTATTTGACATAAATCGGCTTGCTTCTTGTCTATTATACCTTTTTCTAAGAAAAAAAGCATGTCATAGCCAGGATATATTGCTGTAAGCTGTTCCTCGATACATGACCGGAAGACTCTTCGTATACGGTTTCGTGCAACTGCGCGCTTATCAACAGTCTTTCTGACAAGGAAAGCAAACCTACTTACTGTGAGATCATTCTTTGTGTATTTCACACTAAAAAGAAGTGTTTTATAAAACTTAGCATGTGTAAGCCGAGTTGTCGCGGGTAAACGGTGAGGTTGTGCCAACATACGTTGCAGTATTAAACAGCAAGGCGCTTTCGTCCTTGATCTCGTCGTCTTTTCAACATCTTTTGACCATTGTGATCTTCCATACGTGTCAAAAATCCATGCTTTCTTTTGCGCTTCACCTTACTGGCTTTGAGATTCATTTTTTCCATGAGCCTAAGTATAGCATAACAATTAACATTTAACAATTGACATTTGACCTCGAATTTGGATAAATGAAACTGTGAATACTTTCCGTTTTTTAGAATTCCCAGTATATGTAGATGCAAAGATTTACTATAGAGAAATAATGCTCTTAACAAGCAGGTTTCCAAAAGAACACTGGGAGATTTCCGATCAAATGAGGAGAAGTGCATTATCTGTCTGCTTAAATATAGCTGAGGGTTCTGCTAAAAAATCCGATAAAGACTTTAATAGATTTGTAGAACATGCGCTTGGATCAATCAACGAAACTGTCGCAGCTCTCGATATTGCATGTAATGAAAAACTTATTACTGAAATAGTCTTTAGAAGTTATGTTTCAAAAGCTGAGAGTATCACAAAGCAACTTGGTGGTTTTTCTAAAAAGCTCCGCTCATGAGAGTTAATTGTCAAATGTTAACTGTCAATTGTCACGATAGGCACTTGACAAAAAGTTATCCACAATATTAAATGGCATAACGTAAAGACCCTATGAGTAAAACAAATGATGCATTATGGAAAATTGTTCTTGCTGAAATGCAGACAAAGGTTTCCCAAGCTAACTTCCACACACTCTTTAAGAACACCTATCTTCTTTCCCTTGAAGAAAGCATTGCCACAATTGCCGCTCCATCAACAATGATTATCGATTTATTGCAGAAGAGGTTTGCACCCGACATCAAACGAATCCTCAGTGAGCAAAGCGGAAAAGATATAAACCTTCTATTTATCCCCAAAGTTTTCCCCACAACAAAAGAAACGACTGACAACTCTCCACTCTTTATTCCAGATGATAAACCGCAGCCAAAATCGTTAACAGTGGGACATTTAACCCGCGTTCGGCCTGATTTTACTTTTGAATCATTTGCAGTTTCGGCAAGTAACCAGCTCGCCTTTGTTTCCTCACAAACAGTGGCGCAGAACATTGGACGCTCATATAATCCATTATTTCTTTATGGACCGGTTGGAGTAGGGAAAACCCATCTTATGCACGCAAT
Source organism: Candidatus Levyibacteriota bacterium (assembly GCA_013816255.1). GTDB lineage: Bacteria > Patescibacteriota > Microgenomatia > Levybacterales > UBA12049 > JACDET01. Next base: position 2,199 of record JACDET010000029.1, on the reverse strand, counting down.
TGCCAATGATGTCTACCAAAAAGATCCAAGTAAAAAGATCTTGTATGTCACGAGTGAGGAATTTACCAATGATGTTATTGACGCGATCCGTACCAATGATACTGCCAAGATGAAGCGTCGCTTCAGATCAGCATTTCTTCTGCTTATTGATGATATTCAATTTATAGAAGGCAAAGAACGTGTCCAGGAAGAACTATTCCATACATTTAATATCCTTATTGATAACGGCTCACAAATTTGTCTTTCATCAGATAGACCACCACATGAAATTAAAAAACTTGAAAAACGCCTCTCTTCGCGCTTTGCTGGGGGATTAACTGTTGATATATCAATACCTGATTTTGAATTGAAAGCTGCTATCTTGGGGATTAAAGCGAAGAAATATGGTCACGAGCTACCAAATGATGTGATTAGTTTCCTAGCAGAACGTGCCGAAGACACGAGAAGTCTGGAAGGATTATTACTCAGAGTTATTACGCAGGCAACATCAGGAGATCAGAAGATTACCATTGAATTGGCACAAAAAGCATTAGGAAATATGGTCGCTGAAACAAGGCGCAATCTTCATGCGGACGACATCATTGACTATGTCTGCAATTACTACAATGTAAAACCAACCCAACTCAAAGGACCAAAGAGAAATGCAGCATTGGTTCGGGCAAGACAAGTGGCAATGTACTTGATCCAAAAGGAATTGAAGTTAACGTTGGTAGATATAGGAAACTTACTTGGAGGTCGCGATCACACAACAATTATGCATGGTGTGGACAAAATAGGGAAGCTTGTTGAAAACAAGGCTGATGTCACTGAGGATATCATGGGTATAACAAAAACTTTACGGGGATAACTTGGGGACAATTTTATATTCTTGAGTTCTACACATTTCATCCACAAATTCATCCACAAGTTGTCCACAAACTAAGACGGTTAATTCCACCCCTGATTATTCATCATATAGGATGCGATAATATTGTCTTTATAAAAAAGTTGTTCTATTAAAACAATTTTTAATTTCCAATTTCCATTGAATTTTCAAGGTATTACTGTTTAAAACATTGAGTAATTGTAGTTTAGTTAGAAATTGGAAATTGGAAATTAAAAATTATATGGCCTCTCTGTTATTGCTTTTTTCCACATTTCCATATACACTACTACAACAACTGATAGATATATATGAAAGTACAGATCTTAACCCCAAATCTCCAAAGTAAACTTTCTTTCCTTAATAAAGCCGTCTCTTCTAAATCACAATTACCCATACTACAAAACATTTTGATAGAAGCAAAAGATGATCAGATTAAATTAAGCAGTACAGATTTGGAGATTGGTATTGAAGCACACTGTCCTGCCAAGATAGATATGGAAGGCGAAACTACAGTCCCAGCCAAACTCTTTACCGAACTTATTAACTCTCTCACCGATGATGTATTGACGTTGACTGCTGAAGAACATACGTTAGAAGTCCAAACAAAACGAACAAAAAGTACATTTCAAACAATTAGTTCAGAAGAATTTCCTAAGCTCTATGAAGAAAAAGGAGAAATACTGGCAACACTCTCAGGAAAAGATATCAAACGCGAATTCTCATCGGTCGTCTTTGCTGCAAGTCAAGACACAACCCGTCCAGCTCTTTCTGGTGTATTGGTCCGCAAAGAGGCCGAAGGGTTCCTCCTCGTCGCTACAGACGGTTACCGCCTATCGTTACGACACTACAAGACCAGCGAAAATAAAGCATCTGAAAGTGCATCATTTATTATACCGGCCCGAGTTTTCCGTGAACTGCTTTCACTCAAGGATGACGCAAAAGATATTTCGATGTATGTGTCACAAAAAAACAATCAAGTTATTTTTGAACAAGAAGATACTATTCTTATAGGAAGGCTTATTGAGGCTGAATTTCCTAATTTTGAAAAGATCATTCCTTCAGATTTTTCAGTCAGTGTCAGTTTTGAGAGAGATGAATTATTAAAGGCTGTAAAGATTTGCTCAGTCTTTGCCCGTGATTCAGCCAATATAATCAAACTTTCCTTGTCATCCGATCACATCACAGTATCATCAGGATCTTCAGCAATAGGCGAGAATAGCGTCAAGGTTGATGCAAAGTTGAGTGGGGAAGAGAATGAAATTGCTTTTAACGCCAGATATCTTCTCGATGTTTTGAGTAATGTTGAGGAAAAAGAATTAGCGTTTGATATGATC
>JACDET010000062.1 GCA_013816255.1 Candidatus Levyibacteriota bacterium | reverse complement strand
GAATAATATGACCACACCTGTTAATGATTTAATTAGCATAATTTACCCTATGAATAATAAAATGTATGCGGGGGCTTTTAAAAGCCTGAGAAACGATAAGGTAGAGTCTTATTATGAACTTACAACCTCAGATAAAAACATATCCGCTAAATTGGTAGAGCGTGGTAAGATAATCTTTTATAACTGATCTTTATAGTGTTCAGTATTATCGAGGGGTTTTTTGTTGTAAAGTCATACTTGCATCAAATTAGAGCAAATATCTTACAAAAGTTGTATAATTTAGGATATGGGACTATCAAAAAAAGAACTTGCGAAAATTTTAAGAGAAGCAAGAGAAAAAAAAGGTCTAACACAAGCTGATGTTGCTAAAAAAGCGAAACTGAATACAAATTATTATGCAGTTATTGAGCGTGGAGAGGTAAACCCCTCGCTAGAAACTCTTAGCAAAATTCTTGAAGCACTCAATATAAAGTTAACGCTTCCCTGATTTTATTTTTACAAACTTCTTTGCAAAAACTTGCATAATATCAGCAAGCGAGGCAGCCTTTTCATAGGTGGCATTATCAGGATCAGACTTTTGCAAACTTTTTAGTGCGGACTCGATAATAACTGAACGATGTTCCTTCTTAGCTGCAAATAAAAAGGTTTCCTGTTCCACTTTTCTGAACTTTTTCCTAAATTGTTCTTCTTTACTAATCTTTTCTATCTCATCCCAAGGTAAAGAATTTACCAAAGGTTTGTCAGTCTTTTCTAAAGTATTAACGAGTTTTGTGCTATTTTTTACTTTTACCACAAGCACTTTATACTATTAACAGGACAAATATACAAGATGGGCAATAAATTGCCGTGAAGTCTATGAACTATCCAATTCTTGAGCTGCTGCTGATTGATACATATTCATAAATTTGTTAAAATGAGCTAAGAATGTGAGAAGAGGTTCAAAATAAAACCCCTCTTCCGCACAAAATTTATCCATTGTTTGTCTGCAAGTGATTTTTTAGGAGTTCTAAGGATTTCTTACGATGTGAGAGCTGACTTTTTTCTTCTAGTGTCATTTCTGCGTACGTTTTCTTGTATCCATCTGGCACAAAGATTGTTTCCAGTTCTGGAGCTTTTCTTGTTGATCTTGGTTGATGAGCAATTGTTCCCGATACTTTTCCTATAAAGGTGTGTATTTCATTTCCATCATGAAATCCGATTGCAGAAACAAACTCTGCTTTTCTATCCGTTTCGTTTAGCAGCATTTTAAGAATTAAAGCACTTCCACCAGATTTTAAGAGCCATTTAACTAATGGTCCAGGAAAACCATTCCAAGCAGAAATATAGAAACCTACATCGTCCACAATCACTGGCTCATTAATTTGCTTAAATGCTTCCAATGCTTTTGCCCTTACAATCTCCACTATATCATTCCCTTGAATCTCAAGCAGATCCAAAGACGTTACTTCAACTGGAAATCCAAGAATAAGCTGTGCTTCCTTAACTTTTGCCTCATTACTCGATATAAAATGGAGTAGTTTATTCATAATTGACATAATATCAGAGTTACGTTGGATATCCTACTTGTAGGAAAACTATATGCCTTCCTTGAGTGTAGAGACAAATGCATCTATCATTTGGTTTGATGCAACGAAACGGTGGTGTACATCTAAAGCTCCAAAAGGGGCTTTTTTGAATATAATAAAAGGTGCAGAGCTATTGCACCTGGAGGGTGGCGGTAATATGTTATCGGATTTGTAAATGAATTTGTCGTAGTGCTTAAATCTTTAATATGTTAGCTTGACAGCTTAAACAAACTTACACTACTCTATTATAGAGGAGTATGCAGTTTCAGAACAAAATACGGAGGAAAATTTTTGGTGCAACAGGTTCTAAAAAGAAAAAAGTACTTTTTTCTTTGATAATCATTTTGGCGATTCCTCTTACAGTTATTACTCTACAAGATAGACAATTACTAAAACAGCAAGCACAAATTCCACAAGCAATTGCAATACCTACATATCAATCAATTGGTCTTTATTGGAGCCCTCCTGGCGCATCAACAACAAATAAAGCCTCTGTGCAATATCGTAAGCAAGGAGATACGACATGGAAAGACGCAACATCGCTCTGGTACGATACTCGAAGTATTGATAACAACTTGCCGGAATATCGGGGCAGTATTGTGATGCTGCAGGCGGGAACAACATACGAAGTTAAGCTGACCTTGGCGAGCGGGCCTACAACAGTACTGACGACAACAACGTGGATTGATCCTGAGAAACTCCCTATCGCTAGAACAGTCATGGTTCCCTCAGGAGGACCATACACGATTACCCAAGGAGGCGACGCAAACGGGTATGTGTTATATACCGCCAACCCCGGAGACAAGATTACTGCCTCAACAGTGAAGACAGACAACCAAAACGGTGTGGCTGTCGATGCTTCCTATGTGATTGTACGCGGCCTAACGGTCAAAGGCGGTATGAATGGCATTCTGCTCAGAAATAATGTGCATCATGTCGTTGTTGACCGCAATGATATCAGCGCGTGGGGACCGAATTGTCCTGCAGGCCCTGGCAAATGTGGTACTGATCCGTGGTCGGCCGTACGAGGTGGCACGACTACTGATGGCGCCTTTAACCATATTACTGTGCAGCGAAACAACATTCATGAACCCAATTATTCTGCTAATTTATGGTGCGAGGGCAATAATGAGGCTGAGAATCCAGATAGTACTGAGCATCCACATGGGGTTCGCGGTGTGAGCTTTCCCGCAGGTTCGTACAACAATGTTATAAGGTACAACGAAATCACCAGTAATATAAACCAGCTCTTTAACGACGGCATGGGCAATGATAAAAACTTTTCAACCAGCGGCTTTCCCGACGCAGACTCAGATATCAACGGCAATATCATAAGCGATGTCGCCGACGATGCCATTGAATCTGAGGGCGGTAATGAAAATGTCCGGATTTGGGGCAACTATATCGATAAAACCTTTATCGGTATCGGTAACGCGACAACATCAGTTGGCCCAATCTATATTTTCCGAAACGTCATGGACCGCAGCGAAAAGTGTCCCCGTCAGAATAAAGGAAGTAGTGTCGATGGCTATAGTGGCCGTGCAGTCTATGAGCCTAAAGAATTTATCAAAATTGATGATAGTCTAAAAGCAGCTCCAAAGGCAAGCGGCGGCGGCTTCCGCATGGTCGTCCACAACACGCTCCTGGTGCAGCCCAATGCCAGCGGCGCACAAAACGGCTTCTACGTGACACAGAAGGATGCCGGTGAACTAAGAAATACGTTCTCCAGAAATAATATATTCAATGCGAAATCAAGTCCCTATGGCGGTGATACTAGGGCTACATTCATCGATACTGACCTTGATTATGACATGTCCCCACGGAACGCGAATAACAAACCTCTCGGCGCTCATTTCCTTCTCGCACTTCCGCTCTATGCTGCAGGCAACGGTGATAGCAATGGCCGGGGCGGGATGTATCAGTTAGCGCCGAACAGCCCGGGCTATGATGACGGACAAGCGCTTGCCAACTTTAATGATGGATTCGCTGGTACTGCACCTGATATGGGAGCGCATGAAGCAGGAAGTCCCAAAATGGAATTTGGAATAAATGCATATCTTACTACAGCTGGGCCAACAAATACTCCATCTATTACACCACCAGTTACTTCTATACCTACAGTGACGATTGCACCAACGAGAGCGCCATCCCCTACCATTTCTCCTGTATCAACGATTCAACCCACAGTGAGACCTGAACCTTCAGCAACACCACGACCAAATACGACAACATTAAGTATGACACTGGCACTACACGGCCTAGGTAATGGTGGTGATAGTGCAAATCCACTTGGCAAAGGCAACACCGTCCTCATACACCCACAACGCACCATAACTGTTGAATTGTATAACCAGCAGAACGCGCTGGTTGGAACAAAACAAGGAACAGTTACCTATGATACAGCTTCCGGATACTTTAAGGGTGTCATTGACGCCGGTACTACTATGACAACGGGTACGTATACCATGAAAGTAAAAACAAATCAGTTTTTACGTGAGGTTGTTCCGGGAATTATTCGAATTACCACAGGAACAGCAAATCAACTACCAAAGACAACGCTTGTAACAGGCGACACAAATAACGATAATGCCATTAATATATTAGATTATAATATCCTGATGGGCTGCTATAGCGATTTATCACCAGCGACTAATTGTTCTGGAGGAAATGCAGTGCAAGCAGACCTGACTGATGATGGTGCAGTTAACTCAATTGACTATAATCTCTTTATTAGAGAGCTCTCCAACCGTGGTGGTCAATAAGTAGTACTTTTTGCTTATGCTCAATATTGTTTACGCCGTGTCGCCATATATGTTGCGCTATCTTGAAAAGGCTGAAGCAACCCGCAAGCAAATACTCCTCTACCCTATGCAACCTAAACGTGAACTGACGATACAGTTCGCCGTGACCATGGACCGTATTTATTACGGATTAACCCAAACCGAAATTCCTGTCTTGCGGGAGAAAATAAAATCGATTCTTTCAAATCAAATCGTTTTCGCAATGCAGAAGAATCCTGAAAAACGTGATCCAATCCAAACTACTGTCTTGGGATACAAACAATCACTTGACTATATCAAAAGAGATTGGATTCTTAACCCTGAGACAGTGACTGTCAAACACATTCTGACACTGAACGCTTTTATCGGTGACGAGAAATTGCAGCTAACAGAAAAACAATTACAAGAAGTCGTGTCATATTTGCAAGTGAGTTCTGATAATCCGTATGTCCAAGCAGCAATTGCCAAACTTCTTTTCCGCAGCATGCTACCACCTGGAATAAAAGCTGAAACCTTTTCAACTCTTTGCAGTTATTTATTTTTATATCGTGGCGGCGTTGATTGCCGTGGCCTTCTCGTTCTTGAAAAACCATGGGCTGAAGACTATAAAATATTTCTCGGACATTACCAAACCGCAATTGCCAAACAAAACATTACAGATTGGATTGAATATTACATAAAAACGCTTTCACAAAACCTCGACCTAACCTACTCACAACTATCTCAAAGTATTAAGTTACCAGTACAAGATCATATAGGTAAATTAAATGAACGGCAGAAAACAATTATGACGCTTCTTGATGACCCAAAAACTGTCATTACCAATAGAACCGTACAAAAAATCTTTCATATATCACAAATTACAGCGTCTCGCGATCTCGCCAAATTAACAGCCCTCGGACTTCTCTTTACGCAAGGCAAAGGAAGATCAGTACGATATACTAGGATATAGATACGATGATTTAAATCCGGAGCACGAAATCCGAAATTCGCCTGTCCCCGAATGGGGGAAACAATGTTCAAAATTCAAAATGACAAAAATCAAAAACGTTTTAAATATTTGTATTTAGAACATTTGGATTTGTTTCGGATTTCGTGCTTTGATATTCGAATTTACACTTCCCCCTTACAAGCTTGACATTTTGCCTCAATACTCCGTACTATTGAAGGAGTACGTCCATGAAAATTATTACTGCGCTCCTGCTTGTCCTTGGCTTCTTATTTGGAGTGGTTTCTGTGGCTTCTGCACAAGCCTTATCAAACGGTACTGCAATAGGTGTAACAATGGAACAAAAAGATATAAAGGACGGAG
>JACDET010000002.1:36674-57807 GCA_013816255.1 Candidatus Levyibacteriota bacterium | reverse complement strand
ACACAGGATGGCTTGAAGAACCAACAGGTTCTGGAAAGAAAGGCAAGAAATTTGATAGTTCCGTTGACCGTGATCAACCATTTGAAACACCTATCGGCGTTGGTTACGTGATCAAAGGTTGGGATCTCGGTGTTGTCGGGATGAAAGTCGGCGGTAAAAGAAGACTCACGATTCCTCATGATTTAGGGTATGGCAAATATGGAGTTGAGCCTGATATCCCCGGTTTTGCGACACTTATTTTCGACGTCGAACTCCTCAAGATTAAATAAAGATTATGGTCAAGTATAAGCAACAAGTTCAAGATATGTTATCCGCGCATGAAGAGCAGTTTAAAGCCTTCAAACGAGTTCACGACGAATATGAACTTGATCCCGTAACACATCAGGAAGCATTTAATGAAAAAGGACTTGAGATTCAGGCACTGCTGCGTCGTTGGGAAAATAACCTTTGTGGTAAATCTGAATCAGGCAAATTCGGCAAATTCTCAAGCAATTTAGCCGAGAAATTCCGTGGCGAAGTCAAAGTCCATTTCCCCCTCATTGATCACGTCGGCATGATTAACTAGAAATCTATCTGTCATTCCCGCGTAGGCGTGAATCCAGCTCCCCAAAACTCTATGCTATACTAAAGCAATGAACCCCAAACCGAATCCTATCCGACAAATGCTCCACAAGCAAATTCTTGAAGTAAAAGGACAGATTGAAGAGATTAAAGAACAAATGGCTCATCTCGATTACCCCGTAACGTTACCTGAAGAGAAGAAAGAAAAATAATTATTTGGCTATTTTAATGGCACATTAAGAAATTTCGCGACCGTTTGAGCGAGGGTATTATCAACTTCACGAGTTACTCCACTAAAAGGATGCAAGAAAAAATAAGCAGCATTTGGTACTAAATTATATTCCGCCTTGCCTTTAAAATGAAGCACCACAGTTGAATAAAAACTATCCTGGTGCATTGTGTGATAGGTATCATGTGCATTGCCAGCATGAGCATTATAGGCGTATGTCGGTATCTTTCTTGTTTCTACACCATCAATATGGTCTAAATGTACTGCATCTGTTTTTGTTCCCAAAATACTTATGTTTTGCATCGTAAGCATTTTGGTTTTCTTATCAAAAACGTACTTGATTTCACCAAAAACTCTGTAGAAGTAATATCCCACAAAGAGCGAAAGAAAGAGAATAATACCTAGAGCTGCCGGAATAATACGTTCAGGTGTGAAAGCTTGCGAACTTGTGAGAAGGAAATAGATGGCGATACTTATCAAAATAAAGCCACCAACCATAAGAAGGGCAACGTTGCGAGTGTCTGCTCCAAGGATCAATTGATCATGACTTTGATGAAGAACTAGCATAGTCGTCCACACTAAGCATTCCAGAAAGCACAGTTTTTGTCAAATGAGTACGTTTCATTTGCCATAAAAGGGATGGAACGTAGGTCTTTATAGAGTAGAGATTTAGATAAAATTAGGTCATCAGGAAGAAGATCTACGTACAAAATTATCTGATTCAAGCTGAGGCGTATATAGTACTTGCACGCTTATAGGATGTATGGTATAATCTTTTCTTCTATGATTAATTACGAAGATTTATCAGATCAAGAAAAGTACATCGACTACCCAGAGGAGTTCGTTGAGGAATTACGAAGTGAATTCCAAAACGGCAACACCGACGGAGCCCTCTCCCGCGCTGAAGAGCAGGGAATAGATATAATGGAAATTATAACGTAATGGCTAACGTCTACTAGTATCTCCTTTCACCTCGTCATTCTGGCAAAGTCCAGAATCAGTCTTCTTTTATTAGTTTATTTTGTTTCATTTTATATAAGAATTCTTTTTCTTGTACTTTGTGCCGACAAAGTACCAAAGCTCTTCGGCAGGGCTGTGCTCACTAAAAATCTTCTCCATTCCGCTATCCCGCGTCGCGGGATTTAACGCTTCATTCCAAAGATTTTTTTAACGCTCCGCGCAGAATTGCCGAACTGTCGGAAAGTTTTATATAACTTTTATATTTTATTTATATTTAATTTTGAATGGTAGTTCAGTCGAATATGAGCACGCGTTAAGAAAATTATGAGGAATAAGCGACCCCGCTGAGCGGGGGCAAAACTGAAAAGGCGGAGCGAAGCGCAGTCCGAGTGTTGAGCGAATGGATTATAATTTTTAGCGAGCGGAGTTATCGACTGAGAGTTTTGGTACTTTTGCGGTCAAAAGTACAATAGAAAGAATTATTTTAAAAATAAAAAAAAGAAAATTTAGGAAAATTTGATATAATAAACCTATGAAACAAGACCACTTAGTCTTTGTCATCCACAAACATAAAGCTACCAATCTGCACTATGACTTCCGTCTGGAAATAAATGGTGTCATGCCTTCCTGGGCAATTGCCAAAGGACCAACTTTGGATAATGCTTTTAAGCGTTTGGCCTTGCCAACGACTGATCATGCTATGGATTACCGCCATTTTGAAGGAGTGATAGCTGAAGGCAAGTATGGTGCTGGACCTGTGATGATATGGGACGAAGGTTATTACATTCCTGAGATAGAGATCAGTAAGGGTGTCCGTGAAGAGATCCCAGACCGGGAGCGGGGAGAGAAAGTTATGATGGAGGGGATGGAGAAGGGGGAGATCAAATTCGTTTTGCACGGCAGCAAAATGAAAGGATCATTTGCCATGGTCAAAACAAAAGGCTGGGGACCCAAGAACAGTTGGCTGCTCATCAAACACAAAGACGATCACGTCCAAGAGAACTACGATGCCAATGCATATGACTTTTCAGCCGTGAGTAAAAAGTCGATTGCAGAGATTGCCGAAGGGAAATAATTATTCCTCAGAAACATTTTTGCCTGTCGCTTCGTCTTTATGCCCTTTACCCAAAGGATGCCCTTTCATATCACATGACTCAGCACCGCAAGCAGTCAAACCGCCTTTGTATTGTTCGTCCGTTATAACAGCCTGGCATGTACCCATGCAAACATGCGTATCACCTGATTGTGGTTGATTTTGTTGATCCATTTTTAATCACCTCCTTTCACAAGACCATGAGGATAGCATACGAATTTTAGGGTTTACGTAAGAGGTATATTAGAAGCAGTTGCGGAGTGTTCGAGTTGCACATTACCTTTTTCTTGTAATTCTCCTGACTCAAATATATTTGCTATATGCTTTGTGATAACGGATCTATCTATGTTAAATAGTTCAGCCATTTTTTTTTCTGCGTCAGCCACACAGTCTCATCCTCAAAAAAGACCTCAACCTTTACTGATCCGTCGGGTGCTGTATAAAGGAGAAAGTCTGATTTATGTAGTATATCATCAGGCATTTGAAGCTTATTATACGCTTTTAGTAGCAGATTTAGCAGTTATCTTGTAGGTAGATATATGTTAGTATAGTTCAATGAAAGCTACACAGTTTGCACTCCCTGACCAAAATGGAGAAGTACATAAGTTGATTTATTATCATGGGAAATGGGTTGTTCTGTACTTTTATCCCAAAGATGACACGCCTGGATGTACCAAAGAAGCTTGTAGCTTCCGGGATTCTCATGAGCTTTTGGAAAATCGGGGAGTTGTTGTCTTGGGGGTTTCGCGGGACTCTGTGCAGTCGCATAAAGAGTTTGCAGATAAATATAATTTGAACTTTCCTTTGCTTTCTGATGCATCAGCTGAGGTTGCTATTGCATATGGAGCGTGGGCTGATGATCAATTTGATGGACAACCTGGAGTTCTACGTAAGACGTTTCTTATTAATCCATTGGGTAAAATTGTCAAAGAGTATGCTGACGTTGATCCTGTCACGCACGCTGATCAGATTATGCTTGATCTTGAAGCATTGGGAAATACGAGTTAATCTTCACATATTTGGTCAGGATCATATTTTCTTATAGGGGTTTTGAAGCGTGCTACCATAGCTTCTGTAAATACTACTGGAGGGTCTTTGAGTAGCTCTCCCTGAATCCATTTGTCTCATCCATAAAGGTAGCTGTTCCGCCGGTCTTGGATGGGGGCTATTGTGTCCGCTTCTTGCTGTTACGTTATCTCTCGATCTTTCTCGTTCAGACATAAAGAAATATTATGCATAACTTTTGGTGTGTTGTCAAATTGTAACGACATAGCTGGGGGAGGAGATTAAACTTCTGTCCTTGGAATGTAACTCAAGTGACTTGATAGCGGTTATGGATACACGAGGTATGTGTATTAACTTTTCTTTTTTACTGTGGTGAGATATGCGGGGACAATAAGACTGAGTAATCCGCCGCCAACGATTTGAAGTAAGCCGCCTCCGAGCGCGAGGAGAAGTAACAGATAGCTATTGGTAAGCCCTTTCTTGGAAAGAATGACAAACGATAACGTGATACTGACAAGTATGCCAATAACTGTCCCAAATTGCACACCAGCTTCAAATGCATTCTCCTGAACAAATATTCCAGCCAACGCACCGATGATGGCTGCCGAGAGTGCTGTTGCCAATAAATACACGATATAAAAGCCTACAGCTTCTTTGCCAGTTCGTTGATGACCAAAATCTTTCAGATGTTTAAACATGATCTGAGTATAGCTTAGATTAGGGTCTAGGGTCTAGGGTCTAGGGTCAAGATGTAGTTTATAATCTTACTAACCCCTAACCCCTAACCCCTAAGGTATGTATACTAGTGTAATGACAACTGGCGAAACACTTATAGCATTTCTTCTGGCAATTATTATTTGGCTGCTGTACCAGATTGCAAAGCAGTTAAGTTATATGACAGGCAAAAGACTCAAATTCTCTTTCTTTAATCAGCAGATTCAAAGGTTCCGGTTTAAAACCAAACCAAAAGCCAAAGAAGAACCTTTTGAGAAGTTGCCAAATTAGTGTATTATTCCACGAAAGTCCCACTTGACTGTAAATTCAACTTCTTAGTAGACTAGAAAGGAAGGGGGCTTGCCCCTCCGTAGCCAGAATCTTAACTGGAACTATTTAGTAAAAATAGAGAAGCGTGACCCTACTACGCTAAAGCTACGCGGGGCGAAGGGGGGTGATTTCTATTTATGAGTCCAAAAGTTAAAAAATGGCTTCACATTGTATCATTTATTTTGGTAACTATCGGTGCGCTTAATCTGGGTATTTACGGAATCGTACCACCTAATGCAAATGGCGTAGGATACGATCTTATTCAGCAAATATTAGGTTTCAATGCAGATGTACTTAATGCATTTTATATCTTGATTGGGGTAGCGGGCGTTTATTTGCTCGTCACACATGTAAAAGACTGTAGAGCGTGTGAGCCAAAAGGTGTAAAAAACGCGTAAAAGAAATTATTTAATTTCCAGAAGTTCTACGTCAAAGATGAGGATTGAGTTAGCAGGAATACTTCCTGTTGCTTGTGCGCCATAACCGAGTGATGGAGGAATTGTTAATTTTCTCTTGCCGCCAACTTTCATACCAGGTACGCCTAAATCCCAACCTTTGATTACTTGTCCGACACCAATCTGTGTTTCAAATGGCTCATTGCGGTCAAGTGAACTGTCAAATTTTGTCCCATCTGAAAGTGTTCCTGTGTAATGCATGAGAACAGTATCACCACTTTTTACCTCAGGACCTGTGCCTTCTTCAATATCTTCAATCTTTACATTCTCAGTAGTTGAAGGTTCAATAGCTTCAGGAGCATCAGAGGTTATGGTATTGGACGTAGGGCCGCCACCGAGGCCGAAGATGAAATAGGCAAAGATAACAAGAGAAAGAATACCGATGAGGACTGCGATGATAAAGTTTTTGGACATGTACATATTGTAGCGTAAAAGTAGCTTTTTGACAAAGCATTTAGCGTTTTAAGAATTTGAGTACTGCGATAATGACAATATCAATTGTAATCGGCACTAGAAGAAAATATGTCCCTTTTTGCAGGACATCTTGTACTGTTGCATTTTCAAGAACGATATTTGGATCAAATGCCGGCACCCGCACACCCAAGAAATAGAAAATGATTAGTAATATGAGAAGCGTAATAAGCAGCTCGATGGCTCCTTCCATATCTTTCTTACTTGAAAACATTGTGTTTCCGATTTCAAAAACCACATACCCAATAAGAATAACAATCCATAGAGTATTGAAGAGATCATTCTGCGAAGCATAAAAGAGAATACTCAAGAGAATACTTGTACCGATAAAAAACGGTGCGGCTCCGATGAGAAAGCGGCGGAAAAAATCGGTTTGGGCTATTTGCACACTCCCAAGTTTTACCCGGTCACCTTCAATAACCGGCACAAACTCCATAGTTCCTACCCTGACTCCGAGCACGCCAGCCATAATAGCATGGGCTAATTCGTGTAATACTGTGCCTGGAAAAAAGAGAAATGCAACGATTTGAACAGTTAACTTCTTACTATGCGTCAAATGGTACAGTGATAATGATAATGTCCGCGTCAACGAGTGTGATAACAGAAATAACACAAATAACGATCCAAAAAAGAGCAGAAAGAAGAGCATACCTCCATTATATAGGGGTTAGGGTTTAGGGGCTAGGGGTTAGTAATAATGAAACCCATTTTCCCTAAACCCTATACCCTAACCCCTAAACCCTGATGTTTGATACACTTAATACCTATTGCAAAAGGTTAAAAAAATGTATTACTATGGTTATAGAGTATGCCAAGAAAAACACTTGCCCTTATAACTGGATTAGTTGTCGTTACTGTTATTTTGTTTGTCGTCGCATTGCGTGCAGGTCAACAACAAAATGCTCCTTCAACACCGCAACCTACAGGTGTAGCTCAGCAGCCTGAACCAACAATTCCTGCATTCACGGTCCTTGCTCTTTCACCAAATCCAGTTACCGTTGCACCTGGCCAGCAAGGGACAGCACAGGTAACCATTGATACATCAGAAAATGATGTGACAGCTGTACAGCTCGAACTCGGCTATGATCCAAATGTCCTGACCAATGTTAAAGTTCTTCCTGGCACGTTGATTGCAAATCCAGCAGTTTTGATTGATAAGAATGATCCTGCGGCTGGAAGATACACATATGCCTTTGGTATTACTCCAAATGGTACACCAGTTAAGGGAACAGGAGTTGTCGCAACAGTTACATTCACTGTAAAAGCTGGGACAGCAGGACAACAATCACAATTAGGACTCCTTCCTACAACACTTGTGACAGCACGAGGTGTTGCAGAATCAGTTATGAAGAGTGGCACAGGGACAATCATCACAGTGAGTGGTACAGGCGCTACTGCCCCATCAACCGCTACAAGTGGAGCAGGTCAAAGACAAGCCTCCCCAGTAGTAGGTCAATAATCGTACGTTCCGTATCTAACTCCCAAGCAATGTAAAGTATATTTTGCGTGCAATCCTGATAATATTTTACCACTTGCATTTATACATAAATCTATTTACTATAGAAACATATCTATTTATAAAACATGCGCGTGTTATTAAAAAATAACCGAAATTGGTACTTGTAATTTATTTTGATAATGTTACAATAGGTAAGAATCATGGCTAAATCTTCAACAAATTCACAAAAATCAACTCCCGTAGAACAACAAAGTGATGCTACAAAAAAGCTTGAATCCATCAAAATGGCGATGGATCAAATCGAAAAGCAATATGGTCGTGGCTCTATCATGCGTTTTGGAGAAGCAGGACAGAAATTAGATATCTCAGTTATCTCAACAGGCATTCTTCCCCTTGATTTAGCACTCGGTGCAGGCGGACTTCCACGTGGGAGAATCATTGAAATCTACGGACCTGAAGCTTCAGGTAAAACGACTGTTTGTCTCTCCACCATTGCACAAGCACAAAAGCATGGTGGCATTGCAGCTTTTATCGATGCAGAGCATGCTCTTGATCCACTTCGTGCTCAGCAACTAGGTGTAAAACTTGATGAACTGCTTATTTCACAACCAGATACAGGAGAACAGGCTTTGGAAATCACTGAAAGTCTCGTCCGTTCAGGTGGTGTTGATGTCCTTGTCGTTGATTCAGTCGCAGCCTTGGTTCCTCGAGCTGAAATTGAAGGCGAAATGGGAGATTCAGTCATGGGTTTGCAAGCACGACTTATGTCACAAGCACTTCGTAAGCTGACTGCAGTGATTGCCAAATCTCGCACAATCGTCATCTTTACCAACCAACTCCGTCTAAAGATTGGTGTGATGTTTGGTAATCCTGAGACGACCACTGGGGGTATGGCGCTAAAGTTCTATTCATCAGTCCGTATGGATATCCGTAAGATCGAAACCCTCAAAGACGGCGATCGCATCATCGGTTCACGGCACCGTGTAAAAGTAGTCAAGAACAAGATCGCCCCACCATTCCGTATGGCAGAATTTGATATCTCAACAGCCGGGATCTCCCGCGAAGGTGGTATCCTTGATGTCGCGGTTGAAATGGATGTCATCAACAAATCAGGTGCATTCTACCGTTACAAGGATGAAATGCTTGGACAAGGTAAAGTCGCGACAATTGAAAAGCTGAAAGAAAATCCAGCAATGCAAAAAGAAATCGTCGAAAGAATCATGGCCGAAAACAAAGACGGCCGCGCTTCCCTCGTTGTAGGTGGTGAAGAAAGTGAAGACGAAGACTCTCTTCCAGAAAACCTCTAATCTTTTTCAAGATTTTTTAGTATACTACCCTTATGGAATCATCAGAATTTTCTCACTCACATTTTGATAGCCAATATAAACCGGAGCAACATCTGCTTTTTGGCGGTAAGTCAGATATGGTGGATATTCGTCCCGAAACCCCACATCCAGATAAACCCTTTCCTGTTCTTTTTGTACCTGGTATAACTGGTAATCCAGATGCATACAAAGGATCGCTTCGTATGTTATCACATAAAGGCCGTCATGTGCTTTCTTTTTCGCATCCCCGGACAAGTGACAGTATAACTGATACATTTGATAGCTATAAATCTCTTGTGAGGACAAGGCTTGAACAACAAGAAGTAGCATCAAGTGATGTTGACACATACCTTGATGATATTCAGAAAAGAGGAGACTACTTAATTGAGAACTATCCAAAAGCAGGTGAATCCTTTCGCCACGCATTAAATATTCTTGGTTTTTTAGAAATGAAAGATATTGATCAGGCCGATGTTGTAGGACATTCAGGAGGAGGTATTGATGCTGTATTCGCAAAATATCTTGCTCCTACCAAAGTTGGGAATCTTGTATTAGTTGAGACAGGAGGACTTATTGGAAAAGATAGTGGTTTGGCTGTTACTGGAAGAAATATAAAGCAAGTTCTTCTTGAAAGGGATGGAGTTTTTCCTGTCAATCATGATATTGATGCCCTCGGTGATAATGATGCTGATATAAAAGCTCGCGTAGAGTCTGTTCTTGCTGATCCTCAACGTGCAGTTGATGTTGCACAATTAGAAGTAGATAAACTTTCTCCAGGAGACGCAATGAGAAATGTTGCTCACTATGTCAAGGGGAATCCTTTACAATTTGTAGCAGAAACCCGTGCATTAGGTTTTTCTCAGATAGATCCATTACTAGAACACATTCGGAAAGAAGGAGCGAAAGTAGGACTTATCCATGCTGTTGATGATCCTACATTTCCTATGGATGGCATGCAACAGAGCGGTGCAGTACGAATAGATAAAGATGGTAAGCCTGGAACTGTAGACGGTTTTGTCAGTGTCCTGGGACATCATAATACGCACGCCGCGGAACCCCGTACCATGGGATGGGCAGATGAATTATTAACACAGCTTGATAAAAAAACAAAAGCCGAAGAAAATAGTGAAGTTAATAGAGGTAATGCTCAAAGTTCTCTCAAAGACCCCAATAAAGAGTCCCATAGTTGAATTTTACTTCTATTTTTAGTATACTTCTGCAATGCCATTAAATCCGGAAAGATTGTGGGTACCTAATAAAAAACAGTTATGGACACCTGAAGGTACTCCTACAAAAGATAGTGACCCCAGAAGTAAGCGCGCGTATTTATTTATCGCTGGTGGTTTGGCTGCAAATCATGGTCTTGTTGGTATTGAAAATGCATTTCATGAGATTACAGGTTCTCCATATGTCAAAGTAATGAATTCACTTATCTCAATGGATGAACCAGATCCCAAAAGACATGAGCATCAGGCAATATTTATTAAAGAACAACTAGAAGCTGGCAGAGAAGTTGAGATTGTAACTCATTCATTGGGAAGCTTGGAAAGTACTCGCGCTATTAATTTGATTCTGGATGAGAATCCACATTATTTTGATGATCCTGACGTAGCAAAAAGACTTACACTAAATTACACGGCTTCAAGTGGATTCGATCGAGGTCCTGTGCATGAAACAAAATTTATAGCTAACTACTTAGCCTTGGGTGGGCCTAAAAACAGAGCTTTAAATGTTGCTACAGCTTTTACACCTCAGAATATGTCAGTTGCTGAAGTAACGGACGCCATGCGATTTGTTTTTGGTGGTGAAAAGCCTGATGAGATGTTACCGTTTGCAGATAGAGATAGGAATTATGACAAATTATCAGAAGAACTTAAAGAAAAAGTAGAACCTATTGACGAAGGAATAAAAGCTGCAAAAGAGGCTGGTAAGCAAAAAGAAGCATACACATTATTCAGCAGGAGAGGAAAGCTCTTAGGAGGACAAATGCAAGACGTACTTGATGGGCGCTATGTGGATGGCGATAAATTGCCTGAAGCACCAGCAGTCAATTTTGTAACCTTAGCAAAACAACCTGAAGTACGAAGTTCTTTGCGAGAAATGCTTACGAAAAGCGTCTATACAACAACCCATACGCTTCTAGAAAAAGGCGTTAATCTTAAAGTGGTAGGTATGGAGCACGACACGGCGATTTCAAGAAGCAGTATGCAATATTTTATAGATCAAACTGCAACACCTGATAATAGAGGCGAAATTTCATTTGTTGAAGCAATGGGTCATATCGGTCCAACATTACAGGCACGATATTATGTTGACGCAGTAACGAGGAAAAAAGGCGAAGAGTATCCAGTGCTATAATAGCCTTATAGATCTTCAGGAACGAATTCAGAAATATCTTGCACTTTGCTACCGTTATCTCACTATCCGTAACCGATCAGAGAAGGAAATCCGGGATTATTTAGGGAAGAAAAATGCAGATCCGGATATCATTGATGCAATTGTCGCGAGACTGCTACAAGCAGAAGTTTCTCAATGATGAGGCATTTGCTAGAGGGTGGATTCGTCACGGGCAATGTTCTGGCCCGTGGCAAGCGGGTGCTTCAGATGGAATTACAGCAGAAAGGTATAAACAAAGAAATTATTGAAAATAATCTGATCTCTCCGTTTCGCATATCCTAAGACTGCATTGTTCATAGACTATTTATAGAGCTGGCTATGGCTGCCTACAGCAACAAAGAGTACTGTATCTTGGTCAATAACTTTGAAGTGTAACCGTATGTCGCCACCTGCACTAATTGAATGAAAGCCTAGCCATTCACCTTTTAAAGCATGGTTACGTAATGATGGAGCTGTTATGTCTCGTAAGAACAACGCTACGGCTGCTTTTGCCTTTTCTTGACGTTTCTGGGGTAATTTTTCAAACTGCTTATTAAACGCTTTTGTAAAATCTACGTTCATGGTTTACTTTTTCATTAAGCCGTCAAGGTGGGCTAGTGCAGCAGCAGGGCTGTTGGTATGCGTTATGTCACGGTCATTTTTATAATCATCATCGGCCTCACGCATGATCTTTTCAAGATAAGGGGTAGGCTCCAATGGAGTACTAAGCACTACACGACGATCTCGTAATGCTTGCTTGACAACCATATTGACAAAGGCGGTACTGGTTACGCCTAGCTCTGCGGCAAAACTTTTAAGCTGTGCCTTTGTTTCAGAGTCGGTTTTGACAGTTAATAATACACTACTCATAATGCATACATTGTATATATGTTGTATGCGTATGTCAATGCATAAAATGCTCTTTTTAATTGTAATGCTATAATTACTCCATAATGGATCTTCAGCACCGAATTGAAAAGTATTTCTCACTTGTCTACCGTTATCTTACTATCCGTAACCGATCTGAGAAAGAAATACGGGATTATCTTCAAAGGAAAAATGCTGATCCGGATATCATTGACGCAATTGTCGCTAAACTCTATGAACAGAAGTTTCTTAATGACGAAAGCTTTGCCAGAGGTTGGATCAGATCACGGGCAATGTTCCGACCACGGGGAAAAAGGATGCTGCAGATGGAACTGCAGCAAAAAGGGATAGAGAAAGAGATTATCGAAAAAGTCCTCGCTGAAGAAAATGAAGATGTTCCTGATGAACTGACGCAAGCCCGAAATATCATAGCCAAACGCGTTGCGAAATTGCAAGGTGAGCCCCGCCATGTTATCTACCAAAAAGTTGGTGCATTCCTCGGTCGGCGCGGTTATGGATGGGATATAATTAAGAAAGCGATTGACCAAACAATACAAGATGAAAACCCCGAAAAGTAATACCCACCCTTCACTTATTGCTATTGAACGCGAGCTGAAGAGCCATCCATTTATTGCACCCAAATGGTTTCAAAATCCGCACATGCAAACGGTTATTTCAGCAGTCGTCCCGCAAATGACGCTGGAGAGAATACCTGTACAGCGGAGGTTCATATCACTTCCCGATGGATCCAAACTCGCTGCTGATTGCTCACTCCAAAAAACCCAAGATAATACGCCAACAGTTATTGTATTAAGTGGGTTTGAAGGATATATGCAGATGCGTGTGTCGCGTTTCGGTAGCGGGATGCGGGCTAAGTTATATAAGGCTGGTTACAACGTGATTCATTTACGCCAGCGCGGAGAAGGCGATACCATTCACCTCACCAAATCAATTGGCTATATGCCTGACGATTTGCCAATTGCATTTGAAGAGATTGCCTCGTGGGGACATAACCCAATTTATGTGATTGCTTTCTCAGCCGGTGCATATAATTTACTTTTTGCTTTGGGGAAAATAGGTGATAAGGCCAGTACATATCTCCATGGGGCAGTTGCTGTTTCAGCCCCTTTAACGACAGAAGAGACGTGGGAGCATATTGATAAAAATCCTATTTATGATTGGCTTTTTCTCAAAGGATATAAACAATTAATTCTGCGTCGTGCCAAAGTTGATCCGCCCGGTACGTGGGATATTGAGAAGTTAAAAAGGGTAAAAGATAAGAAAGAATGGGCTGATGCGTTTATTCATAAATGGGGACATGCCAGTAATATTACAACCTATGAAGAGCTCAATGTGCAGACTGATGCTCTCCCGTTAGTTCCTTCTATTAAAGTTCCGTCCCTTATTATCCATGCCAAAGATGATCCAATCTCACCAGCAGCACCTTTTATGCGTTCTCTCGTTCAGGAGAATCCTTATATACTACCGTTTCTTACCGATTATGGCGGACATTGTGGATTCATTATGACGAAGAAAAAGTATGGGGATATAGACCAGCATTGGGCACAGAATAGGGCTTTAGAATTCATTAGATTACTTGAGGCCAAGAGATGAGAGTTGCATAAACTATCCTCAGTGCAGTATAATACAGTCAAGAATAGCAAGAGAAGTATTGCTACGTATTGTATGGAGAATCAACTTTTGATAATCTTCTCATGACAAAACTACTATGACAAACGTATCACACCAAGACCTTATTACACTTGAAAAAAAGCTTTTAGAGAGACAAGAAAAAATTGAAGCTAAGGCTGAGGATCTCGAATCTGAGAAAGAAGACCTCGAAAAAAAGCGTCAAGATTATGTCAAAAAATTAGAGAAAATTTCAGGACTTACTGTCGAAGACGCAAAAACCCAACTCCTTGCCGAAACTGAAAAAGATGCTGCGCAAATGATGGCAAAAATCCTCAAAGACAAAGAAGAATCAGCCAAAAGAACAGCAGATGCCAAAGCACAAGAGATCGTTCTTGATAGTCTTAAGCACGGCGCATTAAGTTTCATCCCAGAATACACTGTTTCAGTTGTCAAAGTTGCTGATGAAGATATGAAAGGTCGCATCATCGGAAAAGAAGGTCGTAATATCCGTGCATTTGAACAGGCAACCGGTGTTGATGTGGATTTGGATGAAGAAGGGATTATCAGACTTTCATCGTTTGACCAAGTACGACGTGAAGTTGCACGCCGTTCCCTTGAAA
This sequence comes from Candidatus Levyibacteriota bacterium, assembly GCA_013816255.1. Lineage (GTDB taxonomy): Bacteria > Patescibacteriota > Microgenomatia > Levybacterales > UBA12049 > JACDET01. The sequence continues at coordinate 43,710 of JACDET010000002.1, read as the reverse complement.
AATTATTAAAAGATACCCGCGTCCAGCCGTTTAGAATTGAAGAAATTGTGAATCAAACCCGTGAAGAACTTGAGAAGATTATGGCGCAAGAGGGTGAGCAGCTTGCAAATGAAGTCCACGTGTATAGTTTGCCAGTTGATCTGTATCCGCTTCTTGGACGCATGAAATTTCGTACATCATATGGTCAGAATTTGCTTGTGCACACACTCGAAGAAACAAAAATCGGCGTACATATCGCACAAGAGATTGGTGCGAATGTCGATATCGTCAGAATTGGATGCTTATTCCATGATATCGGAAAAGTACTTGAAGGAGATGGAAGTCACGTCAAATTAGGTGTGGAACTCTTAAAGCGTTACAACTTCCCAGAACCGATCATCAATGCAGTTGCGGAACATCATGAAGACAAACCGTTCTCAAGTGTCGAATCAGTCATCGTACACATCGCAGATGCTATCTCAGCGTCACGCCCTGGGGCCCGATATGAAGATCTTGAGAAATACGGTCTGCGTTTGAATGAGATGGAGCAGATTGCTAAGAACTATGAAGGTGTTGTTGATGCGTATGCATTTGAAGCAGGGCGTGAACTTCGAGTGATAATTAATCCTGGTAAGCTCGATGATGCACAAACAGTCCTTCTTTCCCGAAAAATCCAAGAAGAAGTCAGCCGTTCCCTTGCTATTCCAGGGGAAGTAAAAGTGACAGCCATAAGAGAATTCCGCGCAGTCTATCCTGAAACCTCAGTTGTATAGTTCTAAGTCCTCTTTTACACTTGACAATATCTCATTTTCCTTGTATTGTTAATCTAATCGAATGATTTGCTCAACAACTATTTTGCCCATGCTTACCGATTTTTCAAATTTGGCTTTCCCTCAAACTATAACTTCCACGCCTCTACCATATACGAATTCCCAACTCTCAATTCGCAACTCTCAATTATTTAGAAAGGGGGTGAGTTCCTTTGACTAAAAAAGATCTCATTGAAATTGTCGCAAAAAAAGCCAATCTCACCAATAAAGCAGCCCGTGATTCTGTCCAAACAACCCTTAACACAATCCGTGATTCGCTGAAACGTGGAGAAAAGGTTGTCCTTACAGGATTTGGAACCTTTAGTGTCAGAAGCCGTCAGCAACGCGTTGGCCGAAATCCAAAGACCGGACAAGCCATCACTTTATCAGCCCGTAAAGCCCCAGGTTTTACAGCAGGTAAGACACTAAAGAAAGCAATTAGATAGCGTCTAGGTTCTAGCGGCTAGCGTTTAGAAACCTTTTTGCAAATAGCAATTGGTTATTAGATTTTAGTATACTTATATGAGAAATCAATATGTATCTAAAATCCTACAAGGAACTAATTGTATGGCAGAAATCTATACTTCTTGTAAAAGAAGTTTTTATTCTTACAAATATGTTCCCTAATTCTGAGCTTTATGGGATTACTGCTCAAATGCGTCGCGCTGCTGTATCTATACCTTCTAATATTGCTGAAGGGTATGGGAGAAAGTCACGTAAAGAATATAGCCAAGCTTGTTCTATTGCCTATGGATCTTCCCTCGAACTCGAAACGCAGCTAATCATAGCAAAGCAATTACAATTAGCAGAATATAAATCTTTCCAAAGTTGTGAAACGTTACTTGAAGAAGTCTTACGTATGTTAAATGTAATGAGAAGAAAACTTCTATTACCGGAAGTCAACAATAAATAGTCACTAAAACCTAGCCGCTAGAAGCTAGGCGCTTAATCACATGCCAATCATCGAAGTAAACCATTTAGCGAAATCGTTTAAAGTGTATCGTAAAGAGCCTGGTGTCATGGGCTCTATGAAATCTCTTTTTGCAAGAAAACATGAATTTGTACACGCGGTTGATGATGTTTCTTTTTCGATTGATGAGGGCGAACTCATCGGTTTTATCGGTCCAAATGGGGCTGGGAAGACAACGACGTTAAAGTGCTTATCTGGCCTTTTGTATCCGACTTCGGGTGACGTGAAGGTTCTGGGTTACAATCCCTTTGATAGAAAGAATGCATTTCTCAAGCAGATTTCCCTTGTCATGGGACAAAAGAATCAGCTCTGGTGGGATTTACCTGCCATGGAATCGCTTGTTCTCAATAGAGAAATTTACGAAATTCCCCGCAAACGATTCGATGAAGTAGTTGAAGATTTATCCCAAATACTGCACGCCAAAGACTTTCTGCATATTCAAGTCCGTAATCTATCCCTCGGGCAACGGATGAAAATGGAACTTATGGCTGCACTTATTCATACGCCAAAAGTACTTTTTCTTGATGAACCAACAATTGGTCTTGATGTCGTGATGCAGAAGAATTTGCGTGAATTTATCAAAGAATACAATTTGAAATATAACGCTACAATCATCCTGACAAGTCATTATATGGCTGATGTAGAAGCGTTATGCAAAAGAGTGATTGTCATTAATCATGGAAAAGTACTCTTTGATGGATTACTCACAGACTTGATTGCAAAGCATGCGACAGAAAAGATTGTCAGTCTTACCTTGTCCAAAAAGGTAAGTGCTCATGATGTGAAGAAATTTGGAGAGGTCAAAGCATTCACGTATCCAGAATTAAAAATACTTGTGTCCCGTGATCACTTACAAGAAACCATCTCAAAGATTATGAGAGAAGTGACAGTAGACGATATAAAAATCGAAGACCAACCTATCGAGGATATCATCCGTGAACTATTTGAGCGGAAAAGGGAGAAATAAGTATGCGCTATTTTCAGCTTATTTCCATCTACTTCCAAAGAGCTGTCGAAATCAGAAGTAGGGTCTTTGTTTATTTCCTTTTCAATCTTGTTCCTCCTATGACAATGATTATCTTCTGGAACGGGGCAACAATGGGAGGAAAGGCTATCGATGGCATTTGGGATTTTCCCCGGCTTGCCTCATATTATCTTTTTACGGTCATTGTGATTGTCTTTACGCTCTCACATATTGAACAAGATGTAGCTGTCCATGATATCAAAGAAGGAAATATTTCTCCCTACATTCTCAAACCCTTTTCATACTACTGGTTAAAATTCTTTTATGAAATCCCCTACAGATTTATCCAAGTAACATGGGGGCTGCTTACGCTATCCGTAATACTGATTTTTTATAGTGACATAGTGCAATTTACCAATTCGTGGCAAATTCTCTTCCTGACGATTTTGAGCCTATTTCTTGCGTTTCTTCTCTCTTTTACAATAAAAATGATTGCTGGTATCTTAGCTTTTTGGTTTGTTGAGATCCGGGGTGTCTTTGAAATTCTAGAAGTGACTATTTTGATATTTGGTGGCATATTAATGCCTTTGACGCTGTATCCTGAAATGCTTGAAAGAGTAGCTTATGCATTACCCTTTGCGTATGTTATTTATTTCCCGGTGATTGCATTACAAGGTCAGCTTCCTCTCATTGAACTTACCCGGATGATGGGCGTCCAACTTCTTTGGATTGGTATAGTAGGATTTATTTATATACAGTTATGGAGGGCTGGACTACGAAAGTATTCGGCAATTGGACAATGAAACGATACTTTAGAATTTACCGCGAGCTATGGCGCATGAACTTTTCAAATCTGCTTGCATTCAGAATGCACCTCCTTAATAGTATCATCGCTAATATTGCATGGAGTTCTTTTGGCATTATTTCAATGCTCTTGTTAACTTCCAAAACTGACCATGTTCTCAACTGGACACGAAATGAACTACTAATATTGGCCGGAGCGTACCATATTGTTTTGAGTATCTTTTATTTCTTTTTCTCCAGAAATTTCCAAATGTTCTCAGATATTGTGTATCTGGGTAAACTTGATGCAATTTTGACCAAACCCATTGATTCGCAGTTCTTGCTCTCATTACAACAAATGAGTTATACAAGTATTGTACGATTTTTAATAGGGGTTATATTTCTTTGCTATCTCTTCTGGTCTTTGCAGATTTCTATTACATTTGCTTCGCTTTTCGTATTTGTGGCGCTTCTTTTGCTTTCTGTTATTATTCTTTATTCTGTTTGGTTTAGTGTCTTAACGATTACAATCTGGTTTGGGAATTTATCGAATTTGACAGAATTACTGTATGCATTTAACACTATCATGCGAAATCCTGGAGATGTGTATCGCGGAACGAGCATTGTTCTCTACATCATCTTTTTCCCTTTCATGGTGATTCTCACAAGTCCTGTGAAAGCTTTACTGCAAAAGGCGACTGTAGGTGATATTATTGTGCCTTTCTGTCTGGCCATAGGGTTATTTATTTTCTCAAGAATGTTCTGGAAGTTTGCTCTAAAACATTATACAAGTGCGAGTGGGTAGTAGTAGAAAGCGTTTAGCTTCTAGCGGCTAGGTTCTAGGAAATTTAATAAAATACTAGACGCTAACCGCTAGAAGCTTATAAAAAAGATCCTAGGAAGAGAGTAAGCCAGATTTTGTTCATGACCACAATTTTTCTCTATGATGATATTTAGTCATCAAGCCCGCCTATTCGGCGAAGTGCCCTCACTTTGATGCTCCCCAGTGCAGGTCTCACTTTAATTACTTAAAGAATCGCATCGGTCGGAAGTTGCAGGAGGTGGGATTGCCCGTTTCATACTCACTCGTCTCTGCTGCTCTCAAACCCGGTCAATTCCGGATCTGTTCCAAACCCCGTTTAGTGAGGTCAACTACAATCATGTAACTGATTGTAGTAAAGATTTGGAAACCAGCGCTTCTCCTAATTGCTTAGGGTACACGTTGGAGCTTATGCTCCATCCCATACACTTATCCTGTCTGGACTTTCCTCCCCCCATAGCCTTAAGCGATGGAAAGTAGCGGTCCTTCTTCCTAGGATCAAGGTGATTTTACCCTATTAGGTGTGAGGAATGCAAATTAATTGGCGGGGATCATAAACCGTTTGCCTGGTGCTTCATAGATACGGATAGTAATGCATCCGACACCACGTCCTGTTCCATTTCCATCCATAACCAGAAACTGCAATTGATAGGAGCCAGGTTGCAAACCAAGATCCCGTACATTCCAACCGTATTGTACGGTGTGTGGATATCGCACATTGATGCTTGCCGGAATTCTTTCCATACCATACGCAACGCGGGGCTCAGAGTTATTGAAAGAGCCTTTAATGGTTGTAGGATAATATGGCTGTCCACCTGCCTCGGCAGTTTGGGGGAAAATATACATTGCTGGAGCAATTCTGAAACCATCTGGTGCTAATTCATCCCGTCTGCCTTTTGTCACAATCGTTCCTGTATTTCGTGTGACTATTTCTCCTGGAGCAATAAATGGCGGTTTTGCGTCATTGACCCAAATCTTTATCTGTCCCTCATTACTAATAGCTTTTGCATGTTGTGGTGAGTAGTATACGATTATTTCAGGACGGGTATTGATTCCACCCCTTCGGCAAGAGCCAGTTGCAGGGGGAGTTATGGTCGCTCCGCCAAATGAATAAAGTTGCAGCCGCTGGTTATTATTAATTGGTTTTTGATTTACGTTGCCGCGTGTAACTTCTGTCCCGGTATTTACTCTTGTTTGCGTTGGGGTTGGTCCTGTGATAAGGTAGGCAACACCGGTAATGATAAGTAAAATAATGATTATATAAAGCGCACCTGTATTGACTCCTCCACGTTCGAGCTTTTCTGTTCTCATCCATAAGTGCATTGTATTTAATCCCATACTTCTATAGTGGCTTACTTGCGGATTTTTTTCAAGTCTAATCTATTGTCATTTCGACGGAAGAGAATTCCCATAGGTTTGGCTCTTTTGGAGTGAGATCTCTCTCTGCGTTCGAGATGACAAGTTCTACTATGCTTTTCCGCTTTGGCAAATCATGCGGTATTCACAGTTCTTACAGAGAATTGATGAACTGCACTGAAAAAGGCTTTTTGTTATCTCTTCAGTTTTCTTAAGGATTTGTTCTTTGGCAAAATCAAGTGCTTCTCTTGATCGTGTTGTTGAAAGGCGGATGTTATCCTCTAGATAATGGAGTGTCAACACAATTTCTTCAGGTTGTTTGCCAAATACCGCGTCTTTTACTTCAGTTGCAGCGAGTGCATAGAGTGAAAGTTGTAAATCTTCTTTGACTTTAGCTGCAGTAGGAACATTCTTGCCAGTTTTATAATCAATAATTTCAATTCTCCCGTCAGGCAATCTATCAATTCTATCAATCCGTCCACCGACTTTAAGTTTGCCTAACCAAAAATTAAATGGGGTTTCAATTGCTATTGTTTCAGGGCGTGTCTCAAGTATGTTTTCAGCATAGGATAACAAGATTGTTTCAGCCTGTTGATATGTTTGCTGTTCATGTGATTTACTCGTGTACCCATATGGTAACCAATTTTTTTCTAAAAGCTCCTTCATCATCGTTGATTGGATTGCTGGATCTTTTTTCATCATTTGGAAGAAATCACGGAGGACGCCATGGACACTGACTCCATAACTTAATGCAGGTGAGGCCGGGGATGGTAGGTTGAGTACATAGCGTAATTTGTAATGCAGGGGACACATCTGAAAGGTTTGGAGTTGTGAGTATGATATGTAGGTTATGTCCAAAGGTTCATTGGTAAATTGTTTTATTGCTACATTGTTATCAGGTTTTGTGTTTGCGTTTATTACTTCCAGTAACGATAATTGTTCACCGATTGGTTTTGCTATTTGTTTTTTTATTTGGGTTTGGACATATGCGTCGCCAAGTGTTTCCATGACAAACGGAGAAATCTTTCGTTCTCGTTTGCCTTCGTTATAAAATCTTGCGGCGGTGAGGAAAAGTTTTTCTTGTGCGCGTGTTATCGCAACATAAAAGAGTCTTCGTTCTTCTTGTAATCCTTCGTCACCTTCAGGGAGTGCTTCCCTGATAATATCAGGAGGAACAGGAATTTGCTCTTTACGGTCACGGCTTGGAAATCGTTGCGTTACTAAATTCACAACAAAAACAAATGGAAATTCCAAACCTTTACTCGAATGAATCGTCAAAATATTCACAGCATTATTGCGCGTCCAATCAACTTCAGCGGCCATTGGACTTTCACCAAGTTCCATTGAGAGATCGA
>JACDET010000002.1:0-36664 GCA_013816255.1 Candidatus Levyibacteriota bacterium | reverse complement strand
CCAATCGACAACTGCTGGGACTGAAGCATCTGTTTTGTTTTTGGCAAAGTTTTGTAGCTTCTCAAAAAGTTTTGCAATGTTCAGCGCTTCTTTTTCTGTCCGTAATGATCCTGGATCGAGATAGTGTCCAAGAAGTCCTGAGTCTTCAAAAAAGTGGTAAAGGATCTGACCTGCTTGTTCGTGAGGCACCTGCTCTAGATGCTTTTTTATCATCGCTATAATTTGTGTTACTTTTTCTTTGCCTTCTTCAGTGAGCATTGTTTTCTCAACCTGTTCCATCGCTTCGAATAAACACATATTGCCGCGTTTGGAGAAGTTAAGGAGGGCCGCGATATCGCGTGCTTGAAGATTAAAGACTGGCATGGCAAGCACTCTATAAAGAGAAGCTGTATCTTCAAAGTCTGCCAGGACATGTAAGTATGCTATCAAATCTTTTATCTCCTGTTGCTCGTAGAGATGTCCTGGTCCAAGAAATTGAAACGGAATACGCAGCCGATCAAGTGCTCTTTGAAACGGTGTTGCATGATCATTTGCACGGATGAGAATTGCAAATTCATTATACTGACGCTTTGATTTTTTCACTTCAGTTTGAATTGCCTTTGCTACTGCTTCAGCTTCTTCTTCGCCACTGTTTTCAAGAATGAATGATATTGCATCCCCCGAAATTCCTCGCATTCCTTGCAACTGTTTATCAATGTTTTCTTTAACTTCCAAACGGTCGGGATTGTTGTTTTGGATTAATGTATACGCGCCATCAAGAATTGTCTGCGTTGAGCGGTAGTTCTTGGTGAGTGCTACTATTTCAGCACTGGGAAAGTGTGATCTGAACTGCAGCATATTTGCAATAGCTGCACCGCGCCATCTGTAAATGGATTGATCATCGTCGCCGACAACGGTAATATTTTTTCGATTTCCTGCAAGTAGGATTGCCATTTCATTTTGGGCGAAGTTCGTGTCTTGGAATTCATCAACGAAAACATATTGAAATTGTTCTTGGTACTGTTTCAGAATTGTTGGGCGCTCGCGGAAAAGTTTGAGGGTATTACTGATAAGATTTGAATAATCCATAACACCTTCTTTGGCTTTCAATGCTTCATAGAGTGCAAAAGCATGAGCAAGTTCTACATTCTTTTTACTATCAGCAGGATCATCATTATTTGCCATTTGCTGTTCTTCACGTTTCTTAGCATACGTTATGTATTGTTCTGGTGTAATGTCATCATCTCGTAGCCGACTGAAATGGGTTAACATTCCTTGCAGAAATTTCATAGGGTTTCCAAGTGGACGAAAATATTCAAGTTTAAAATCAAAAAGATGTTTGCGCATAAAGAGTAAACATTCAGCCTCGGAAAGAAGTGTGTATGACGGATTCAAACCAATATGAATTGCTTCTTGTCTGAGAATTCTGTCACAAAATGCATGAAAAGTTTCAATCCAGAGGGTTGTATACCCATAGGGCAAGATCTCATCAATGCGGCTTTCCATTTCTTTTGCCGCTTTTTCAGTAAAGGTAAGTGCGAGTATATTTGAAGGAGGAATATTTTTCTCTATGATGAGATGTTCAATACGTTTGGTAACAACAGTAGTCTTCCCAGTTCCAGCACCAGCAATAATAAGAAGCGGGCCTTCACCATGTAAGACAGCTTTTTGTTGTTCTTTATTTAAAGAGGAAATATCGGGCATAAGGGTATTATTCTAACATATTTTTTAATGTAACACCTAGGTTATAATGCTGCTAACAGGCTTAGAATATTCATTGAGAAAGGAGTATACTTAAAATATGGAACAGCTTACGGATTTTGTAGCCGGATTGGTTACTATCATAGTAACACTATTTGCCAGTGTAATCGGGCTACTCGTTGCTTCGTATATTCTTGAGAAAGTGATATCAAAGACGTTTTACCGTAAAAAAGTTGAGAAAAGTCTTACGGGCATTAGTGACAAAGTTATATTGTTTATTAAAACTCCACCTGGCAATGATAAAAAAGAAGCAGCAATGGAGGCATTTCTCCTTTCTCTGCATCGGGTCGTCCCAACTGGAACTTCAATTAGTCTTGAAATGGTTTCGAGTGGGCAATTTCTCAGATTTTATATAGTTGTTGCAAAAGAGCAGAGACATATTATTGAATCACAATTGTATGCGCAATTTCCTGAAGCAGATATTGAAGAGGTAAAAGATTATTTCTCACGGTGGGAAACAAATACAGCTTTTATTGAACTTTCTTTTAAGCATCATAGTATGCGGCCTTTTAAAACACATACAGAGCTTGGAGATGACTTACTAAAAAATTTATCTGCTATTCTTGCCAAAACAGATCCGGATGAAGAAGTTGGGGTGCAACTGGTACTCGAAAGAGTTGGATCAAAATCCTACCGGCGTGGTGTGCGGGCGTTGTATCATCAATTCACGAGTAGTTCTGTAGAAAGCCCAGCACAAGCGAAGTTATCAAAAAATCTTTTTATAGGAAAGCTCCGCTTTGCGTACCGCGCTAAAAATATTGCCATTGCTACAGCAAAACTGCATACATTAGTTAATCTCTATAAAGGCGTTAAGGGATCGCATAATGAGTTAAAGAAAAAGAAACCACTTTTTTCAGAAGATTTGTCAAAAGCATTTAAGACACGGCTTTTTGAGAAGGGAGAACTCTGGTCAATTCCTGAGCTCGCAACGCTGTATCATTTTCCTTCTGTTGGAACCATTGTTTCAAACGTTGTTCAAACAAATTCAAAAAGAGCACCGTCACCAGATATTTTACCTTCTGAAGGAAATGTAGATCCGAGCGAAGTATCTTTTATCGGACAAACAAATTACCGTAGTGAAAATAAAGTATTTGGATTAAAAAGATTTGACCGACGAAGACACCTCTATGTTGTTGGTAAAACTGGCAGTGGAAAAAGTAAGCTTTTAGAACTTCTTCTAAAAGCCGATATTGAAAATGGAGACGGGTGTTGTTTGATTGATCCTCATGGAGATTTAGCTGTCGAAGTGCTGAAATTTGTTCCAAAAGAACGTATTAATGATGTCGTCTATGTCGACCCAATTGACCGGAATTTTCCCGTAGGTTTTAATCCACTCGAACCGGTTGAAGATTATGAAATGAGACAACATTTATCGACTTTTTTTATCGCAACATTTAAAAAACTGTTTGGAGGGACTTGGAATCCTCGTATGGAGAATCTCATTCGCTATATTACCCTAGCACTACTTGAAACACCTGACTCAAATGTTCTGGGTATTTCTCGAATTCTATCCGATACAGCATATCGCCAAAGAGTTATCAAACAAATCCAAGATCCTGTTGTCAAAGGATTCTGGACCAATGATTTCAAACCGTCAGATGCGCAATATGCAAATGAAGCAATTGTTCCACTGACCAATAAGATAGGACAATTTGTCTCAAATCCTATGATCAGAAATATCATTGGACAAAAGAAAAATGTATTACAGTTCGACAAATTTATGAATGAAGGCAAAATAGTTATTATCAATTTATCAAAAGGGAAATTAGGTGAAGAAAATACAGCGCTACTCGGTTCAATGTTTATTACAAAGATTCAGCAAGCTGCATTGGCGCGCTCTGGCATTCCTGAGTCACAGCGGCGGGATTTTTACTTTTATGTTGATGAATTCCAGAATTTTGCAACTGATGCTTTTTCAAGTATCCTCTCGGAAGCACGAAAGTATCGTTTGGACTTGACGATTGCACACCAATATATTGCGCAATTACCAGAAGACGTACGCGCTACTGCATTTGGTAACGTCGGTACTATTATTGTGTTTGGTGTCGGAGGAGATGATGCGGCATATCTTGCAAAAGAATTCTCACCGACTTTTACACCTGATGATCTAACATCACTCAATACTCGCGAAATGTATATTAAGATGTCCATTGATGGCAAAATAACTCCTCCATTTTCGGCAACTACACTTACTGTTCAAGCACCTGAAAGAGATTACACAGACGAAATTATAAATCATTCCCGGATGAAGTATTCACAAACTCGAGCTGGAGTCGAAAATGAAATTGCACGGTGGAGCGATAATACGACTGCAATTGATAAGAAAGATGATGAAGGATTTCCTGAGCCGATCATTTAAAGTTAAATGCAACTAACGTTGTAGAAAAGGAATTTTATTAATAATTCAATTCGCCCCAACCAGCATTTTTGTTTTTCAATTCTTCTATAAATTGTTTACTAATTCTCTCGTATTCTTCTCGACTCAATTGTCTGTTGAGAATACAGTATTGTTTGTTGGAAAGCGAGACGCAGCCGATACAATTTTTGACATTACTGCAGTTGAAGATATAAGAACTATCGTGAGAATTATTTGAGAGGACAGCAAAATTGCAATTATAAACTTTTGTTCCATCAGTAATCTCGTACGATAACTCATTCTGGTAAGAGGAAGCAGTATCGTAACAAGATATATTGTGGTGACTGTCGTAAAGATAACCGCTATTTTCACTATGTGAACCATCAAAACACATATAGCAGTTTTTATTGAAATCACTGTAATTTCCATAGGCTGAATTCTGATTATGCGTTTCATGGGTTTGCGTTACTGGGTAGCGCTTTTTTAACTCTTCAACCATTGCCAGTACTTTCTCAGGAGGCCACTTTTTATATTCAATCACTTTTTGATGATATTCTTCTTCTGAGAACTGTCTATTAAAAATGCAGAATGACTTGTTTTGCAGATTTACACATCCAAAAACATCATGACAATTGACACAATTTGCTGCATACGCAGCATCTCTCATACTTACACTATATTCAAGATAGTCACTGTTATATGATTTAATTGGATCGACCCCTTCATAACAAAGTTCTGATTCCACAGCATAATCGCAATCTATACAATTTTTAGCAATAAATGAATCGTAGACATACATGCTATCAGTAGAGTTAGCGCAGTCAAAAGCAATATACATATTTTTGCAGTACGCTAAGTGTTCTCCATAATCCGAGTTTTCGGAGTCAGCAATATTTGGAGGAGCTTTTGGATAGCGGGAAAGCAATTTGTTTAATTCATTGAAAAAAGTATCAGTAGTCATGATCAAGCATCTGGTAAAGGATCGGTAATGATCGGATCATTCTCAAGGAAATACTGTTCGTAATCATGTTTACAGAGGATTTGATTCGTCACTGTTTTTGGATCATAGGAAACGATAATTTCTTTGTCACATTTGCTGCATTTTGCACGGTACAGTGCTCGCTCTCCACGAAGTTTAAGTCGTCGAGTTTGTCTACATGTTGGACAATTTGTCGGCAATGGAAGGCTTTTTTCTTGAAGAAATTGTTGTTCTTTATCAATAACGAGAAACTGCTTACTGCAGACGGTGCATGTTTGTGTAATATTTGCCATTGAAAGCAGTATACGTTATTTATCCGTAGTGTTCAATAACATAGTATGTATCAATCTTGATTTATGGGGAAAGCAATAGTTGCGCTTGTTTCGTACTTTGATTGTTTTTTTAACGGCTGAAGACTGTGTATATCAAAAACCCTGTCTACCAAGACAATGTCTTTTTCAAAAATGTAATCAAAAAGTTTTTGATATATGAGGCTGAAATATTCGTATGGGCCTGTATATTGATAGGTTAATGCTTGTGTCTTCGGATAACGTTTAAAGTAAAAGTTTCTTTGTAGCTTATCATGCAAAAGTTCAGCATCTTTTTTGTTACAAATTAGCGTAACTTCAACATTTGTTCCCTTAGGTTCATAGGCAGTAGTATTGTAGAAAATTAGTTGAAGTTTACTTGGGGACAATCGTAAGCGTTTTGCTTCTTTTATTATTGTATTTTGATAATCTGCCATTTTATTATAGTCCGCATTATCAACTTGCATGCAAAAGAGTTCATATGGGCCAAACCATTCTTTACTGAACAACTTGTTTAGATCTTCCTCAATCATAAAAGAACTCATTGATTGCAGGAATTTATATTCTTTTTGCTTTTGTACAAGTTCTTCTTTTACTTGTTTTATTCTTTTTTGCAATTCGTTATCAAGATTACTCTTTTTAACAATTTGCTGTATTTGCTCGAGCGGTATATTGAAGTTTTGCAAAAGCTTTATCTTCAGAAAATCTCTTGCTTGCCGTGCATTATATGACCTATATTTCGTGTATGGATCAATCTGATACGGCGTAATAAGCCCTTTCTGTTCATAGAATCGGAGGGTTCTAGGTGTGGTATGACAGATTTCGGCGAATTTTTTGATTGATAAAACTTTTACTTGACTTTGACGTTGCGTCATAGTTTACAATTCTACACACTATAAGATTCTTTGTCAAGAGTTGTCTTTAAAATTATGAAAGAAAATAGAATTAACTATTTACCAATTGAATATACTGCACCACATGCGCCGCGAAAACCGCGTCATTTGGATGTCGGTCATGTTGTAGAAGTTGTCGAGGCAATTGATTCAGTCTGCGAAGATGCGCAAACACTTCGGAAAACCGTGAAAGATTTACGCGGTGATGTACGGGATTTGGGTGACGTAGGTGATCTAGGAAAAATGCATTTACAAGAGCTTGGTCATTTAATCGCTCGTTATAGTTATGCTATGGGAAGTTTGGAAGCGAGCGTTCCTCGTCCAGTTGCCAACGAGGCGCTTGCCAAATATAGCATTTCATCTAGCACAAGAAAAGACACTGATCCTGAAAGGCAAGCAGAACGTCTGACACTTTTTCGCGAATTATTAACCAGTGCAGCAAAGCCTCTTGTCTGGGCAGCTCCAGATACGGAAATATCTCATACCGATGTAAATAGTGTGGGTGACAAGGTTTTTGATATGGATTACTTTTTTCAACGACTCGATGATCCTCGAATTGTTCGACAATATATGCCTCCAGTTACAATGCCCCAGGTCGGCACCATTGTGAAGTATAAAACTGATGAACAAACAGGGAAGTATTGGGTTAATCTCAGTGATCCCCGTGTAGTACGAAATCAGGCATCAACAGGTGCAAGTGACTTTGTTGTGGCTAAATATACAGTGACAGATCACTCAATAGACGTTGCATCAGGGATACATACCGTTGCTACCTCAGATGGTACTGAGGAATTAAAGAAAAGCATCGAAAGAAAATTTCAATTTCATTCAGCGAGTGATGCTTACCGGCTCACTGGAGAGAACGGTCAAAAAGTACTAGAACTTTTTATTCCTAGTGGCGCAGCGAGTATTCTTGAAATGGACGCATTAGGTAATGTTGATTTTCAAACACGCGTGCAGCATAGACCAACTGGTTCCGTAGCTGTTGCAGCAGCAGGCGACATGGGACCGAATATTATTGAGCGTTTTCGCCCCCATGTAGACGCTGAGGGTAAGAGTCTCCATATTAATCCACACCTACTCTATGTTGCGAAAAGAAGTTAAGCTAAATTACTTCTTGCAACTTCTTCAAATATTCCCTATAACTGATCAATGGTTCCTTCTGCGAAAAAATATACGCTAAAGTTTGTTACGAAAGAAAAGTTTAGAGAAGATATATATAATTTTTATTTTTCAACAATTAACGACCAACTGATTATCTGGCTTCCTGGACAGTATTTACAACTTTCATTACCCCACGATGCAGATGAACGGGGGACGAGTCGTTTTTTTACGATTGCCTCAGCTCCTACCGAGAAAAAAATTATGCTGACGATAAAGGAGGGGGAGAGTAGCTTTAAAAAAGTATTGTTTGCTCTAACGCCTGGAGAAACAGTGAATGCATTTGGGCCGATGGGGAAGTTTGTTTTGGATGGAGATTAGAGTTTCACTTCTGGATGGGACAATGTCATGGGCCACATCTTTGGATTGCCATGTGTGACATCTTGTGATGTCGCAAGCATACCAGCTTCAGCCATATGTCCTCCTGAACTGCGCATCCGTTTCTCGTACATCATTTTGGCATATTTTCTTAGCTGATATTCACGGGGATTTTCGGTAATGCCATTGAAATGCTGTTGGACTGCTTCTTTGGTTGCCCAAACTTCATAACTACGGACTTGATTGCCGTTACTATCTTTATGGTCAATTGCCATTCTATATAAATTACCTTTATTGCTGACCTTTTCCGGGCGGTTAATCTGTATATTTGGTTGTGGAATTAATCCCCCGATATTCATAGTGCTCCTCTTCTTTATTGTATGGGATACCCTATCTTAATTCAAGGGATCGTCCTTTATATCTAATGCCAGTTCTTTTTGTACCGCACTACTCAGATGTTTGACAGAAGAAAGTTTTTGTCCAAGCCCATTAAATCCTTTGCTCACGTTACTGTATTGGTTGGATGCGTTACCGATATGTTTTCCGAGAACGTCGAGTGAATCATTCACTTTGGAATAATCTATTTGTAATCCCCGCAGAAGGCGTAAGACTTCTTTTGATTGTTCCTCAATTTTATGCCCTTCATAGGAAAGCAATATGGTTTGCAAGTGCGCATACAACGTTGTAGGCGAGACGATATACACTCTTTTTGTCCTTGCATATTCATTGAGGTCGTCAAGCATGACAATCTCATAAAACACTGATTCACTTGGGACATACATAAGCGCAAAGTCCATAGTTCCTTCATCGGGGAGGATATATTTTTTGGCAATTGAATCGATATGCTTTTTTATATCGCGGACAAATTCTTTATGATGCATAACTTTCTCTGTATCTATTTGCGCTTTGGCATATTTCTGAAAATTTTCCATTGGAAATTTAGAATCAATCGGTAATATACCGGCATCTGTTTGAATCGCTGCATCTACTTTCTCACCGGATTTGAATTGATATTGGAGATGAAAACTATTCTTCGGAAAGATTTGTGTGATTAGATCATTGAGCACTTGTTCACCGATATTTCCCCGCAACTTAGGACTTTTGAGAAAATCCTGCAGCTCTTTCATACTCCGTCCAATTTCACTCATTTGCCCAACTTCGCGACCGACGTCCCGGATCACTTCAGCTGCCTTATCTAATCGCTCATTAAGTTGTTTGGAATTTTCCTGCAATGTGCGGACCATTGTGGTTGAGTTTGATTGCATTGACTGGTTTATTGTTTTATTGGTGGTTTCAAGAGAAGTCTGCATTGCATGCAACCATTGTATAAGTGCTTGATCAGTTTCTGGTTGTTTCTGATTTGAAAGCTTTTTATGTATTAAGAAGAACAACCCAGCAAAACCAAGGACAATAGTTATGAGGATAATGGACAGATCTTGCATACTGGTATTGTATAGATTTTGCTTTGTATTTGCAAAATTTACTTTTTGATTAGGTTTTGATTTACACCAATATACATCTTGTGATCATACTTGCAAAGAATTATTGCTGGTAGCAGATGCAAGAGGTAAATAACACTACGGTTTCATCCCTTGATATGCGAAATAATTACCTTGTTGTCTGACGCAAACAAATGGCGTATCAGCACGCATATTAGCTGCGTGTCCGGCAGAGTTCTCCCACATGTTGACAACATCTTTGTAATTGCTTGTCATCGCGATGTTTTCAGTAACGTTTGACCAATTACTATATGGGAGCGTCTTTGCATCGGCTCTGCTTTGGAATCCGTCGTGATTAAAACTAGCTGTTATTTCTTGCGCCCGGGTAGCCGCAAAAGCACAAACTTGTGCGTTGGTTGTTACTGATGAAAGTCCGTTTTTTGAACGGAACGCATTAATCTCATGCATAATAAATGTCATTGGATTTGCAGTATCGTTTCCTAGTTCTGTAGGTTTTGTGATTGGTAGTTTTGATTTTGTCTTTAACCCCAATACAGTTCTATTGTATGAATCGGTTGATGATTGGACTAAAATGAGGTGTTTGAGTATGAGCAGATGCATGGAATAGCTCGTATTTTCTTTTGCTTCAATAACAGATGGGTTGATAAATGTGTGTGTTAGGAGAATACAAAGAATAAAAATAGTGGACAGAACAGTTCTCATACGTAATCACTACGATACTTTTTGTAGTAGTAACTATTACTTTATCGGATGCTTATACTCTTTGGCAAGCTCTGCAATATCAGGGATACCAAATTCGTCAGCAAGTTTTTTGAATTTCTCGACACTTCCAGCGCCAAATTGTTCTGTATAAGTACAATAACTTGCATAAGAATTAAATTGTGGTTTTTTCGAATGAAATTTATCAGCGTACAGTACAAGCCGCTCTTCAATTGTCGTTGGAGAATAATCTTGAATCGGCAAATCTAATCCTCTTTTTATAATCTGATCTTCTGATAGACCCACTCCCAGATGGTGTTCCACAACATTACATATATCTTCAGGCATACCTTCGTATTTTAGAATCCGGGAACCTTCCATTGGATGTTTATAATATGTGGCTTTACCAATTTCAGGTGGTTGCTCAAGAAACGTGTATGTGCCAATGTCATGGAGAAGCGCTCCAGCATACACCAGGGGTATGTTCAGTGTAAGTTTCTTATGTTCTATAATCTGCTGTGCTAGTGCTTGTACAATTTGACAATGGGTAAACACAAGTTCAAATAATCTTTGGTCAGGAGCATACTTTTCGTGGAGCGCTTTTATTTGGTCAAAGGTTTGGTACATAGATTAATCAAAATATAATTCAGGATTTGCAGTAACACTATTAAACTCTATCTCCAAAGGATTGAAATATGCGGCTGAAGCGATCATTGCTGCATTGTCTGTACATAAATGGCGAGGAGGAACATGAAATGTTACATGCATCCGTCTTTTGGCAATCTCATCTTCAAAAGCTGTACGCAGTGTTTGATTGGCGGCAACACCTCCTGAAAGAATAATAGATTTAACCTCATGAACTGCTGCAGCTTTCACTGTTTTTTTAATGAGCACGTCAATGATCGCGTCCAATGTCCCACGAGCAATATCTTTTTTCGTTTGCGCATCAAGGTTGCCAAGATTTTTTACTTCACGCAACACTGCCGTTTTTAGTCCTGAGAATGAATAGTCAAAATCAGGTGAACCAACAAGGGGACGGGGAAATCGAAAGCGATTTGGATCACCTGATTTGGCCATTTGCTCGATAACCGGACCGGCAGGGTAAGCAACACCAATCAGTCGCCCAATTTTATCAAGAGCTTCTCCTGCCGCATCATCACGGGTTCCTCCAAGCAACTGAAAGTGTCCATGTTCTTTCATGAGCAGTAAATCTGTATGGCCTCCTGAGACGACGAGCGCGAGAAGGGGAAATGCAATATGAGCGTCTAGCGTATAGCGTATAGCGTCTAGTTTGGTTTCTGATTTATGATGTACGTTAATGAAATTGGCGTAAATGTGTCCGACCATGTGATTGACGGGGATCAAAGGTTTATTTAAAACGTATGCA
The DNA here is from genome assembly GCA_013816255.1 of Candidatus Levyibacteriota bacterium. Taxonomy (GTDB): domain Bacteria; phylum Patescibacteriota; class Microgenomatia; order Levybacterales; family UBA12049; genus JACDET01. The sequence goes on along the minus strand of JACDET010000002.1, from coordinate 25,363 downwards.
ATGGTTTTTGCTGTTTCAACGCCGACGAGTAGTGACCCGATTAAGCCTGGACCAAACGTTACAGCAATAGCATCTATGTCCTCAAGTGTCATTCCTGCGTCAGCAAGTGCTTGATTAATGACGGGTAAAATGAATTTGAGTTGTTCGCGTGCAGCATTTTCTGGAATGATACCACCGGTTGGAATATGCATAGCCAGAGAAGACGCGACAATATTTGCTCTTAGATCTACATGCGAATCCTTGCCGACGATAATAGCGGCTGCAGTTTCGTCACATGAAGTTTCAATTCCTAAAATAGTCATAATATTTTCTATTCTATGATATTATATCATTTATACCTATCGTCATTGATTTTGCCTCAGTACTTTTGGCAAAATTAATGACGAGGCATACTACGCTATTTGTAAAATAATTTAAGAGGAGTATAGAATAAACCTCTATAATAAATATAAATCTTATGTCGGCATTTCATATCAAATTACTTGCAATTACACTCATGATTATTGATCATATTGGGTTGTTCTTTTTTCCTGAAAACTTTTTATTCAGGACAATTGGTAGATTATCATTTCCTCTTTTTGCATGGCTTATTGCTAATGGGGCATATCATACAAGAAATATAAATAAATATCTCTTTCGATTGTTCATTTTTGCCCTCATTTCTCAAATCCCTTACACTTTAGCGCATCAAATGATTGATCCATCGACTATGACGCTCAACATCTTCTTCACACTGAGTATCGGTCTTGCTGCAATTACTTTGATAAAACTGACAAAAGAAAAATGGTTGTGGTTGCTTATTGTAGCCGTAAGTGGATTTGCAGCAACTATACTCCATACAGACTATGGAGGTTTTGGTGTGCTTTCGATAATTGCATTTTATATATTTTTCAAAAATAGAAACGCACTTATCATTTCCCAAATTTGTATATACGTTTTGATGTCACTTTACTTTATTTCGCGAGGAAATAGTTTGGGAGTAGTACAATCATTTGGATTGCTGTCTCTACCTCTTATCTTGGCTTACAATAACCAGGAAGGAACGAAGTCAAATCTCTTTTATCTTATTTATCCGTTGCATTACGTGGTTATATATTTTCTCCTGAGTATTTAATTATTACCTTCAAGTTCTACGCCTACTGTATCGCCAACTTTGAAGCTATATTCATCGCTTAATCCAGCATTAATTTCCAACACTTTATCTGCAGGTTGGACAGAATTAACCAGTGGGAGGTTAGCATTTTCATCAGTTGGTGGTTTGGCATTCTTACTTATTGAGACAATTTTATCACCATTAATAAAGATGATATCAATTGGAATTTCCATACCTTTCATCCAGAATGCCCGGTCAGCAGGTTCTTCAAAAAGAAAAATCATTCCCTGATCTTTTGGGAGAGAACCCCGGCCTGACAATCCTTTTTGTAATTCTTCAGGAGTTTTAGCAGGAGTAACAAGAAAAGTCTGCTCACCAATTATTACTTTTGATGTAGGAACGCTTGCCCGACTAAACTGAAAGAAGAGTACTGCACCGAAAGCGATGAGAATAACAATGAAGATAAGTATAATTTTAGTAAGATTCATAATGTTAGCGTTTAGAGCTCATTGAGTATTTTGAATAGTTTGGTCGTCGATTGATTTTTAACTGGTTCAACGACATCAATGACTTTTGCATGAAGAGCAACTGCTTGTCTCTCTTTATGTACCCGATTGCTATCGCCTTTTGTTGTAGCGATTATAGCAGGTTTTAAGGCAAATACCAGTGCGTCATAGTCTGCATTTGTCATGTTTGGCGGAAGTATGAGTACATAATCAACCATCATTAGGGCTGAGAGTAGCAATGCTCGGTCATTTTGTGCATTGATGGGACGCTTGGGACCTTTGGATTTTTTTATCGTTTCATCAGATTCAAGAAGCACACATAAGATATTTCCATAACTTTTAGCTTCGTTAAGAAATGAAACATGTCCAAGATGCAGAATATCAAAGCAACCGCCTACGAGGACAACACGTTTATTTTGTTGATGGAGGTTTGCACCTAATTCTGAAGCTTGTTCTGTAGTAATTATTTTGTTCATTAGCGTCTAGTGTCTAGTGTCTAGCGTCTGAGGATTTTTACTAAACCCTAAAACCTATCCCCTAAACCCTAATTTACTCTTTTGTCCCACGAAGGTATACTGCCTGCCAGGGTCTATAATTGGAGGTGTACTTATCGGTTTTTGTTTCACCATCTTTTGTAACAGATCTGGTGAAGTAGACATTGGCACCTGCTGCTGCAAAATCAATTTGTTTCTCTTGCCCTTTTGGCATATTTGGATCATCTTGGTATGACGGTTCTGGTGCTGGAGTTTCTGAGAGGACAACTGGTTTTCCTATGCTCACTTCACGGTCATCACTTGTACCATACAGAGCAAAAGTCAGGCGTTGGGTTTCTAAGTCAATATATGTTTGGATAAGCAAATGATTTGGTGTATCATTCTTAAATTTTAGATCGACATTTGGTGTATAAATAGCGGCATCAATTCCTGGACCAGTTTCAGCTTCGTAGTAACTCACACGGTACGCATGAGGATTTCTTTCGACAATTGGAAGTCCTGCTTTTAAAGCTGCTCGGAATAAGGTAGTCGAAACTTGACATACTCCTCCGCCGTCCCCGAGCACTGTTTTTCCACCACTTATCACATACGCTTGTCGGTAACCATTAAAAGCTGAAATATCACCGACTGCTTTATTGAATGAGAAAACTTCGCCAGGTTTAATAATCGTGCCATTCAATCTTGTGGCAGCAAGACTTATATTAAAGATACGGTTTTCAATTGAATTGAGAAATCTTGACGTACCTTCTCCTACAACCTCTTTAATCCCTAAATTATTTGCACGATCCTCAGCAACTGCTGACGGAACTCTTCTGACAGGTATGGCAATAGTCACTTGTTGCGGTTTTTCGCTCAAAAGTGCAGATCTTGATTGTGAGAGGATGACATCTTTGAGAGTCTCTTCGTCAACAGCTCTTCCATCGCTACCAAGGCGGAAGGAAACAACCTTATTGTCTTCAAAATTAAAAAGTGGGTCAATCGGTTTGATATCAACTTTTTGCTTTAACTGCGCAAAAACTGTTTGCAATTCTTGATCTGAATATTTGTAGGCAGGTGGAAGCTGTACATTTTGCAGATATGCTTGGAGAATAATACTCATGTTTGTCAGAAGCTCTTCTGATCTTCCGACGCTCATAGCTTGCGTTGCAAGAAGTTCTGCATCATAGCCAAAATTAATTTGCTCTGCTGATATTGAAGCGGTTGTTTGTTGGGACTTTAAAGTAAATGCAGTCGATTGTATTTTTTGATTTTTTCCGAGAAAATAATTTTTTACTTCATCACGCGTTTTGCCACCAAAACTGATGCCATTAACGATAACACCCTCATAGACTTTGTCTGTGTGTGCTCGTTGATAAATGATATAGGTGAAGCTAATAAAGAAAAATAGTCCCAAAACGCCGCCAAGAGAAAACCACAACATACTTTTAAAAGCACGAGCTACTGTCTTTTTGTGCGGTATGTGCTTTTTTAGTCGTTTTACAACTCCATGTATTTGAGGTAGGATTGTCATGGTCCTTATATAGGTATTATACCTATCATCGTTCATTTTTCAAAGTTATTAAGAAAAAATGAACGATGAGGCATACTACACTCTTTGTAATATGATTTAAAAGGAGTATATACTATAAATAGTCGCTCATATGGATGAAAATACCGTTTTCAATAAAAACCAGTCTGATCAACCTCCAACAGGTGATCCTCCCCCTGCACTTGATGCAAATGCTGCTGCGCCGCAAGCAGAACCAGTACCATCTGATCCGAGCCTCACAACTGATCCGCCACAAGCAGACCAACCGGTTGAACCAGTGATCGATCCAGCAACTGGTCTTCCTGTAGATGACCAGACCGAAACAGGAGATGCCCTCCCGCCGCCACCGAATGTGGGATTTTTAGGAGGAGGATTGATCAAGAAAATTATTATTGGTGTTGGTGTGCTTATTTTTCTGATTGCTATGGTTGTTCTTTTTATGCCAAAAGGACAATCTTCTGAGCAGGTAAAATTACAATGGTGGGGATTGTGGGAAGAAAGTAATGCAGTACAGGGGCTCATTGCCGATTTTGAGAAAGATAATCCCAATATTGATGTAGAGTATCAAAAGCGCGCACCACAAGAATATCGTGAGCGTTTAATTGCTAGGATTGAAAATAATTCAGGACCTGATATTTTCAGGTACCACAATACGTGGCGACCTATGTTGGGGAAGAATTTATTACCTCTTTCTTCAGACGTCATTTCGCCAGAGGATTTTCAGAAAGCATACTACCCAATTGTGCAAAAAGATTTAGTAACAAGCGGTGCTATTTATGGTATACCTCTTGGCGTTGACTCGTTGGCGCTCTTTATAAATCCTGAATTATTTGAAGCAGCAGGAGTCCAAGTGCCAAATAATTGGGAGGATTTTGTTAAAGTTTCAAAGCAGCTTACTGTCAAAGGCCCTGACGGAAAGATTCAAACTGCTGGAGCTGCTTTGGGAACGTATGATAATGTCGCACATGCACCTGATATTATATCGTTACTCTTTCTGCAGCAGAGTATCCCTATGGAGAAGTTTTCTGAGTATAAAAAGCAGCAGGCAGTTGCTTTGGAATTTTACACATCATTTGCTCTGGGAAATAGTAATGTGTGGGATGAGACGCTTGATAATTCAACACTTGCCTTTAGTCGTGGCAAATTAGCCATGTATTTTGGCTACTCATGGGATGTTTTCGCAATCCAAAAATTGAATAAAGATCTTGCATTCAAAGTGTATCCTGTTCCTGCCAATCAAAATAAAAAAACGACAGTTGCAAGTTATTGGGTAGAAGGTGTTTCTGCCAAAAGTCCAAATCAAAAAGAAGCATTAGAATTTATGAAGTATCTTGCACAGAAAGAAACGCTTGAAAAATTCTATACCGAAACTGCCAAAACAAGAGCATTTGGTGAGCTCTATCCACGAAAAGACTTACGGGAAAGTTTGCGCGAAGAACCGCTTGCGTATCCATTTCTCAGTCAGATGGATGATGTATCATCATCTATGTTTTCAAGTGATACACATGATGGTGATACAGGTATGAATACCCTTCTCAATACGTATTTAGGGACAGCTATACGCTCTATTGTCAATGATTCTGATGCTCCTGATAAAGTTGTAGAAACCTTAAATAGCGGCGTTGCTCAGGTGAATAAAAAGTATGAAGTTAAAAAGAAAAAGTAAACTAAGCCTAGAGCAAGAAGCCGTGCTTATTACTCTTTTATATGCTGACATTTTTGATTTCCCTTTAACCAAAAGTGAGATCTGGAGATATTTGATCGCAAAAAAGAAGATGGATCAAAGAGTATTTGATCAAAGCCTCCAAAGTCTTCCGTCATACATTGTGCAAGTTAACAGTTATTACTGTCTCATCAACCGGGAAAAGATTATTGAAAAAAGAATTAAAAATCTCCCTGAGGTTGAAAAAAAACTAAAGATTGCTCAAAAAGTAGCAAAACGTCTTTCATCTATTGCGACTATTGCATTCATAGGTATCAGTGGAGGATTAGCTGCACAAAATGTTACGCCAGATGATGATATTGATCTGTTTATCATTGTTAAAAAGGATAGTGTTTTTATTAGCAGATTTTTGATCATGGTTCTTTTGCAATCTATGGGTATACGACGACGGTATGGGCAAAAAAGAGCACCAAATAAGGTATGTGTTAATCTTCTCATTGATGAAACAGCATTGACCTGGCCAAATGCAAAACAAGATGTCTATATCGCGCGTGAGATTGCCCAGATACAGCCACTGTTTCAACGGGATGAAATGTTAGTACGGTTTTGCAAGCATAACAAATGGGTAAAAAACTGCATGCCGAATGCATTTGAGCATATACCTATTATTTCAGTACATTCAAATAGTATCTCTCAGATAATAAGTACTATTTTGGCTTTTCCTCTTTTTGAAATTATCATGCGAATGTTACAGACTGCCATTATGAAAGGTCACAAAACAACGGAAATAATAACAAATAACCACTTAGCATTTCACCCAAAGGACTATAGGGTCGATACGCTTGATCAATTAAAGCTAAAAATTCGACAATTAGGTTTATTGACAAAGATATGAATATTTTCTATACTTGCTCAGAACTAGTGATCTGAAGCGTATATAGCTATGAATATCAAGAAAATCTATCTTACCCAAAAAGGATTTGAAGACCTCAAACTTGAGTATAAAGACCTCAATGATAAAAGACGGCCTGAAGTAGTAGAACGGCTTTCTGCGGCTCGTGAAATGGGTGATCTCTCAGAAAACGCAGAATATACTGCGGCCCGTGAAGAACTCTCTTTCATTGATGGACGACTTGACGAATTAGAAGGACTCCTCAAGGGTGTTGAAATCATATCTGATGCAAAAGCACATGGAGCGCATGCAGTTGATTTAGGATCTCAGGTTACAATCAAAACAAACGGGAAAGAAATTCTTTTTACTGTCGTCGGCGAATGGGAGGCTGATCCTGCAGAAAAGAAAATTTCTCACGAATCACCACTCGGTAAAGCCTTACTCGGTAAAGCAGTGGGAGACGAGATTGAAGTGGATGCTCCGGCCGGTAAAATGGTCTATACAGTGGTTTCAATTAATTAATGTATCTCTCCACATTACTCATACAAGTGCTATACTAAGTAAATACTATGGATACAAAAACAATGCTCGCAGTCCTCAAAGAAAAACCCGCTCCAGGTGTAACAATAAAGCACGTAGCAATTGCTGAACCGAAAGATGAAGAAGTGCTTGTAAAAGTTCGTCATGCATCTATTTGTGGGACTGATATTGGCATTTATAATTGGATACCATGGGCGCAGGCACACATTACTCCTCCACAAATTATGGGTCATGAGATGGTTGGGGAGATTATAAAGATCAATACCAAAGAAAAAACTGATCTGAAAGTTGGTGACTTGGTTTCTTCAGAAACCCATATCTTTTGTAATAACTGCTATCAATGTGAAATCAAAAATTATCATATCTGTGAAAATATGGAACTCTTTGGTATTGGCCGGGATGGTGGTTTTGCAGAGTACGCAACAATCCCTATCAGGACAACATGGAAAAATGATCCAGCAATCTCAGTTGAATCGATGAGTGTCCAAGAACCTTTAGGTAATGCTGTAAATGTTGTTACCAAAGCTGAAGTTAAAGGAAAAAAAGTGCTTATCATGGGACTTGGCCCAACCGGGCTTTGTGCAGGTATGGTAGCTCGTGCATATGGTGCTACGGAAATTGTTGGAGTGAACCGCCGCGAATACCGCCGTAAATTGGCTATGGAAATTGGCTTTGACCGGGTTACCGATAAGATTGATGAAAAAGAATACGGTACGTTTGATGCAGTTTTAGAAATGAGCGGTAATAGAATCGGTATTGAAATCGCACTTGATGCAGTACGGATAGGCGGAAAGATCATTGCATTTGGAATTCCTAAGGAATCTATTAATATCGATTGGGGTAAATACCTTATTAATAAAGAGATTTCAATAGGATCTGTTTTTGGCCGGATGATCTGGGATACATGGGAAGACACGACCAAATTATTGGTCGACAGGAAAGTTGATTTAGAAAAAATCATTACACACCGTTTCAAGCTTTCAGAGTTTGAAAAAGCTATGGAAGTGATGAAGAGTGGTGAATGTGGTAAAGTAGTTTTAACGCCGTAAAATATGCCAGAACAGCAACCTAGAGAAAAGCAACCAAGTAAAGTTGAAGCAGTTATTGGTCGTTTAAGAGCAATAGCGTATGATACTGATGTGCGTCCTCGCTTAGATGCAAGATTGACAGAAGCCCGTGCATTTGATCCTATTGCAGGAATTGCCATAGTTAACCTTACAGAAGTAGAACCTGTTACAGTTGGAGATCGAGAATATCATTTTCATGCAGCGAGAATAGCTGATGGGGCAGTGACTCCACATTATCATCCAAATAAAGGAGAATTACCTGGACAGGAAAAAGTTACTGGACCTGATGATGAACCGTATTATTTCTTTACAGATGGTGAAATGAATACTGCACCTGTAGTGGACGGAGTAGTTGGCTCTTGGCGAACAAGAAATGTGCATGCAGGTGAAGTAGTGGTTGTATTGCCGAATGAGGTGCATACTGCAAGAAAATCTGATTTTGCTTTTGCTTGTCCACATGATCACTTAGACAATTATGATGGACAAACAAATCCTCAAGGAAATCGCATTATGACGGCAAAAGTTGAAAATGGGGTCATTACTCCTTTACAGGAAAACGGTGTTCCACCTCATTACCCAACGAATAATCAATGAATACTATAAATGACTTTTATCAAAAACTAGAAGAAGCAAATAAGACTGCTAAGATTCCCCGCATAATAACTTCAGGTCAAGGTGCGTATCTTACAATTGACGGGAAAAAGAAACTTAATTTGTGTTCAAGTCACTATCTCGGATTTGCAGTTGATGAACGGATTAAGAGAGCTGTTAAAGATGCGGTCGAAGAGTTTGGTGTTGGCACAGGATACCGCACGTTAGCGGGGACGACTGCATTGCATTTGAAGATCGAAGAATCGTTGGCAAGATTTAAACACGCTGAGGCAGCGATTATTCTAACTGGTGGTTACATGGCAAATTGTGCGGCTATCCAGACAATCATTGGTAAAGAAGATATTGTTATTTCGGATGAACTCAATCATGCATCAATAATTGATGCAGTTCGAATATCAGGCGTTAAGAATAAACTCATTTATAAGCATGTCGATATGGCAGATCTTAAAGCAAAGCTTCAGGTAGCAGCTGATATACAAAAAACTCCTAAAGCTAACGGTGACACTCCGCTGGTCTTGATCGTCACCGATGGCGTGTTCTCTATGGATGGGGACTTAGCACCGCTTCCACAGATTGTCACGCTTGCTGAAGAGTACGGAGCGCTCACTATGGTTGATGATGCGCATGGTGAAGGAGTCATAGGAAGAGGCGGCCGAGGGATTGTTGATCATTTTGGTTTGCATGGTAGGGTGGATATTGAAGTTGGTACATTATCCAAAGCATTTAGCGTCATGGGAGGATTTATCACAGGTAAAAAGGTACTCATTGATTTCTACAAACAAAAAGCCCGCCAATTCCTTTTCTCTAACGCCTTAACATTTCCTGATTTAGCAGCGGTTCGTGAAGGTGTCAGAATTCTTGAAACATCAGATGAACAAGTTACAAAACTTTGGGAGAATGCAAAGTATCTCAAGGCAGAGTTTGGCAAATTAGGTTTTGATACTGGCAAATCCGAAACGCCTATTACACCGGTAATGTTGGGCGATGAACAGCTGGCAATAAGCTTTAGTAGTAAGCTTTTTGCACTTGATGTTTTTGCGACACCCATTCTTTTTCCAATGGTCGCAAAAGGAGCAGCTCGGATACGAGTCATTCCATCGGCTTCCCATAGTAAAGAAGATTTAGATGTGGGTATAAAAGCATTTACTACAGTCGGACGCGAACTTGGTGTGCTAAAATAATCTTCAGAAACACCATGGCACGAAAAAAGATCAGCGAATATAGAGCCAAACAAATCCTAACCAAAGCATTAGAACTTCCTTATGAAGGTGTTTGCGTCGATGCAGATCATCTTTTGCAACATGAATCAATAGACAGCAACAAACTCTATGTCGTGAAAGTTGATGAAGGGGTGAAAAAACGCATGAAACAAGGTTTGGTTCTTCTCAAGCAAACCGCGAAAGAAATTCCGCAAGCAATTGTGTCACTCCAGCAAAAAGGGTACACACACTTTATAATTGAACAGTTTATTCCTCATGAAAAAACAGAAGAAAAGTATTTGTCTTTATCTTTGACAAGAGAAGGGATTGTTGTCTTATATTCTGACAAAGGGGGTATTGATGTTGAAGAAAAGCAAGAGACTATTAAAAAAATTGTCATCTCGAACGATAAAGAGAAATCTCGAAGTGATCTCTCATCCATTGCATGGTTTCGAGATGACAAGAGAAAAGAAATTGCGGCAAAGCTTATTGAAATATTTAATAAATATCATTTTACTCTTCTTGAGATAAACCCTTTGGTCATTACAAAAGACTCAATTTATTTTCTTGATATTGCAGCTGAAGTTGATAATGCTGCGGAATTTTTTGTGGATGCTGCATGGAAAGATGAAGATTATCGTGAAAGTGATCGTAGGACAAAGACTGAGGAGGAAGAGGCAATTGAAAAGCTCTCTCAAAAAAGTCAGGCATCATTTAAGCTTGAAGTACTCAACGCAGATGGATCAGTTTTTATGCTCCTCTCAGGTGGTGGAGCGAGTATCGTTCTTGCGGATGAAGTATACAATGTTGGCCACGGAAAGGAACTCGCAAATTACGGTGAATATAGTGGTAATCCAAATGCTGAGGAAGTATACCTTTATACAAAGAATCTGATTAGTTTATTGTTGAAATCAAAAGCACAAAAGAAAGTACTTATTATTGCTGGAGGAGTAGCAAACTTTACCGATGTCCGTTTGACCTTTGCCGGAATTATAAAAGCACTCGATGCAGAAAAAGATGCCTTGCGTGACCAAAATATAAAAGTATTTGTCAGACGGGGAGGGCCGCATCAAAAAGAAGGTCTGGCAAATATGCAAAACTTCTTGCAGAAAGAAGCACTATTAGGAAATGTTTCAGGACCAGAAATGCCGTTGCAAGAAATCGTGACACTTGCTCTTAAAACCATATGATAGATATCGAAAGATTACGAGAAAAAGAAGCACGGGTTATAACCATTGGTAGTTATCCGGCAATTATTCAATCAATTTTGGATTTTGATTATCTTGCCAAAAAAGCACAACCAAGTGTTATCGCGATTATCGCAACTGGACGTAATAATGAGCGCTATTTTTTCGGGAAAAAAGAAATATTGATTCCTGTCTATGCAACTACCGGGGCAATTCCTACAAAAAAGAAAGAACAGTGTACGTTCTTTCTCAATCTGTCATCAGGCCGGCGCGTGCTGCATTCTACACAAGATCTTTTGGACACGTTCCCAAACATTGCAGGTGGTGTCATCTTTGCTGAAGGTGTACCGGAGACCCACGCACTTACACTGTATAATAAAGCGGTCAAAAATAAGCAGTTCATCGTCGGTCCATCAAGTATTGGTCTTCTCATTCCCGGATGTCTCAAACTCGGAGCTATTGGCGGTGTTGATATGCCTCAATTAACTGACGCTAAATTATTTAGTAGCGGTTCTGTTGCTGTGTTATCTGCATCAGGGGGTATGACAAATGAAATTATTACTACTGTTGTGCAGCTGGGTAAACGGGTTTCATTTGCGCTCTCTTTTGGTGGTGAGCGGTATCCAGTGACGACTCCAAAAGATGCATTTCTTGCGGCCGAGAATGATCCACAAACTGAAGCAATCGTTTACTTTGGTGAGTTAGGTGGAACCGATGAACATGCTATTGCAGCACTGCTGTGCGAAAAAAAGATTACAAAAAAAGTAATTTGTTATATTGCCGGAGCAATTGCAGAGATGTTTGAAACTCCTCCACAATTTGGACACGCCAAAGCTTTGGCCGCGACGCAAGAAGAAACAGCAGCTGGGAAAAGAAAAGTACTACAAGCGGCAGGGGCAGACGTCGCATCGTCCTACACAGAATTTATAGATCTTATTACAGCATTACCAAATGCTTCTGAAGAACTTGAAAATGTAGCTGATGTGGCTCATGGATTACGTGAGCGACAAAAGTCGTTAATCTCGACAAGTATCTCAGGAGATAAAGATGGGCAGCCGCATCTTCTTAACGAAGATTTGCTTACATTTACAAATAACAATTCATTTGCGACCGTTGTCGCGTCTCTCTTTCTGGGTAAAAAAGTAAAGTCAAAAGAACTTGAGTTATTTGTCGATTTTGTTTTGCGGCTTCTTGTTGATCATGGTCCGTATGTTTCAGGAGCGATGAATACGATCATTACAGCAAGGGCTGGTCGAGATTTAGTTTCATCTCTTTCGGCAGGATTGTTAACCATTGGTCCAAGATTCGGTGGAGCAATTAATCAAGCAGCTGAGAATTGGTTGCGAGGTGTAGCTGATACCAAAAGTCCAGGAGCTTTTGTTGAAGAATTTGCAAGCAAGCGGAAATATATTTCAGGAATAGGGCATAAAAAGTACCGCGTTGATTTACCCGATCCAAGAGTTGTCGAGATTAAAAAGTTCGCTGAAAAATTATCCGTGAAAAAGTATACGACATTTGCATTAGGAGTAGAAAAAATAACAGCAGCCAAAAAAGGAAATCTCATTCTCAATGTTGACGGCGCAATTGCCGCGGTACTTTTGGATATTCTTTCAGAAAAGGAGAAAATCGATGAACAAGAATTGCAGCGTTTGACTGAAATAGAATTCTTCAACGCATTCTTCGTTCTCTCAAGATCAGTTGGATTTATAAGTCATTTTCTCGATCAAAAGCGCTTGGATGAAGGTCTTTTCAGACTTCCTGATCACCTCGTGACGCAAGCTGACTTTGATGAAGAGTAAGTTGCTTCTTTTTTGCAATTTCTCTATACCCCTCCGCATTCAAAATACAAAAAAGTATAATGCCTAACGAAACAATCATTTTAGTTACTTTAGATGCTAAATCAGCATATTAACATTTTGAACGCTCCGGAGGCATATACCACTTTTTTGCAAAATGATTGCGGAGTGGTATACAATAACTCCACTATGCAAATTTGTGAGAACTTTTCACTGGCCGATGTTTTATGGTACAAGATTGGCGGAAAGGCCAAATATTTTATTACCTGTCAGAACCGTGGCGATATTCTTGAAGCATTAGCGTTTATTGATAGGGTGAAACCGAACCGGTTGTTTATCTGCGGACAGGGGACAAATCTTATTTTTTCTGATGAATACTTTGATGGAGTTGTAATGCAGATAGTTTCCCCTCACCCTAACCCTCTCCCCCAAGGGGCGAGGGAAGATATTGCATTAGTTCCTTCTCACTTGAGGGGAGAAGGTCAGAATGAGGGTGAAAATGGTAGTTGCATTACAGCATTTGCAGGAACTGTTCTTGATAATGTTATCAGGTTTGCTTTTGATCACAATCTGGTGGGTTTAGAATGGGCTGGTGGCTTACCCGGTACAGTAGGAGCAGGAGTCCGTGGAAATGTCGGTGCATATGGAGGGGAGATTAAAGATAATTTAGTCAGTTGTGAAGTGATTGATTATTCAGGAAACAAGCCTGAATTGAAGACGCTAAGCAATACTGATTTGCAATTTGTTTACCGTGGCAGTTTGATCAAGATGCAAAAGAAAATGGTTGTTGTGTCTGCGACGTTTGGTTTGAAAAAAAGTACTGATGAAGAAGTGCAATTGGCAAAACAAGTGTACGAAAAAAATAAACAGACCCGTCGGGATCGTCATCCACTTGAATATCCAAATTGCGGATCGGTTTTTAAAAACTTACGCAAACATGAAGAGATTACCGCAGTACTGGAAGTCTATCCTGATCTGAAAGAGACGATTGAGAATAAATGGTACGGCAAAGTAGCTGTCGCATCCCTCATTGAACGGTTCGGTTTGAAAGGATACCGTGTCGGTAATGCACAAGTTTCCGATAAGCATGCATTATTCATTGTCAATCTCGGTGGCGCAAAATCATCAGATGTGTTACAAATCATAAGTGATATTCAGGAGAAATTTGAACAAACATTTGGGTTTCAGTTAGAAGTAGAAGTTGAGATTGTGTAATAAATTATGGTTGATGCTAGTACAGTTATACAAAACAAATTATGCATTGGATCACATAAAGCAGAAGATCTGGTAAGAAAATATGGTTCTCCGTTATATGTATACAACGCTGCAGTTATGCAGGATCGATTAGAATCGTTGCGTACGAGTATCGCTTATCCAAAACTAGATGTTCACTTTGCGTGCAAAGCAAATAGTAATCTGGAAATAGTAAAACTACTTCGCCGTGCAGGTGCGTATATAGAAACTGTCAGTCCAGGGGAAATTGTGATTGCCCAAAAAGCTGGTTACAAAGCAAGTGAAATTATATTTACGAGTAGTAATATTTCTAAATCAGAATTGAATTGGTTGATAGAACAAAATGTGACAGTCAATTTAGATTCTTTAACACAACTCAAACGATGGGGAGAGCGTAAACCAAATAGTACTATCTCAATTCGTTTGAATCAAGGAATTGGAGCAGGGCATCACGAAAAAAATATCACAGGTGGACCTGATAGTAAGTTCGGAATTGATTTAGAGCAGTTGCCAGAAGTGACACAGCTCGTTGAAAGATACGGGTTAACAATTACCACTATCCATCAACATATCGGTTCAGGAATTTTAGATGAAAAAATCTTTATGCAAGCTGTCGAAAAATTACTCGAGACAGCGATGCAGTTTAAAGATCTGCAGTATTTGGATTTTGGAGGTGGATTTGGTGTGCCATATAAAGAATCAGAGAAACATATGGATATAGAATCATTAGGCAAAAAAATTGGGGATCGATTACATACATTTATGAACGAGTATGGCCGGGAATTGATTGTTCGGTTTGAGCCAGGAAGATATCTTGTTGCAGAATCAGGAGTACTACTCGTCACGGTTACCGATATAAAAAGAACTCCACATAAAACTTTTGTCGGAACGGATTCAGGCTTTAATCATTTAGTCCGTCCGATGATGTACGATTCGTATCATCAAATTATGAATGCAAGTCGCGTCAGCGGTTCACAAGAAAGTGTAACCATAGCCGGAAATATCTGTGAATCAGGAGACTTGTTTGCTACTAATAGACAAATGACAAAATGTAAAGAAGATGACATCTTAGCAATTCTTACCACCGGCGCGTACGGTTATAGTATGGCATCCATGTTTAGTTCCCGCGTAATCCCTAAAGAGGTATTGATTGAAGGAACAAAAGCACGAATTATAAGAAAAGAACGTCACGTAGAAGATATTTTATAAACATATGACAGAGCGTATTACACAAGTCAAATTTGCAGGCCTTGAAGAAGCACCTGAGGGGATACAAAGAAGGATACTCGCAGGACAAGCTGATCAAAGGGTGCGAGATGTACGAAGTGCTATTATGGTAGCTGGAGCACCTGTTCCAGAAAGAATTCGAGAGGTTGATTTGCTTGATGCTGGAAAGACTGAAGATGGAGAACATGTAGTTTATGCTGTAATCCACAGAGGTAGAGGAGCGCTTGCAAGTGTTGTCTCTGCAGCAGCACCGACTCCAGAGTCTGCTCGTTGGATATTAGGCGCAGACCATAATCTCCCTAAACTTAAAAGAGCATACGATGCACATAGATATGTCGTAACAGGTCGGCGTAGGTCAAATATAGATACATTGTCTGCGGATGGTTGATAGTGTTGTGCATAATGCATCATTAAAGTTGAGATCATCCAATAGTTATGGTATACTACAAATGTACATATGAATTTTGTTAACACATTCGCGAAAAAAGCAAAGAAGCCTCTCTCCTGAGGGATTGTCTTTGTGCAAACAAATAGACCACCCCTCACATGAGGGGTTTTTTTATGGAGAAAAATTATGAGTAGATTTGAACGAGGTTTAAGTATAGGTCATACAACGTTAAATAGTCATGAAAATGATAATGCAACACCTGTTGTGACGTTAAATTATGTTGGGCCAGATCACAGACTTCCATTACCTTATCCTGAAGGTGATTGGTATTTGCGTGGAACAGCTGTTCCGGCTGCACGGCCGGGAGAGATAGTAATAACAAACACGCTCATACCTGGGCTGCTTGATTATTATAGAAAAGTAGGGTTGGTTACAGAAGGCACAGATATCATGGAAGTCGAGCCAGGGAGAGATTATGGATTTCCTCATACTGATCCTCTCGAAACTTTAGGTGGTCAGGTTGAACTTCAAAACGGCGTTTCTCCATTATCGCTTGTCTCGACATTTTCGAGTAATCTTGTAGATGAGCAAGAAAGAATTTTAGGTCTTCAAAGTCTTGCAAGACCAGATAGTGCATTAACCAATGATAAAGCAAGATTTCGTGAAGCAGCAAGTAACTATGGTGTACGGATGTTGCCGGGGACTGTCCTGTCAGACTGGGGCCAGTTTGCTGAAGTAGAAGATGAATATGCAGGCGCTGCACACGGAGTATGGCTGAAAGCTCCAACGGGTTCCGGAGGGGATTTAGTGCATCATATACCGACAGTCACAAGAAAGAACCTTTTAGCTGGACAAAGGAGTATTCGGGATATTGTGGCTACTTCATTTGAAGCAGGAGAATTCGATGTCTCAGCAACAGAATATTGGTCTCCAGATAAAGTAGCTCCTCAAGGATCACAACTTGTTATTGAAAGTGATGCACGAAATTTTGGAAAAATTAAAACAAATGGCAGTACGCAATTTGTTACCACCAGGTCTGGTAGAACTGACATAATTGGTCATTTCGAGCAAATTACAACAGAAGAAGGAGAATACTTAGGAAATAGACCGTATCGTCCTGTGTTTGAAGAACAGCAGGAAATAGTTGATCAAGTAAAGAGGGTTGGAAATATGAGTCGAGATGAAGGGTATTATGGTATTCAAGGTGTTGATTGGTTTGTCGTCGAAACACCATCGGGTGATGAGGTTGTCTACATAACCGAAAGAAATACCCGTCCAACGGCAAATACTCCGCCAGTTATCATTGGCGAAAAAGTAGGAGCAAAAGAGTGGATTAATACAAACGCATATACAGATCGTCCTATAGATACAATTGAAGATTATATAGAAGTAGTCGGTGAAGATTTAGCATTCGGTGATCCACAAATAGATGGATTGGTTGTTCCTCAAGCATTTCGAACGCTTGTAAGCCGCCAAGAAACGAGACCTTCACCGGATTTTAAAATACTTATATTAGGTAACAACGCTGCCCATTGTGATACAATTGCAGAGAAGCTACGAGGTCGAGGAATTCGATTTTCACCTGATGCAGAATAACTATGACAACGCAAGCCCTTTTAGAAAAATTAGTTAGTATTCCTTCACCACTTAACCACGAAAAAGAGATTGGAGAATATTTATTTGCTTATTTAACTGAAATTGGTTTTCACGTTGAAAAAGTATGTACTGATAAAAATCGTGTTAATCTCGTTGCTACCTTCGGAGTGGCAAAAACATATCTTGGATTTTATGGACATATGGATACTGTCTCACCTGAATCAGATCAAGAGACGCCATATCAAGTTATACGAAAAGACAATATTGTCAAAGGACTGGGAGTAGAAGATATGAAAGGCGGTATTGCAGCGATGTTGCAAGCTGGCACGTATGCTGTTGCAAATAACCTTCCTGTCAAATTAATTTTTGGGGTTGATGAGGAGGGCATCTCTCAAGGAGCACATGACTTAGTCGACTCCGCTTTACTCAAAGATATTGGTTTTCTAATTGTGGGAGAGAGTGGACAGATTGACGATTACACGCAAGACTTTAGTGTTTGTTATGGGAGGAAAGGACGAATGTTATTTGAGGTAAATATTACAGGAAAGAAAGCACATGCAGCTGAAAGTGAACGAGGAATTAATGCTATTGAACAGGCTGCAAGGTTTGTTGCCTTACTACAAAATGAGCAATTCCAACCGCACTCTCATCTGGGCAAAACAAGGATAGTTCTTCATACAATGCACAGTGAAACAGATTCTTTCTCTGTCCCTGATAAAGCAACAATATTCTTTTCATTTCTCACGACACCAAATATAGATAGTAAGAAGTTTTTAAAGGATATTTTACAGAAAGCAAAAGAACAAGATATACACGTTGAGATAAAACCATTTAAGAGAAAAACTCCATACGGAGAAAGTTATGAGGTAGATCAGCAAAATACTTTTTTACAGAATATTGAAAAGAATATCTTTTATTTGTATTCTTGTCATCCTATTTACGCAACATCTGTTGCTGATGAAAACGTTTTTGCTAACAGATTAGAAATTCCAGTTATAAGTATTGGCCCTGTTGGTGGCGGTGGACATACTCGAGATGAATGGTTGGATCTGAATTCTTTAGAAAAAGTAGTTGATGTCTACAAAAAGAGTATTTCGTTATATAATAAAAGTTAATTATGTTCTGGGCTGATAACGTTGCAATTGAATTAAAGAAAAGAAAATTACCTCTTGAATGGGTTGATGATATGAAGACTCCATCCGGTCGGGTGCATGTCGGCGCGCTTATGGGGGTTGTGCTTCATGATTTGGTCCACAAAGCATTAAAAGATCAAGGAGTGAAAACTAACTATACGTATGTTTTTGAAAATCACGATCCTATGGACGACATCCCTTCCTATTTATCTCGGGAAAAATATGAAAAATATTTAGGTATGCCACTCTTTAAAATCCCATCTCCCGTTGCAGGATACAATAATTTTGCCGAATACTATGCTCTTGAGTTCAAAGAAACATTTAACAAATTAGGTTCGCATCCTGAAATCATTTGGACAAAAGATTTATATACATCAGGGAAGATGAATTCTGGTATAAAAATAATTCTAGATAACGCTGAAAAAGTCCGTGACATTTACCGAGAGATGTATAAAAAACCTATTGCTACGGACTGGTACCCTTTCCAAGTTTATTGCGAACAATGTGCTAAAGTAAGTACCACACGAGTCTACAATTGGGATGGAGAAAATGTACACTATCGTTGCCCAGTTGACGCGACAGAATGGACAAAAGGATGCGGATACGAAGGGAAAACATCTCCGTTTAGTGATGAAAATGGCATGAAAGGCAAGATGCCATGGAAAGTTGAATGGCCGGTGAAATGGCGGGCAATTGGTGTCACCGTTGAAGGTGCTGGAAAAGATCACATGAGCCGAGGTGGCTCACATGATTTGGCGTCACTTGTTGCAGAGCGAGTTTTGCACTACGCAATACCGTATCCAGTGAGTTACGAATTTATGCTTATTGGAGGGAAAAAGATGTCATCATCAAAAGGGAGAGGATTTTCGGCCGGTGATATCCTCACAATTTTACCGCCTGAGTTGGCAAGATTTCTTATTGTAAAAATGGATATCCGCCAACAAACAAATTTTGATCCCTTAACGAAAAACACCATACCAAATCTTTTTGATGAGTATCAAAGGGCAGCTGATGCGTACTTTAATAAAACAGATGAAGATCTTGCAAGAACATTTGAATTATCACAAGTAGATGGTATAAAGAAACCTCCTACAATTAGATTTTCTGTTTTGGCACAATGGGTGCAGATGCCAAACATGTCAGAGAGAATTACAAGTGAAGGACTTGAGGAATGGGCACAATATGCGCAAGTATATGTTGCAGAATATGCACCAGAGTCTGACAAATTTTTAGTGCAAGATACTCTTCCAGCGGTAGCACATGTTCTTACAGCTATCCAAAAAGATCTACTCACAAAGATTAGAGCAGAGCTTGATAAGAAATGGGATGCTGAAGCATTTCAGACGCAGATTTATGAGTTTGGGAAAGACCTAGGACTTAATGGGAAAGAAACGTTTGCAGCAATATATAAAGTCTTAATCGGTAAAGATCATGGGCCCAAAGCTGCGTGGTTACTCTTGTCACTCGATCGTGAATTTGTTAAGAAACGATTTGATGAGGCAGTGATTATATCTGCAAATGCTTCGTCTTCGCATAGTGAAAATACAAGCTTGCAGAGATTAAATAAACCAGACTTATTTTCTATTGCAAAAGAGGTCGGGGATAAATATCCTTCTCTTTCAGTTGGAACAGCTATCATTAAAGGTGTACGAATCGAAAAATCTCATCCAGATTTAGAGAGGGCAAAAGAAGAGTTGTCACAAAGTTTGGACTCGTTAACAACAGAACAACTGGGGGAATACCCTGAAATAATCAGTTACCGCAAACTCTACAAAGCGATGGGAGTAGACTGGCATTCCCGCAGACCAAGCCCTGAAGCGCTACTCAGGCGGGTTGCTTTGAAGAAAGGTTTGTACACCATTAATACATGCGTTGATGCATATAATTTAGTTGTTATGAAACATCGCATTTCTGTTGGAGCATTTGATTTGGATACTATTGCGTTCCCAACCGAATTGCGTTTTGCGAATGCTGATGAAGAGATACTTTTGTTGGGAGATAGTGAATCGACAAAATATAAAGAAACAGAACTTGCCTATTTTGATCAAAAGGGTGGGTACAACATCGACTTTAATTTCCGCGATGCACAAAGAACAGCAGTGCAATTAGAGACGAAAAATATATTACTTAATGTCGACGGACTTGATGCTATAACGCCACAGAAAGTGCAACAAGTTTTGCAAGAGTCAGTAGATATTATTATCAAACATTGTGGAGGAAAGCTCGAAACTTTTGGTATAGAAACTTCTCAATAATTACCCTAATACTTTTATAAAAATAAGCCCTGCAGATATGATGATTGCTGCAAGAATTTTCTGCTTGAGATCTTTCTCTTTAAAAAATAGGTAACCGAGAATAATCGTAAATATGATACTTGCGTTACGTATAGCGATTGCATATGAAGCGAAACTTTCTTCCAATGCAAGTAAATATAATAGTGTATATCCGGCAACAACAGATCCGATTAATAAAAACTGTTTCCAGTACGTTTTTTGCTCCTTCATATGCGCTCGGGCTTTTACAAGCGCAATGAGAAAAAGAGTAAGTGAAACTCCTATATAATTTATCAAAGCAAAGAAATATGCATTGGAATTTGCTACGCCTATTTTGTCTAAGACACTTCCTAAACCCAAAGAGAGAAAGACAATTGTCATAAGTTGTGCACCTCGACTATTTTTAATATGTCTAAACGGCTGAAGTAATCCATCTTTTGCGTGACTAAGTTTTAAGGTGTAAATACCAAGTATGATAAGAAGCACTCCTATAATGCCAAATATATTTGGTATCTCTTTCAAAATGACAGCACTTAAGCCAAGGGTTACAACAGGAGCAAGACTTAAGAGTGGAAGTACGAATGAAACTTCTTCTTCGTCTAAGGCTTTGTAATAAAAGATTGTTTCAAGAGGTGTGCAGATAAACGCTATAAAGAAAACAACAAACCAAAATTCTGGACTAAGATTTTGGAGCGGAACTACTTTATCAGGAAAGAGAAGCAGTGGCAGAAAGAAGAATGGTAATGCAAATGCTCTGACTGCAAATCCAAGAATATAATTATTGACATTACTAATAATTTTCTTCTCTAAAATACCTCTAAAAGAATAGATAATTGCTGAAGCGAGAGCAAAAAAGAACCACATAGTATTATTAATTATGTCATATGGATGAGCATGCTACAATGATAGTAAAATACTTACTGTTTAGTTTTCATTTTTGTGACCTCTGTGATAATATGAAATGTACCTATCTAACCTCATGAAGAAAATTTTATTTATATTTGCCGCATCATTTGTCTTAGCGCTTGCACTCTTTTTAGCTGTGCAATATTATCTCAGCATAAATGCACAAAAAGGTGCGTTACAAGTCACCTCGGCTCCTGAAAGCAAAGTATATCTTAACAATAAATATCTTGGGCAAACGCCGCTTTGCAAATGTGAAGCTGCTGATATGCTTTCAGCTGGAGAATATACAATTCGCTTGGTGCCGCTTGATAGTAGTCTGCGCGAGTTTCAGGAAAAGATCACTATTTCAGAAGCTGTTTTAACTGTTGCAGATAGAAAATTCGGCAAGAATGCATTATCTGAGGGAAGTATTATTTCCCTTTCACCACTCGCTGAAAGGGAGAAGACTGAATTACTCGTTGTTTCTTTTCCACAAGGTTCAGAGGTTTTACTTGATGACGCGACCATTGGTACAACTCCTTTGAGTCACAAAGATCCTACTGAGTCAGACCATGTATTAAAAATCAGAAAAGAAGGCTATAACGAAAAAGAAGTGAGGATTAGAACACCAAGAGGATATAAATTAACGGTGACCGCCTACCTCAGTACGAGCACTACAGCTCCACAAGTAGCATCTGAGGCCGCAAGTTCCGTGGTTAGCATTACTCCTACACCGACCCCAGTGCAAGCGCGTGTAACGATTCTTGACACACCAACAGGATTTCTCCGTGTACGCGCAACTCCTGCTACCACAGGAGCCGAAGTGGGGAGAGTTTCCCCAGGACAAAGTTATCCATTAAGTAGTGAGCAATCAGGTTGGTATGAAATAAGTCTTGAGGATGGAACAAAAGGATGGGTAAGTTCAGATTACGCGAGCAAATAAATTACTTGAAGTTTAAATAGTATAGGTAAGAATAATAACAAGAATTACCCAAATAATGACCGATGTTAAAAGTGGTCTATCTGAGAAAAGTAACCGTTCAGGACTTTCTCCTTCATGCTTTTCATAAATTCTCTGCAGATAGCGCATGAGTCCATACGCCACAGGAATAATTGTTATCATAAGCCATTTCCTCTGTAGATATGTTCCTAAAATGTCGGCCGGAATAAGTCCGAAATTAGCAAATTGTAAACCCGCCGGGTCTTCAAGAAAGGTAAAAAGTGCATACGAAATAAATGTTGATGTAGCAAAAATAGAAAGATAGACGTCAAGGAGTTTATCTGTATAATGTGATAATGTTTTACGAGTAGCAAGCTGTGGGCCTGGTTGATGTGCAAGAAGTGTTATTTCTGAACGGCGCTTCCCTATAGCTAAGAAGAGTGATAAAGAAATAACTGTTAAAAAGAGCCAAGCTGAAATGTGTGTATCAGTTACAACTTCACCTGCAAAAACTCGAAGAATATATCCGGCAGCAAGGGTCAAAATATCGACAATTTCGATGTGTTTGAGGTATGCAGAATATGCCAGCTGTAAAACAAAGTACACAATAGTTATAACAAAGAATGCAGGTCCGATAAAGTATGATGCAAAAATTGATCCAACAGCTAGAATAGTAGCAACAGTGATTGCTGCTTTAACAGTTACTTGGCCGTTAGCAATCGGGCGATACCGCTTGAATGGGTGTAGTTTATCTTTTTCAACGTCGAGGATATCATTGATGACATAAATCGCACTTGAAATCGCACAAAAAACAAGAAAACCTTCAGAAACTTTTTGAAGGAGGTCGATATTAAAGAGTTGACCACTAAAAAGAAGAGCTGCGAAAACTGCAAAGTTTTTTATCCACTGACGCGGACGGAGCAGTCTGAATATGTTACGAAGTGAGTTCTTCATTTTTTGATTTGGTAATCCTGTGTAAAAAGAGTAAAGCCCCACCTGTAAATGCTATGACCATAATGATTGTAAACATTTTACTTTTGCTTTCAAGTGATAGCGCAAGTAGTCCCAATATAACAGAGAAGCTCCAGTAAAACAACGCTACCTGTCTTTGATTATACCCTAATTTAAGTAAAATATGGTGAAGATGTTTCTTGTCTCCTTGGAATGGGGATTTTTTATTGAGAATTCTCCGAATAATGATAAATAATGCATCAACCATTGGCACTGCCATGACCAAAATTGCTGTCGCAAGTTTGGCACTTGTTAAGATCGAAGCAACTCCTAACAAGAGATAGAGAGCGGTTGCCCCATATCCTGGAAAAATCTTAGCAGGATAAAAGTTAAAGAGAAGAAATCCTACAGCGGCACCGGCAATAATAAATGACAGCTGTGCGTCAACGAAATTTCCTTGTCCCGTGGGGTCAAGTTTGAGGCTGAGAATGCCGATGATAATTGCTGAAATTGCAACAATTCCCGGCATTTGTCCGTCAACCCCCTTACTCCAATTAATCATATTCATAACCCAAATAAGCCACAAAACTGACACAACGTCAGAAAGTAAAAGACTAAAAGGGAGCATGGGAATTGCAAATTTAATCGCGTCAAGTTGTAAGACGCCAGGCCCAAAAGGATTTGTTATAAAATGGATTGAAACACCACTACCAACAACAATAATAGCTGTTAAGATATTTACGAGAAATCTCAGAT
The DNA here is from genome assembly GCA_013816255.1 of Candidatus Levyibacteriota bacterium. GTDB lineage: Bacteria > Patescibacteriota > Microgenomatia > Levybacterales > UBA12049 > JACDET01. The sequence goes on along the minus strand of JACDET010000002.1, from coordinate 1,404 downwards.
ATGGCGAAACATCTTTTGATTGCGCGTTGAGTTTGTCATCAATAACGCCAATGACCAATGCAAGAAATGCGGCAAAAAAGATCGCGAATGTCGTACTATTAAAAGGAAGAAAAAAGAGACTAGCAAACAGCGCTCCAAAAAATAAGGGGATACCGCCTCCTCTTGGAATTGGTTTGGTGTGAATTATGCCGGGATGTTTATGCAATTTAGGGTCATCCATTAGGCCTAACTTTTTAACCAACTTTATAGAAAAAAAAGTAAGTACAGCTGTAGCTACAAGGGCAGTAACAAAAGGTAAAAGAGAAAGTGTCGTAATATCTGGCAAAGTAATCATCACAAAATCAACTGCAAGGTGCGAACAATAAATATTATTGATACTAATGAAAGTAATAACGTTGTTACGCTAATCATTCGTGAAACTAATGGCATTGTGCTATAGAGTTTTGCTAAGAGAATATAATTAATAAAAAAGAAAATAATGGTTGTTGCAAGCGGTATCAATATTTCCAGACGTGACCCTAGCCTTGATTCTCCCCATGGCATTTGATTATACAAAGGGAGCACTGGTGGGAGTGATAAATAAAAGAATGCTAAATATACAGCATGGAGTAGAATAAGCGCAAGAGAAATAGTCATTCCCAAACGGATAATTTTATCGGCTCTGAGTTGTTTAAAGGCTGCGTTCATAAATAATTGCTCCCTCCACGTTAAATCGAATTATATAAAGTGGCACGCGAAACGGCAAGGGCTGCGTTTCTGGCAATACAATTATATACTTTGGTTGCACAATATCGATAGCCTCTTGTGTTTCTTTGAGTAATACTTCACTTTGGATAACATGATAGGCGACAGTATATTTATACGGTGGAAGTTTGTCCGAAAGAGCATAAATTTGCGCACTATTTCCCCAAATAAAGATTTCATCATCAGGCTTAACGTGGCCTTTGATAAACGATGCTAACACATAATCTCTTGGCGTTTTACTGTCAAAGAACTCTCTATATGACCGCAAATCCCGTTGTCCGTTTATAAAAAGATATGTATTTTGGTAATATGCCATTGTTTTACCAACTCCATAAATAGGGAAAAGAAAGATAATGAAAGTAACAAGACCAAGTATGCCAAGCCGTAACCACTGGTACGCAGGTTTTGATGATTTGGTTAGAGCTATTCCAACGAGTAAACAAAAGCTTGGGAGCAGCATCAAGAGATAATGCGTGTACGGACGTCCTGAAAAGAATGCACTAAAAATTGCTGTGATAGTCCATAAAATAATAAACAGTACAATCGGGGAGAAATTGGTACGTTTCATAAACACAATAGTTATTGCTATCGCAAGTAAAAACACTTTGAGAACGAGTAATCCTTGGGGTATCCCGAAAAGATAATTCTCAAATCCGACAT
>JACDET010000061.1 GCA_013816255.1 Candidatus Levyibacteriota bacterium | reverse complement strand
GGGCTGTACCAATTGGAGTGCCAGTCTCGTCAGTAAGTACGATGAGCTCTTGATCCATAATAAGCATGTCATGCCGAACTTGATTCGGCATCTCAAATTGTGAAGAAACGTCAATTATTTCTTTCTAACCTTAATCCCTTTTTTTATGTCTTCAATAACATACCCAAGCTTCTCTACTTCTGCACGAATTTTATCTGCTGCATTGAAGTGCTTTTCTTTCCGTAAATGCTGACGTTCTTCAACCATATGGAGGATGTTTCCAGGGATGATTTGTTGCGCGTTTCTGATCTGTGCACTTAAGTTTTCTAAATCAAGTCCCAGCACTCGGTCCATCTTAAAAAGGATTCTGGATTTTGCACCGCTTGGCAGGTCTGATTTAACGAGTTCCCACATGACAGCCAAGGCTTTTGACATATTCAAGTCTTCATTGATTGCATCAAGGAAACGGTCTTCATAGTCCTTTACAACATCTGCCGGGACAGGACCACTATCGAGTGCCGCCTCTTCCCATCTACTAATTTCCAGGACAAGTTTTTTGAAAGCATTTTGTGCAGCATCAAGCGCTACAAAAGTAAAATTCATTTCCTGACGATAATGGGTTTGAAGATACAAGTAGCGTAATGCGAGCACATCATAATTCTGTTGTTCAAGATCATAGAGTGTATATCCGTTACCAAGACTTTTACTGATCTTCTCCCCAGAGATCATCATAAAAGCTGTATGAATCCAATACTTAGCAAGTGGTTTTCTCGTCACAGCTTCTGATTGCGCAATTTCATTTGGATGATGGATCTCTTTATTATCAACGCCACCTGTATGGATATCAAAGGATTTTCCAAGATATTTCATGCTCATCGCGCTACATTCGATGTGCCAACCAGGAAACCCTTTACCCCAAGGACTTTTCCATTCCATCTGACGCTTTGCTTCTCTGTCATCAAGCGCTGCATTAAATGCTCTTCCATCTTTGTAACTAAACTTCCAAAGAGCAAAGTCCCGTGGATTCTTTCTCTCTTCATTCATTTCGACTCTAGCGCCTTCTTTGATTTGATCAAGTGATGAAAGCTTGCCATATTCGGGATACTTTGCAGTATCGAAGTACACGCCGTCCGATGTTGTGTACGTAAAACCTTTTTCTTCGAGTAATCTGATCAAGTCAACTTGTTCTTTTATATGGTCAGTAGCTTTACATAGTCTGGAGGGTTTAGAAAAATTTAGGGCATCATAATCTTTACGAAAAACATCAGTATAAAATTGCGCAACTTCCCAAACAGTCTTGCCTTCAAGCCGAGCTGTCTTTTCCATCTTATCTTCACCAGTATCTCCACCTCCGAGTTGATCTTGTGTCATGTGTCCAACGTCGGTAATATTCATAACAAATTTCACATCATACCCATTGTACCGAAGTGTTCGCACCAACAAATCTGACGTATTATACGCACGCATATTCCCAATGTGTGCGAATTGATACACCGTCGGGCCACATGAATACATACCCACTTGCAATGGATGCGCTGGCTTGAAGTCTTCAACTTTTTTGGTAAGTGAATTGTAGAGCGATAACATATGCATGCATTATACCGTGAAACAGGAAGAATGGCAAAGAATTATAAATCAGATGAGGCTCCAGGTTCTCCAGAGTTAAATTGATTCTCCCATTCTCCAAAAAAATTATCTTCTATTGCATCAACTGCATTAAATATATCATCCCCGAGAGTTTCTTTTATAGCACCGTCATCAATCGCTAAAGTATGTACTCTTTTTACTCTTTGCAATTTTTTAGCAACGGTAAGCGCTTTATGAAGCGTAGCTTCTTGTTTTTTTTCGTCTGAAACAAAGCGCTTATCAGTTATTTGAATGAAGTTAAATGCATCATTTGTAAAAAAATATCAGCAGGGTTTTGTCCAGGCAGAGGTTTCAAAGAAGGATGCATATGAGGCTCAACTGAAGGTAAAAAGTACGTATCAAAGGCTTTTATAAATGATTCGCCTTCCCATTCTTCTACTTGTTCTTCTATTGTTGTGGGCTTTTTAGGTGATACTATTATATAATCACATACTTCTTCACCCGGGATGAGTAACAACATGCGTTTATTGTAACCTGTAATAGTCTCATCTGTGAGCGGTAATGCAAACAGAACACCCCGATACCCATTATTATCAACAGATTGGCGCCCATAGATATTTCCTGATGGCAAACCATATCCTATAGCCTTCCCAAGTCCTTCTGCATGCCACGCGGTAATTTCAGCAGCCATCTTACCACGAAATCCGCTCAACTCTCGTCCGAGTTCCTCAAATTTTTCTTTACCCGATAAACTATCCTGTATTATTTGGGTAAATCTATCTGGCTGTCTTCCTGGTATTGGTCGTTCTGCTGACATATTTTTACCTCAAAAAAAACCCTCCAAATCGTGGAGGGCGCTATAGATAGTGTCTTGCTGGTGACCAGCACTATAGAACCCAACCCGGCGGAACAATAGTAATGCGAATGGATGTGGTTCGTTGGAGGAAATGTCTCATTAAGCTGAGTTTAACACTTCCAGAATGCTTGTCAATAGAGGAAAATAGTAGTATATAAAAATGTTGTCAAAAACAGCATTCCTTTTTATTCACTAGCATGGCAACAGTACTCTAAATTTACTATTACCCGCTTGATCCGCGGTTAACTTCTGTTTTGGTTTTGGCTTGTGTTACTGCAACTGGTGCGCTGAGTTGATCTGCGCCTTTTCCATGGCCCTTCGATTGAAATGCTTGCAGTGATTCTGACATGCGTGCTTTTTCTTCTTCTTCGCGCTGTTGTTCTTCTTCCTCTTCCTGTAGTTTCATCTGACGTTCTTCTTCTTCACGCTGTTGCCGTTTTTGTTGTGCTTCTTCGCCAAAGGTCGACTCAAAGTAATTTTTCTTATGCTGGCCTTGTAGTTCTTGCAACTTGCGGCGGGTTTCATCTAATTGCGATTGTTCACTAGGATTTGCAGCGGGCGCCAAACTTGATCCAGAAGATGACGCTGGAGGTGCCTGCATTTGCGTAGCTGCTTTCAGTGGATCAGCTGTAGGATCAAGTGCTTCAGGACTACTTGAAACATTGCCATAAAGCTGATCGATAAAGGATTGATTTGCGGCTTTTGCTTGTTGCTGCGTACCTTGCGCGACAGCTTTGGCAGCTTGTTTGGCAGCGATACTTACGGGATCCCCAGTCTCAAGACTTGTCCCTTCTGAGCTAAATGGATTAAAAGGCATACTGTAATAATACTACCAATAGTACAAATAAACAAATGCTTAATCAGTATTCAGATCTGCCTTCCATTGCTCTTTCGAGCGTTGTTGGATCTGCGTATTCGATGTCTGAACCGATAGGAAGTCCACGCCCGATTCTTGATATTTTGACATCTGCATTTGCCGCTTTCAGTTGCTTTGCAATATACATCGCTGTCGCCTCACCTTCCATGGTAGGATTGGTTGCCAAAATAATCTCTTTTACCCTTACCCTTTCACCCTTTACCCTATTTACGAGTTCCGCAATCCGAATCTCGTCAGGTCCGATATTGTTGAGTGGATCAATCTTTCCATGAAGGACATGATAAATTCCTTGGAACTTCCGGCTTTTCTCAAGTGCGATGACATCAAGTGGTTGCTCTACAACACAAAGAATACTATGATCACGACGAGTATCTTGGCACAAATCACACGGATCAATCTCGCCGACATTAAAACAAGTCGAGCAAGTAATCGTACCAATTTTGAGGTTTTGGACTGATTTAGCAAAACGGTCGAGTTCACCTTGTGGAACATGTAAAAGATAAAATGTGAGACGCTCAGCAGTCTTTGGACCAATCCCAGGCAACCGTTCAAAACTTTCAGTCACTAGTTGTATAGCTTTTGGAATCTTCATAATTAATAAGGGTTACAGTTCTTTCGCAATGATATCTGCAACCGAAAGAATAGTCAACTTCGGGAACTTTTTCTCTTCAGGTACGAGTACAGAATCTGTGACGAATACGCGGTCTACGATTGAATGCTGTAACAAATACGGCGCTTCTTTGGAAAAAATTGCATGTGTCGCAAAAACGTGGCACTCCTCAACTCCCATCTTCTTCAAGAACGCTGCCGCTTGGACAATCGTTTTTCCACTAGAGATCATATCATCAAGAATAATTGCCCGCTTTTTGAGTTTGGAAGTATCCCCTTCTATCCCCGTCATCTTTATCTCACCTGTTTCAAGATTACGTTTTTTCACTATTGAAACCCATGCTAGATTGCCCAAAAGTTCAGATAATTTACTGATTCCCCGTAATCCTCCCATATCAGGTGATACTAAAACAGCATCTTCCTTGAGTTCCCGTTTCATTGCATCGGCAAAGACTGGAAGTGCTGAAAGGTGTGTGACTGGTATATGAAAGAGCTCTGGAATCTTTATTGAATGGAGATCAACAGTAACAACTCTATCAACCTTGAGTGATTCAAGAAAACCGATCATGACCTCAAGAGAAACAACCTCGCCATCTCGGAACACATGATCTTGGCGCTGATAGCCAAAGTATGGAACAACTGCCGTGATTTTGCGCGCGCCACTTCTTTTGAGTGCATCTATAATAAAGAATAGCTCCATGTAGTTTTGATCGACTGGAGTAGTCGTTGATTGGATAACAATACAGTCTTCATCGACAACGTTTTCTTCAACTCTAACTCTTTTCTCTCCATCAGGAAAAACAAAAAGCTCCAAAGCCGAAAGCTGCATGCCAAGAGATGCCGCAATCGTTTCAGCAAGTGGTTTATTTGATCCGCCACAAAAAATCTTCATATATAATTCCAGAACACTCTGAAAACTCAGGGAGTCAGAACGTCAGACAATCTGAAGTTCAGATTCGCCAAAAGTCTGAGTCTTCTGAGTTGTCCGAATTTACTTTCCTCCACCAAGAAGTCCCCCGAGTCCACCCATGCCGCCTGTCATTTCTTGTAGCTTCTTTGCTGCTACTTCTTGTGATTTCTTTACTGCTTCGTTGACCGCGCCGCGGATGTCATTATCTGATTTACCATTACTTTTGATTTCCCGGATTTCTTGATCACCACTGATACGCACATACACACCATGCTTGTTTACTTCAACTTCTTGCATCTTCAGTTCACGCTGCATAGCCATCGCTTGATCACGCATCTTTTTGAGTTCTCCTAATTGTCCAAATGGATTAAATGCCATAATAAATCACCCCGCTTTCGCAACAATTAACTAGTCACTTTTTACAATTAACAAATGATTTATAAACTATTCCTTATAGTCAATTGTTATATGTTAACTGTCAATTGTTATTTTCTTAATTCTACTTTAATTTCCATCTCATTACCAGTCAATGCTTTGCAGATACTGAGGAGTACATCGCGGTTTTTCATATCATCGAGCCGTTCTTTATGGAACTTATATCCAGCTTCAATAATCAAATGATTCTTGGAATAACTTTTGATAGTGCATCCGCGAAGAAGTCCCGCCACCGTATGATTATGCTTTTTCATCTCATTGATGAGGTTTTTCCAGAAATGATCCAACCATTCTTTCGTTACTTCTCCATCACCTGATGTATGCATAATTTCAATCGTTGAAGTAAGTATTGGATCTTTTTCCTCTTCAGGTTCTTTCTTTACTACACCATATAATGCCTCTTGCCGTTTTATATTCCCGACATGTTTGCGAAGCGAAGTTACCGTTATATCATCTTCAACCACAGTTGTTGTAGCACGAACCGATTCACCCTCACCCCGACCCTCTCCCATCAAAGGAGAGGGAGGATTTATA
>JACDET010000060.1 GCA_013816255.1 Candidatus Levyibacteriota bacterium | reverse complement strand
GATTTATACATCCCTCCGTGACGGAAGCGCCGGCTTTAAAAAAATATATGAAACTCCCTGTGATATCTTTTGCCAAATAACATATCTTGGTGATCCAGTTTTCCGATTTGAACAAACCGCAAATGTGTTTGACAGACCAACAGTTTATATCTTTCAAAAGCAGTAGTAATTATGCGTATGTTAAAATAGTTTTATGAAAAAAGTATTTTTTAAAACATCTGACAGTCTCACTCTTTGCGGCATTTGGCATATACCCAAAACTGAAACAAAAAAAGTAGTCATCCTCGCGCATGGACTTACCGTAACCAAAGACGAAGATGGCATCTTTACTGAGCTTGCGGAGATATTAATGCAAGCAAATATCGCGGTATTCAGGTTTGATTTCCGCGGGCATGGAGAAAGCGGAGGAAAATCAGTTGCTATGACAATTGCCGGAGAACTCCTTGACCTTCATGCAGCAATACATGAAGTTGGGAAACAAGACTTTGAATCAGTAGGTTTATTGGGAGCAAGTTTTGGTGGAGGTATTGCAACGCTCTTTGCCCAAGACTTTCAAACACAACTACAAGCACTCTGTCTTTGGAATCCATGTCTCAATTACGATCACACACTCATCAATCCGATACTCCCATGGATTGCTGATCGCAATGATATCCGTAAGCAGGAAATAAAAAGCCAGGGATGGACAACGGTTGGCAGCAGAAAATTTATTATAGGAAAGGCTCTCTATGATGAACTCTCCAACACATTTCCTTATAAGGCTTTGGAACATATCATTATTCCGACATGCATTCTTCATGGAACTGCCGACACATATGTTCCTCACGAGGATTCTAACTCATATGCAAACGCTCTTATGAATGGTGAGTTTATTTCGATAGAAGATGGTGAACACGGTTTTAAGAAACCACAAAAACAACGTGAAGAAGTTTTAGAGAAAACCGTTGCATTCTTCAAAAATAATTTATAATTACATACAGAATAAATGAATAATATTTATTTAAGGCTCGCTTAAGTATATGCTTTACCATACAACTCTGCAGATATTGGAGAGCATTGAACTGCAACGAGTGCTATGAAACTTATTAAGTAATTGTATAGGATCAACCAGATTTCTTTTATGTCGCTATTATTGCTGGACAATGATTACGGGAAATGTTGATAAAGTTCTTACGACAATCAATACGATGAAGAAGTAGTCTACTCTTCTCTACATAAATACTCCGATAAATATTGTACAATTACAATATGCTCAAACACTTTTGGCAAACAAAATTTATTCTCCTCATCATTCTTCTTCTTGGCGCCTTCCTCCGCTTTTACAATATTGACTGGGATCAAGGCCAGCATTTGCATCCGGATGAGCGGTTTTTGACGATTGTCTCCACATCTATGCTTCTTCCAGCATCGTTTATAGAGTACCTGTCTCCACAGACTTCGACCTTTAACCCTGCCAACATTGGACACGCTTTTTATGTATATGGCACCTTACCCCTTGTCGTCAATAAGCTTCTTGCACTTGGCACTGATGCTGATAATTACATGGATATAACCTTGCAAGGGCGGATACTTTCAGGATTTGCTGATCTGCTCGTTATTGTCGTCATATTTAAAGTGGTGCAATTATTTGAACGCAGACATAAGTTTCATCACCACATTAAATATTGGTCAGCATTCTTTTATGCAATTGCCGTTCTGCCGATACAGCTCTCCCATTTCTTTGCTGTCGATACGTTTTTGACGCTTTTTGCTTTCACCTCTTTCTACTTTGCCCTTCGCTTTTCTTATGACAAAAGTCTCCCAATGCTCGTATTAAGTGCTGTTTTCTTTGGATTGGCAATTGGTTCAAAAATTAGCGCTATCTATATTGCGCCTCTGCTTCTTTTCTTTATCGTTAAAGCATACATGCAACAAGCTACAGTCACAAAAAAACAATTCTCACATCTGGCGATTGGAGGACTTACTTTTGCTTTGATAGCATATGTTGTTGGTAGGATCGCTGATCCATATCTTTTTCAGAATGGAAACTTTGTTGACCCGACAATTAGTTCACTTTTTCTTAATAATCTGCAAGCACTTCGTAGCTGGAGTACACCTGAAGCATTGTTTCCTCCAAGTGTTCAGTGGGTGAACAAACTTCCTCTACTATTTCCTTTAACCAATATTGTCCTCTTGGGTCTTGGTGTCGCTTATACATTCTTTGTCATTTTTGGAATAGTGATGATGATTAAAAAATATAACTATCCTGAAACTTTGGCGGTTCTTCTGTGGATGCTTCTCTTTTTTCTGTATCAAGGAGTCCAATTTTCAACCACAATGCGCTACTTCCTGCCTCTGTATCCATTTCTTGCAATAGTGGCAGCAATTGGGTTTTTCGAATTGACCAAACGGTGGTCGCATGTCGCCAAAGCTGCAATCCTTTTGCCAGTAATTATTTGGCCTATGCTCTTTTTCTCAATCTACACACAACCGCATTCAAGAAATCTTGCAAGTGAATGGATTCATCAGAATATTCCAAGCGGTAGTATTTTATTAAGCGAACATTGGGATGATAGCTTACCACTCAGTATTAATGCTCCATCCCAAAAAGTCTACACCATTGACCAATTGCCGGTCTTTGATCCTGATTCACCTGAAAAATGGACCAAGATGGACAATATGCTGCGCGCTGGCGATTATCTTATTCTCTCATCAAATAGAGGTTGGGGCAGCATTCCGACAGTTCCCGCGCGGTATCCGCAAATGACTGCATTTTATGACGATCTCTTTAGAGGTGAAACACGATATAAAAAAGTCGCGGAGTTTACCTCGTATCCTTCATTACAGTACTTAGGAATTCCAGTTACAATTGGAGACGATTGGGCTGAAGAAGCATTTACAGTCTATGATCATCCCAAAGTATTGATCTTTAAGAATACAGCCAAATAATATTATTTTCCTAGCAACTCTTGATATGCTTCAACAATCTTTGTCGATGCGTAAATTGTTTTTACCTCTTTTTGCCGTTTTAGATAACTCTTTCTATATTTTATTACTTCAACAATTTTAGCAGCTAAATCTTTTGCATTTCGAAGCTTGGCAATCTCTCCCATGCCGGTTTGCTGTACTACTGTACGGACTCCTGGTAAATCACTTGCAACAACAGGCGTCCCGCAAAGCATTGCCTCTACTTGTACCATGCCAAATACTTCGGTCGAATTAACACTTGGCAAAACTAATACATCAAGGAGACTATAAAATGCACCCAAATCTTCATCCGTGATTTCCCCAATCTGTTTTACATACTCTTTATGTATTTCTAATGCTTTGGCAATCTTCCGTTGATATAATCGTTCACCGATGATTTTCTCAGGACCAGCTAGAACAATGATAAAATCTTTATCCAGTTTCTTTTGTAGGATAGGAATTGTTTGAAGAAGATATTCAATTCCTTTTTCAGAAGAGATTCGACCGAGAAATCCAATAACCAACGCCTCACCTTTTTCAAATTTCTTAAATAATTTCTTTTGGGATAATTCACGTATTTTGGGTTCTATAATAACAGGTCCAATAACACGCACTTTTTTATGGTCATGCACTGGCATTGCCTGTGATTCAGCAAAATCTTTTGTCAGTGTAATAATAGAATCTGATAAGCGCAACGTTATCATGTTGTTTACCCGAAGCAAACGTTCGATAAGTTTGGTAATTACTCCCCCTTGCATAGTTACATCACAAACATAAATACTGTGGACTTTTTTTTTCATAATTTTGCCTATAATGGCGACAATAAATCCTTCAAACTGGGGTAAATTGATAATAATTTGATCATTCGCTTTGATTGCTTTGTAAACAGCAATGATAAACCCTGGCATAAAAAATCCTTTACTTATTTTAAATACATATGGAATTCTTATTACGCGTACGCCGCGGATATTCTCATTTTGAGCAAGTGTACGGTTATGCTGCGCTGCAAGAACAGTTATTTCATAACCATTAGCTGCAAGATGTTCACTCAAATTTCTCATTGAATTTGTCAGTCCACTTATATGCGGAGTGTACAGTGACGCGCTAATAAGGATTTTCATATCATTCCACTTTTGCAAAAGTCATGCACTGTGGTATACAATACATTATACTACTATTATGACAATTGGCTTTGATTTAGATAGAATTTTTATCAATACTCCCCCTTTTATTCCAGGGGACCTTATCGCCAAACTCTACAAAAAAAAGGATAATGGCGAACTGCTGTACAGAATTCCTTCCCGGCCTGAACAACTATTCCGCCGCGCGACGCATATTCCAGTACTCCGCCCTCCAATCGAGAATAATTTGGCATTTTTAAATAAAATCTCAAAAAAAAGTAATCAACTCTATCTTATTTCCAGTAGATATAAATTTCTTGAAGGAGCAACAAATCAAGTAATTAAAAAATATGGATTAAACGAGATCTTTGATGGACTGTATTTTAACTATGATAATCAGCAACCACATATCTTTAAAAACACTGTACTCAAAAGCCTTAAACTTGATATCTATATTGATGACGATCTGTCACTTCTCCAGTTCGTTGCAAAAGATAATCCCAAAACAAAATTCTATTGGTTTGAAACAGATGAAGGACGCAGCGCAAGAGCACACCATAAAACGTTACGGAAAAATGTTGTAGGAATTTCAGATCTTTCAGAGATTTTTACTTAAAATTTTGTCATTCCGAACCTCGTGTGAGGAATCTTCTACCACAGATTTGCAAAATCAAACTGTTGTACGAGATCTCTCCATTCCAGTCGAGATGACATATACATATGAATCCAGCAGATATATACGCAGTAGTACAATGGTGGTCAATTCTTTTTCTTTTGGGAGTAGGTTTTCTGCCACTTACCTTTATCCTCTTTGATACGTTTTTTGATAAAGGATATATCTTCTCCAAACTCATTGGACTCGTCCTTACAGGATATGTGGTATATGTTCTGGGGGTTATCAAACTCGTACCGTTTAATGTATTTGCCATATATATAGTATTTCTCGTTCTTGTTGTTGGATTTGCCGTCGTATTACCAAGAAGATGGCGAATCCTCTATGTTCTTAAAAAATACTGGCCAGTCTTTCTGATTGAAGAACTTTTCTTCCTCATTATACTTATGGTCTGGGCATATGTTCATTCTTTCGCGCCGGATATTCATGGACTTGAGAAATATATGGATTATGGCTTTATCAACTCTTTCCTTCGTTCAGATTATTTACCGGCAAAAGACATGTGGTTTACGCCTTTCACCATCAACTATTATTACTTTGGACACTTATTGACTGCGATGTTGACCAAGATGTCAGGATTATCTTCAGCGCTGACGTTTAATTTGATGCTCTCAACAATTGTAGCTTTTTGCTTTATGCAGACATTCTCAATTGGTGCAAATCTCTACGCGAAGCTCGCTCAAAATCCAGCCGTTAAAAAAGTAAAACTCATCGTCGCCGGACTACTCTCAGCATTACTTGTTACGTTTGCCGGAAATCTGCATATTCTTTATTCATTCTTCAAACCATATAAAGCCGACAACCCAGTCCCCTTTTGGGAACTGCAATTCAGTCCATGGCAATTTACGAATGGGAATTTCGTAATTAATGAGTACTGGTATCCAAATGCAACGCGATTTATCTATAACACGATTCATGAATTCCCTATTTATTCTTGGGTCGTCGCGGACCTCCACGGACATGTATTAGATATTCCTTTTGTACTGTTAATCATCGGACTTTTACTTTCACTCGTATTTACGCATACACAAAAAAATCCCGATGAAGAAAAGAAACTGCAAATGTTTATGGTAAGTCCCTTCTTTTTAGTTTTTACAGGACTGCTGCTTGCTTGTATGTATATGACCAATGCTTGGGACGGGGCAATTTACCTTCTTCTCACAGGCTTAGTATTATTT
>JACDET010000028.1 GCA_013816255.1 Candidatus Levyibacteriota bacterium | reverse complement strand
AGAATGGGCACCAGGGCTTGAAGGAAGTCTTGCCTGGAATGACCCAACACTCAATATAAAGTGGGAAATCGCCGGTGAACCTGTTCTATCAGAGAAAGACAAACAAAACCCGACGCTTAAAGAACTATTCCCAGATAGGTTTTAATGTCATTGCGAACAAAGTGAAGCAATCTCTACTGATAGGGATTGCCACGTCAACCACTACCGTGGCTTCCTCACAATGACAAAATATACTTACAATTAACTTTACATATATATTGACAATTAATTAGTAATACGTTACAATATACTCATGTTCAAACCACAATTTACACTCAATTTCCGCATTCTCAACATCTTAGGGAGTATAGAGCGTCTATATGGGAAAATCCAAGGAGAAAAGCTCATTCCATCCCTTTCTATGCGTCTCTTTCAAGAGAACCAAATTCTTGCGACACATTATTCAACAAGCATAGAAGGTAACCCACTTTCGCCACAAGATGTCACAAATGTCATTCTCGGCGACCAAATCCCGACGACCAAATCTGAAAAAGAAGTCAGCAATTACTTTAACATTTTGACCATACTTCCATCGTATGCTCGGGATCGCAAACCTATGACTATTGACCTTACCGAAGAATTACATGGCAAGCTTCTTGAAGGTATCGAAGAAAAAAAAGCCTTAGGACATATCAGAGATGGGGGCGTTTTTGTCGGCCACCAAACAAAACTAGAAATAGTTATCAAGCATAACCCTCCATTTCATACTTCCAAAGAAATAAAAGTAGTTCTGGATGAATTATATGTATGGATGAAGGAAGAAAGGGAGACGCATCCGATCCTAAAAGCCGCAATTATGCATCATCAATTTGCCTATATCCATCCGTTCTTCGATGGCAATGGCAGATTGGCCCGGATTTTGACGACCTATTACCTCCTTTTAGAACAGTATGAAGTTTCAAAATACTTTATTATCGATGATTATTATGATATCGACCGCAAACTGTATTCTGATGTATTGCACAGCGCTGATAAAGGTGACAAAACACAATGGATTGAATACTTTCTTGAAGGAATAGCGACCTCACTACAAGCATCAATTGCCCGTATCGATGATCTTAAAAGAAGTAATCTAGACAATATTGAAGGGGAGAAGAGAGTATTAGTCACCCCTAGGGAAGAAGAAGTGTTACAAATAGTGATTGATAAAAAAGCTATTAAAACCAGCGATATTGAAGAATCCTTCTCAGTCACAAGACAACAAGCCCACGCACTTTTAGCATCGTTGGTCAGCAAAGGTTTACTTGAAAAGTTCGGTAAGACAAAAACGAGTTATTATAAATTGCTTAAGGATTCTAAAAAGGAGAGAGAATAAGTAGCAAAATATATATTATTTATGTAATAATCGATTCCTCTGCTCCAAACATTCTTTTTCTAAAATTCCACCAACAACTTTAATAGGATATTTCTTTGCGTGAGATGCAAGCGTTTCTGCTGATAACGGAAGAGAAGCATCAGATTCTGTTTTTGCTCCGTAATAGTTAGTAGACACTCGAGCTTTTATCATTCCAGTAAGACAAGTAGGGCAAGGTTCTGAAGTTGTATAAAACGTATATCCTTTTAATGAAAGTGTTTGGAGTTTTTTACATAAATATCGGATAGCGTTTATCTCACCATGAGCCGTTGGATCCATGTTTTCTCTTACCCGGTCGTGATCTTTCCACACAATAGTATTATCATAATCGAGAACAATGACAGCAAATGGAGCATTTCCATCGCTTACTGCAATCTCAGCTTCAGCTATTGCGCTTCTCATTATATCTTCATGATCCATAATTTGATTATAACATGTGTAAGTAAAATGGGCTAAGAGGGGAAAGCATTACAGAATATTAGGTTTTATTTGAATAAAATAAAACTTTATTCTTCGTCTTCAAGAAGTTTGTCTTTATCGGCTTGCTTTTTATCTGCAACTTGTTGGAGTTTTTCTTCTCGGTCTGATTTGATTTTGTCGCGCTTTTTTCTTTGTACAGCGAGTTCTGCATCGACCACTTTTTGGCATTCAGGATCAGGACAAATATTGGTTGATCTGGTCACCATTGTTGTGCTGTTACCAAAAGTCGGAATAACTTCATCCCATTGTTTGAGAAGAATTCGTTCTTTGCCGCATCTTGTACATGGATTTGTTAACTGCTTCATAAACTTCTTTAGATATAATTTGACTCTTATTATACTACTTTTGACGATATTATTCAACAAACGTCAAGGCTGTACCCTTTTTACCAGCCCGACCTGTTCGTCCAATTCGGTGAATATAATCGTCGTATGATTCCGGTGCGTCAAAGTTAATAACGTGTGTGACGTTTTCGATATCAAGTCCACGGGACGCTACATCTGTTGCAAGTAAAATCCGTACTTGATCTTGTTTGAATTGATCAAGTGCCCTTTGTCTTTGTCCTTGTGATTTATTACCATGAATCGATGCTGCTTTAAAACCACGATCCAATAAAGATTTCATCAGCTTTTCAATGCCCCATTTGGTTCTGCCAAAGATAAGCACTTTATCAAATCCATCTGAAGTTAAAAGATCATGCAGCGTATCTACTTTGTTGCCATTAGTGACTCGTACGATATCTTGTTCAATATTTTCTGATGTATCTTGACGTTTAATTGAAACAGTTTCTGGATTGTTGACAAAATTTTTGAGAATACCTCGGACTTTATCTGTAACTGTTGCTGAAAAGAATAATGAATGTCGTTGTTCGGGAAGCAGAGAGATAAAGTAATTGATATCATTGATAAATCCGATATCAACCATCTTATCTACTTCATCAAGAACGATGTTACGGAACTGGAATAGTTTTAGTCTATTTCGTTCAATTAGATCCTTCAAACGTCCAGGAGTACCGATAACAAAATGTGGGTTATGATGGAGCTTTTTGTATTGGCGATTGATATCTGAGCCACCAATGCAAAGAACCATTTCCATATCAAGTCCGCGGGTAAATTTGTGCAGTTCATCAGCAATCTGCTTAGCAAGCTCACGTGTTGGAGTAACGATGATAACCCGTTCATTACGGTCTAGAGCAACTTTATTGATTAATGGGATAAGAAATGCAGCTGTTTTTCCGGTCCCTGTATTTGCGATACCGATGACATCCCGTCCATCAAGAATAAATGGAATTGTTTTTTCCTGAATAGGCGTAGGAATAGTATAGCCATGATCAGTGATGTTTCTTTGCAATTTTTCTATAAGGTTAAAGTCTGAAAACCGAGCTTTCGATAACACTTGATCCTCTTCTTCAATAAAAGCCGCACTCTTTACAAAAAGGTGTTCTTCAAGTTTTTTGGCTTGTTTCTTTTTTCCAGCATAAGAAAATCTGCCTCTTGAACCGTTGCCTTGTGAACTTGCATATGAAGAACCTGTACTTCGTTTACCGTATGATGATCTTGCGTTACTTTTAAACATAATATCTATTTATCGCGATGCTAATTTGGTAGCTCTGCTTATTTAGTGAGGTTTCTGTAGAAGGAAAGAAGATACTAAGTAATAAAATGTATAAGTGTATCTTTATCTTAACTAACCAAAACGGTGTCAAATATAAGCAGAAGTATCAAAATAGCATCTGCGCTTGAACTATTATAACAAATACTAATCCTATAGTCAATCATGGGGTTTAGATTGCCACGGTAACCTTATCAGTAAGAAGCTTTTGGGTTATAGCGTTTAGCGCTTAGAAAATAGATGAAAACAGTAAGTATTTCATTGTATAGTTCAGTCTACTATGCGTACGTAACAATTTAGCAATGTAACAATCAACATACAGCTTCTATTTCCCATAAAAATGGGAGTATAATAGAGTTATGAGTCACAATATGTATCCCAAAATAGGTTTGGCATTAGGAAGTGGGGGAGCAAAAGGACTTGCTCATATCGGCGTTATAAAAGTGCTTGAGAAGAACAATATCCCCATCGATTACATTGCAGGATCAAGTATAGGAGCGTTATTGGGAGCATACTACGCCACATATAAAGATACACAAAAGCTCGAAGATCTGATACTCAATTTCAACAGGCGCAAAGGTTTTGAACTTTTTGATTTCACTATAAAAGGCGGACTATTCAAAGGCATAAAAGCTGAAAGATTTATCGCTGAGATACTTGAAGGAGCAAAATTTGAAACCCTCAAGATACCTTTTGCGGCAGTCGCGACTGATATTAATACTGCTGAATCAATCATGTTATCCGAAGGAAGTATAGTCAAAGCAGTACGAGCAAGTGTCGCTGTCCCGGCTTTCTATCAACCATTATTGTACAAAAACCGATTACTTGCGGATGGCGGACTTTCAAATCCAATTCCAGTTGATGTTCTAACGACCATGGGTGCAGATATTACAATTGCTGTAAATCTCGATTCGTTTTATCTTGAAAAAACTCTTAAAGAGATGCCAGCACTGAGCCGAGTTCCTGTTCATTCAATTAACATTCTCAGACACACATTAGCACAACAATCCGCCAAAACAGCCGATATTATTATTTCTCCTCAAGATACACTCCATGTAGGAATACTTGGCTGGCGCTTCTTTTTCGACAATGAAAGGGCGAAACAAATCATCAAAGAAGGAGAAAATGTGGCTGAAGCGGCATTACCACAAATTCAAAAAAGCATACAAGAATTTAGATACAATCATACAAGACGTGGGAAATTTTTTGCGTTATTTAGACGTCTTAGAAAGAAAGGCAGACCTATATCTTTTAGCTCATGAATTTACTATATACTCCTTTGGAAATCATTTCATAAGGAGTGTCGTGTTCCTTCTCCTTCATTTTGTCTTAATATGCGCCGCTTCCGTGAAGCAAGTACTCTTGGGGTGCAAAAATGGATGAGAATAGGTATAATAAATTTGATCTTTCTTATGCGCGACTTTTTCAAAACATCCCCGCCCTCACCATTTATCATTATACTGAGTTATTTTGGGCTCTGCGGGGCTACAGCAGTAATTGCGGCTTTTGTCTTGGCCTTTTTCTCAGAATTGTCACCGTTTTTACTCTTTCTTCCAACAATTCTTTTCGTAACATGGTACGCGGGATTCACTCCGGGATGTATAACTATTATTGTTTCACTTCTCAGTATAGTAGGGCTTCTTTATTATCCTGTAAATAATCCCTTGCTCACTTTTAGCCTCAATATAGCTATAGAATCAGGTATATTTGTTATGGTAGCTTTGTATAGTTCCTACCTCCTTGATAAGACAAAAAAACAAGACATCATAACAAAGTACCAAAAGAAATTGCATCAAAATAAGTATCTCATTGAAACGCTTGAAAAAAATTATGAAAATGCGCAAAAAGAGATTAAAGCGCGTGATCAATTCTTGGCAATCGCCTCACACGAATTAAAAACTCCTGTCACATCAATGCTTTTACAAGTACAAAGTGCAATTCACAATATCCGTAATGTTTCTCTTGCGAATTTTTCTGTCGCCAACTTACTCAAGATGCTTGAAGGGACTGAGCAGCAAAGTACACGATTATCCAAGATGGTAAATGATTTGCTCAACTTATCTTTAATTACGACAGGGAGGATGGAGCTTGAACTAGAAGAAATCGACATAAGCCAAATTGTAAAAGACGTTACAGATAACTTTACCGAAAAACTACAAAAAGAAAATATGAAAATCACTATTGATGCGCAAAAACCCGTCATTGGCATGTTTGACAAAGTGCGGATAGCTCAAGCGATAACAAATCTGATTTCAAACGCGATTAAATAC
This sequence comes from Candidatus Levyibacteriota bacterium, assembly GCA_013816255.1. GTDB lineage: Bacteria > Patescibacteriota > Microgenomatia > Levybacterales > UBA12049 > JACDET01. Next base: position 15,594 of record JACDET010000028.1, on the reverse strand, counting down.
GGCAATGGACAACCGATTGGTATCAAAGTCGAAAATTCGCATAATCATGCACGTTTATATTTCAAGGATGGAGGGATTGGTATATCAAAAGATCAGCAAAAGCGTATCTTTGAGAGATTTGAACGGGCAGTTACTTCAAGAGAATACCAAGGACTTGGAGTCGGACTCTACATTACAAATCAAATTGTTAAGGCCCATAATGGAAAAATAACAGTCGATAGCCAAACCAATAAAGGCACCAGTTTTATTATTGAACTTCCCCTTAAGCAAAAAGAGTAATTCCCACCTTCGAGGTGGCGCAGGTTCGCTACCTCCTCAACAAAACAAAAATAGAAAATTTATAGAAGAAACACCCTTTGAAAAATTACACAAAGTAGTATAGAATAAAGGCCTTATGACAACTGGATCCCTTTTACTCCTTTCTATGGTTTCAACGATGAGTTTTACTGCTTTAACAGGAAATGTTGAAACACAATCGACACCGACGCCATTAACAACACTGCAAGAAATTATCTACGATAAACAGGAAGAACCAAAACCCACATTGACTCTCGTAGATATCAAAGAACCACCCGTCTCATACAACTTACGTGAAGCACCATTTATTTCTCAAACATACAATAATTGTGGTCCAGCTGCGATGTCTATGCTCTTCTCAACGTATAACTTACAAGTGTCACAAGGTGAATTAGCTTCAATTATGAGACCATATAATACTCCTTTGGGAGGGGATGATGATAAATCTGTTTTCCCTGATGAATTTGTTGCAACAGCAAAGGATTATGGATTTGAATCTCTTTACCGTCCGAATGGTGATATAAACCTTCTTAAGCAGCTTGTAGCAAATGATATTCCCGTTGTCATCCGTACGTGGTTAAATCCAGGAGAGGATGTGGGACATTATAGAATCATCCGTGGATACGATGATACTTCCAAAGTGTTTATTCAAGATGATTCGTACCAAGGTAAAGGTCTCGTCTATAGTTATGAAGATGTAGTTTCGATGTGGAAACCATTTAATTATAGTTATATTCTTGTCTATCCAAAAGAAAAAAAAGCAGTAGTTGAAGCAATTCTAGGCGAAGATATAGATCGTGAAACAGCATATAGAAATGCATTAACTCGCGCAAATAGTGAACTAAAAAAAGATAAAAACGATTTCTATGCAGAGTTTAATAGATCAACCGCTTTTTATCATTTGGGCGATACAAAAAATGCAGTTATGTCCTATGATAAAGCAAAAGACCGTCTGCCTGATAGAATTCTCTGGTATCAATACGAACCACTTTATGCTTATCAAAAAGAAGAGCGATATGACCGCGTTTTTCAAATAGCTGAGGGAATCCTCAATAATGGTAATAGAGCATATTCTGAACTGTATCAAATGCGCGGGGAGATATACTTGGATCGTGGGGAAGTTGAATCTGCCAGAAAAGAGTTTGAACTTGCGTTGCGTTATAACGTGAACTTTGAACCTGCGAAAAAAGCGCTTGAAAAAATATAGATATATCCTCGCGCCTGCCAGCCTCTCGCGTGAATGACATGTAATATACCATAATTAAACTATGAAAAAAGTATTCTCTTTAACTCTTTTGGCTATTCTTTTAGGGAGCATTGTGTTGCTTATTGTGAATTGGCAAGAAGTTTTTATGAAAGAACAGGCAACAGTAAAAAACGATTACTGGTTCGTACTACACCGTCAATCACAAACTGAACAACTCTTTCAAGGTATTCCGGGAAATCAGGAAAAAAGTCAACTAATCAAAACATTTGTGGTGAAAACTGGTATACACGGAGAGCGCCCCACACCACTACCGCAGCTTTTGGGAAGAGAATACTGGGTCATTACAAAAAAACAACCAGAGTTGTCAAATCCAGAAACCGCACCATACTTCATCACACTCAATGTCCCAGCTCCAAGCGAACCTCCATATGGTCCGTCACCATATGAAGAGTGTAACGGCCAATGTAACTGGGTGCGACAAGGTGATTTTGGCTTACACGGAGTCGCAGGCATACCTGAACGTTTAACAGATGCAGATCCAGGAAGTTCAGGATGTATCAGACATACAGATAAAGATATAACATATCTCTACAATCTTCTTGAATTGGATAAAGGGGAGATACGCTATTATATTGAAGATAACTAATATTTTTACTTTTCTTCCTTGATAAATATATGCAAACACTACTTAATGTCTACAAACCAATAGGGAAAAATCCACTGCAAGTTATAGAAAAAATTAAAGAATCACTCCCTGAGTACAAAAACGTAAAAATGAGTTACGCTGGTAGACTTGATCCGTTAGCACATGGAGTTCTTCTTTTGATGGCTGGAGAAGGGATAGAAAATCGGAATCATTATTTGGATCTACCAAAAACCTATGAATTCACTATGCTTGCGGGCCTTGCAACTGACACGTATGATTATTTGGGAGTATTGAATACTCTCGAATATAATCCTCTAGGCACGAATGTAAACTTATTTGTAAACTCTTTTGTAAAGAGTCATCTCGGGAAACAAATACAATCGTATCCGCCTTTCTCATCAAAGACAGTTGGCGGTAAACCACTCTTTTGGTGGACAAAAGAAAATCGTTTAGCAGAAATTACAATACCGCAAAAAGAAATTGAGGTGTATAGCTTTAAAGCTCTTTCTTTTCAAACAATTACCAGTGAGCAATTACAAAAAACAGTTCTCAACAATATCGAGTTAGTCCAAGGAGATTTTAGGCAATTAGAAATTAAAGAGCAGTGGAAAAAGTTTTTTAAAATAAATTCAATATTACCTGAAAAATTACCAACAATCACTTTCTGTCTCACTTGCTCAAGTGGGACATATGTCCGTGGACTTGTTCATGAGCTAGGAAAGCAATTAGGTTGTGGAGCTATCACAATAGATATTTTAAGAACTGCAGTTGGAGATTATACGCTCAAAGAAGCGTTATATATTTTTTAGAACTATATATTTGTCATTGCGAGCAAAGCGCGGCAATCTCTACTAATGGGGATTGCTTCTTTGTTCATCATCGCAATGACAAGTACTATTTAAATACTTACTAACTTACTATCAAAATCCTCAACAATCTGAATAATTTCTTCAATCGTGTTTGCGTACGTATCTGCACCGTGTTGCATATAGTTTGGGAGCAGATTGGCAGTGAGACCGATTGTAAAAGCTCCAGATGCTTTTGCAGCTTGTATACCGGAATTCGAGTCTTCAAGGATAATTGTTGTTTCAGACCGGGATCCTAGTTTATCGATAATCTCAATGTAGCTTCCAGGATGTGGTTTGGGTTTGAGTTCTTGACTATCATTTATAGAAACAATTGCTTCAAATTTATCACCAAATGAAAGTCTATCTAATACTGCTTGTATCCAGTTTTTGGGAGATGAAGATACAAGTCCAATTTTATATCCTTTTTGCACAAGGCATTCACCTAAAATATCTATTTTATCGGTATATGGAGATTCTTGGTACACTCTTTGTGCGATGTCCTCGAATTTTTGGAGAAAGGTTTCTTTGGACACTTTTGAACCATGCTTGACAGCCTCAGCGTAGATATTAAGAGGCGTTTGTCCGACAGGTATACGAAATACTGCCGCCACCTCAGGACCAATGAGTTCTGGCCATATTTCTTCAAGATACTTATGCCACAGCACTTCACTCGCGATGATCACCCCATCCATATCAAAAACAAAAGCTTTTGTCATTCCAAATAAAGTATAGCAGAGATTGGGAGAAGTTGTGACTTATTTAACTAAGATAATCTTTAAGCTAAACGATGAGAATATATATAAAAAAACAAGAGCATCACTTTCGTTACTCAAAATGATAAGTCCAGGCACGATAAGCAATGCTCTTCGGGTAAATGACATTTAGTTTTTCAGAATTGAATTACTAAGTGTATATATACTATAGCAGTACTGAAGACACATGTGTCAAGAAATAATATAAGGCTAAATAGTAATGTTTAGATTGCTATTGCAATCCAAATCATACATACATAATTATTACAAAGGGATTATTACTCAACCTTACGGGGTATAAAAATATCTTTAATACGGCTAAAACCATGCATAACAAGTTTCACCAGCGCTCCACCGAGAATATCAAGCTCATCAATACGCTCTTCCTTTTTCCCTTCTGTTCCATTTGATTGCGGCACTTGCTGATTACTATTTTCGTTTTCCATATTCTAAGCTTCACAGATTCAGATCAGCATGTCAATACTTTTACACACTCCTTTTACATGCTTTTAACCTGAGTATGATATGATACGAGTTCAATTATGACGCAATTATCTCTTGAAAACATTCCAACAGCCAAAAAAGAAGCGGCGAAAAAGAAAAAACTTCTTTTGATTATTCAAAAGAAACGCATACAGCTACAAGAAGCTGTGATAAAAACAGAAACGTTACGTGTAAGTTTGGAGATGGCGAAACAAGAATATATGGTGAAAGTCGGAAGTCTTTTTCTCAAAGACAATCACCTTGATTTAGAAATAATCCGCTATAAAAATATCCTCAAGCTCATGGAAGAAGGCCGCACATATGATCAAGCAGTTGAAGAACTTGCTGATACTTTTTATGCACAACAAATAGAAATTGAACGTGAGCAAAGGAAAATAAAAGAAGAAGAGCAAATTATGCTAAAGAGAGAAGAACATGCGTCAGATGAAAATAGTGGGGATATTAAAAAGTTATGGAAAAAACTCATCGCGAGATTTCATCCTGATCTTGTGCAAGACGTCGATGAAAAAAAGAAACGAGACACAGTGATGAAGCAAATTAACCGTGCTTATCAAGAAGGGGACTTTGACCAACTTTTCAAAATTGATAAAGACAACATGGCACATTTTGAGACAAGCATAGATAATTTAGAAGACATTTTACTTATGATTATGAATGACATCGAGAAGCAAAAAGAAGAGTATAGAGAATTGAAGGGATCTGAATGGTTTGACTGGATGGAACGGATTGAACGGGCGAAAAAGAAAGCCATTAATATATTTGCGGATACTGAACGGATGCTTCTTGATGATATTGTTGTGAAATATGATATTCTCAATGCACTGAAAGCACAGATTAGAGAAAGGGATAACACAGCCTCTTTGCTCTAACTTTCCGTCATGGCGAGGTGTTCTACAATTAACTGGATTGTTTTGCTTGGCTCGCAATGAAGGAAAGAAAATCCTTAACATATCCTATATTTGACCAGTTTGCAGTTTTTTTCGTAATAATATCTTCTATCTGTACTCGATCAAACCATTGTACAGAATCAATTTCTTCCCGCTCCAATACAAGATCATCAAGAGAACCATTCCAATAGATATAATGCACACCCTGAAATTCTTTACTGGATTCTGATTTATAGACAATATATTGAAATATGCTTTCTTTTTCGACTTGTAAACCTATTTCCTCAGAGAGTTCACTCTGCGCATCGTCTGCATAACTACTGTCCGGCGGCATGTGTCCCCCAAAAAATGACTCCCAAAATCCAGGGTTCGTATCTTTGTTTTTTGAGCGCTTTTGACAAAGGATCTGTCCCTCGGAATTAAATACCCATATATGGGAAGTACGATGCCAATGACCTTCAGAATGAACAACATTTCTGGGAAGAGGAGTAAGCGGTTGATTATTTTCATCAACCACAAACAGTAATTCACTCGTATTTATCATAAGGATCTATTCACTATAACATTATTGCCGCCACCTTTAGGGTGTAATAGCTCTGCACGCTCGCCTAAATAGTTAGTTAATCTCTACTAAAGATACGTTACATTTGCGGAAGCGTGGCAAAATAACTAATTTGACATTAAATATCAAATGTAATACTATCTAGCTAGTGAAATACGTTGATTGGGATGAAGAAAAAAATAAAAAGTTAAAAAAAGAAAGAGGAGTTTCATTTGAAGAAGTGTTGATTTTTATTCAGAAAGAAAAAGTTTTAGAAGTTATTGATCAACCAAATCAAAAGCGTTATCTAAATCAAAAAATATTTATTGTTATTATTGATAATTATGTCTATATGGTGCCATTTAAAGAAGATACAGAGAAATTTTTTCTTAAAACAATTATTCCAAGTAGAAAAATGACAAAAAAATATATTAAAAAAGGGGGTGAGAATATATGAGAGCTGTTATACTTACAGATGAAGAAAAAGAAATACTTGAAGCATTTGAGAAAGGAGAGCTTGTTTCATCGAAAAATGCCGTGCAAATAAAAGAGGCCCTTACTATTGCCGCAAAGAACACACTGAATAAGACAAAAAATATCAATATCAGATTATCCGAAAAAGATATACAGAAAGCCAAAATTAAAGCAGCCGCGGATGGTATTCCGTATCAAACGCTTATTAGTTCAATTATTCATCGTTTTGTAAATAATTAAATTCAATGCAACTTATTTATAAAGTTCCGATTTTTCGAGATGGATAAGCGCCATGATGATTGAGTATTTTGTGAAGTCTTCTCGCATAATTCGGCCATTGGTTAACTCTCCAATGATACCGCCTTTGATTGAACCGAGCTTTTCATGATGTGTGTAACCGAGTTGTTTAAAAGCCAGACTAGCGTCAGCTTTGCCGTCCAATATCATTTTGGTAACATCTTGTGGCCATTCATACGCAGGCCCTAGGCCTACAAAGATATTTTTTCCGTCATATATTGCACATGCACCTGTTTCCATAAAACCGGTCTTCGTATATGGCACTTCTATCAACCCTCCTTCTAATCCAAAGCTATAGTCACAATGAGCAAAAGCTTTTTTCGCTCTGGATACCGCACCTTCAACTGTTTCTTTGATACTTTTTGGATGACCATAAAGCGCGACATCAACATCTATGCCGATAACTTCAGGCGTGGGAAAAAGACTTGGATAAAGTAAAATAGTATCTATAACTGCTTGTACTTTTGTTTGATTTTTTGAACCTATATGTATTTTCATGTTACTACTCTTCATCGGGGATGAACTTTAGTGCTGTGGCGTTGATGCAATAGCGCAAACCTGAAGGCTTAGGGCCATCGGTAAAGACATGGCCCAAATGCCCACCACACTTACGGCCGACAATTTCGGTTCGGGTTGTGCCAAAACTACTATCTGTTATCTCGACAATAGCATCCTTATTAATCGGTTCATAAAAACTTGGCCAACCAGTCCCTGATTCAAATTTCGCTTCAGAGCGAAATACCGGTTCATTACAATCGGCTGTAACATAGGTACCTTTTCGTTTTTCATTGAGCATTTCTGTAGCTGTATACGGCTGATCTGTTCCTTTTTCTCTCAGAATGTAATATTGATTTGGAGTTAACAATGTACGCCATTCTTCGTCAGATTTCATAATCTCAGGTTCATATTCTTTCGGAGAAGCTGTCATCACATTTGTTTGTTTTACAGATGTATTATTAAAGAAGAATGCATAGATACCGATAAAAAGAACAATAAGGACAAGTGGGATTATATAGGAAGACTTTTTACTTTTAATGAGATTAACTTTTTTTGATTCCATACAATAATTTTATCAATACAGTGAACCGTTAGCAATGAGGTATGTTGTCATTCCGAGCGAAGTGAAACGTAGTCGAGGAATCTTATACAGTAAATGCAACTCGGTTGAGCAAGATCTCTCCACTTCACTAACGTTTCGATCCCTCCTGAGGCGGGCAGGCGAGATGACAATAGACTATTTCTCTTGGAGCACTGAGAGGACATTTCCTGCTGGGTCTTTGAACCATGCGATATCTGGTCCCATACCGGCTGCAATACCACGGAGGATACCTTTCTCGTCTGTAGCCATTTCGCCCTCATATTTTTCAAATTGCACACCTGCTTTTGTGAGTGTATCAACTGCTTCATCTATGATATCTACAGGAAAATTAAGGATGGTAAATGTTGCTGGTGTATGATCATCTTTTGGATAAATAAAGATTGAATTTCCCCCTGTAAGGTGAAGCACTAAATTTCCCATAGGTCCATCTTCGACATTGAGACCAAGTGTTTCCGCGTAAAATACTTTCGCCTTCGCAATATCATTGACAGAAAAACCTGAAAAAGCTTTTGAATCTTTAAACATATCAATATAACTATAGAAAAGATTTATGAGATTTATGTATTAATTACCAGCCAATATAGACAGCTCACGTATAAAGAAATTATAATCTATTTGGTTGACGACACCATCATCATTAAGATCTGTCGCAAGCTTCTTCTCAGGGGTACAATTTTTGGGCCCTGCCAAATCACTAAAGCAGTCAAAGATCAGATTGTAATCAAGGATTGTAATCTTATTGTCATTATCGGTATCGCCGCCGATAAGAGAAAGTGGCGAAATTGTATTAAGAGTTGCAGCTGTAATTTGTTGTGTTCCAGCAAGTACTTTTCCAAGGTAATTTGCTGAGCGCACCCTTATAATATATTGTCCTGTCGGAACAGTAGGCAATGCGATAGTCCCTTTATAGAGCCCCGCTTGTGTATCATAATTTAAGGTTGGAGAGACTCTTGCCACGACAACATTGTTCAGATTTGTAACAGTCACTTCAAAAATCCTTTGCGTTCGTATTGGATTCAAATTCCCTTGAGAAGTCGGACTAAATTTATCTCCTCCTCTTCCAATACCATGAAGACCAACAGTAAGCGCAATCGCTGTAGTATTTGGCACAAGCGTCGGAGTTGGCGTCGGTGAGAGTACCAACGTCGGAGTTGGAGTAGGAACTCGAGTCGGTGTTGGACTTGCAGTTGGGATTAGGGTAAGCTTTGGCGTCGGTGTACTTGTCGGAGTAGGCGTCGGTGTTTGGGTGGGGGTAACGATAGGAGTAGGGATTGGACCATCGGTTACTTTTATCATTTTAGCAACTGAAGGGACACCATCACCGTTTACGATAAAGAGCATATAGTAACCTAAAGGCAAATCAGTAATTCGGGATGGGAATTGTACTTGAAGACCACCTGATTCTTTTGTAAAAGGTAGTTCTTGGTAGCGTTGATTATTATCTAATGTATGTGTTTGTGAAGCCGGTAAAAGAATGCTTACTTTTTCTATATTTGCTGCATTGAGAGTTTTGACACTGATTCTTGCACCGAGCGCAACATTTGTTTGCACTTCTGAAATGGTTGGTCGGGCACCTTTGAAGAGATATGGTGGTGAATAAATCTCAGCTGAAGAATTCTCACCAGTTCCATTGCGTCCTCCCGATGCAAGGACCCGCCCGTCTGGTAAGAGGACTGCTGTTGAATGGTACATACGACGGACACTGAGTGGTGCAACCGTTGTCCATGTTTTTGTATCAGGATCCCAAATTTCATTTGCAAGAGGACCTGTTGGAGAACTTGTATCAGGCCTGTCAGATCCACCAACAACAAGTACGCGGCCATCAGGAAGATTGACAAAGTTATGGAAAAACCTCGGGAAGCGCATCGGAGCAATAACTTCCCATGTAGGGTTTGCCGCATTCAGATCGGTAATGGCAGCCTTTGTATCTGATCCTCCACCTGCAGCTCTTCCGCCCGACATAAGTATCTTTCCTGGTCTATATTGTGCTGCAGTTCCGCCATATATTGGTGATTTCCCTTTATTGGTCCATGTATTATTCGTCGCATCCAGCAGCATCACATCTGCAGTCGAATAAGAAATTACATAGAGTTTATCGAGTCCGAAAGGGAATATCGCAGAATACCCGACTAGTTGCGTCGTCATAATAGAAGTGAGCGCAGTTAATGTATTTGTCTTAGGATTATATACTTCAGGTATATCTGCCATTCTATCTTTTGTTACGTCACCGGTAAGCATAACAGCGCGGCCATCTCCCAGCACGATAACTGAAGGATACCAACGGCCATCCCGCATTTCAGGTCCTGCAGTCCATGATTTGGTAGCAGGATTATAAATATTTGTATTTTTTGTACCAACATTATTATTGATGTGACCACCGGCTGAGAATACGCGACCATCAGGAAAGACTGCGTGTCCAGCACAGAAAATGTTATTTGATATATTTACATTTGTAAATTGTCCGCTTGCAGGGTTCCACAATCTCGACTCCGCGCTCGTACCCCATAAGAGCACTTCACCTGTGTAAAGAACTGTAGCATGTACACTTTGATAATTCCAATTGTTGACAGCTGACCATGAACCAAGTGTACTATCAGATTCAGCTGCAGTGACAAATGAAGAAGGACTGGATACTGTCTCATTTCCAGCAGCATCAATACTTTTAACACGGTACGTATATTGCGTACTTGGCTCAAGGTTAGTCAATGCTACCGTATGCTCATCAGTAAGGGTTTTTGTAAGTGGTGTTGTTTGTATTGGACCATTTGGTTCTCCATATACAATTTGCGATGTCGCATTTTCTCCAGTATCCCATGTAATACTTGCGAAGTTGTCTTGGACGGTTTGCATCGCAATAGCTTCCACTTTTGTAGCTACTTGGTCATTGGGGTTATTTGCGATGGTAAAAGTGATAGGCGCAGATTGTCGTTCAAGATCCCGTCGTTCTTCATTAATTTCCCGGGCAACTATCGTATGTTTGCCATCTGAAAACGTTGTACTATCCCATTCAAATAAATAAGGTGCAGTTTCATCCGTCCCGACACTGACACCATCAACAATGAATTGTATTCCATGATGTCCAACAGGTACATTTACTTCAGCCAATACAGCAACTTTCTGTCCTGAAACAGTAGTATTTATGAGTGGTGTCCGAAGAACGATTGGAATCGATAATTGTGCTTTACCACGAATATCATTACTTCTTTGTACCATAATGAGCGTAAGAGGGATTGTAAGCACAAAGAGTATTGCAAGTGCAAGAAGTATCGGCTTTTTACGGGTGGGTATGCGTTTGGATCTATTTTTCACTGCGTATATATATGGTATAAGAGAACCATAGCAGAGTCAAGAAAAACTTGATGAAAACGTTATTGTAATGCGCGCCTACGGAGGATAAGGATAATACTAAACCCTCCATTTGCAACCAACCACACAGCTGGATACAATGTCGTTATTATTGAATAATTCTGCAAAGCCATAAGCGCGAGAACAAACCGTACCGTATTTAAAGCATACGCTGACAGCGTTTCACTATATGGGTTATTCCATGATTTACGAATAGTAGGGATAAATGCAAATATTTCAATTGCTGAGAGTAATATGACTGAAAGTACTGGTTGATCAGCAAAAAGCCAGAGAATCGTTGCTATAACAGCCAATGCAAGACAGACGTTATCTGATTTTGCAATATCTTTTTTTCCAATACGCATGCCGAAAAGGAAAATGACAAATGCTATGATTGCTGCAGCAAGCGTTACAAATGCACCGATACCAGCGCCATCACTCAACTGGAGTGCAAAGACGATCATTGTGACACTAAACCAGAGAAACCAACTATACACATGAGGTTTTGTTTTCCCATTTCGTATATCACGTATGTAGGGGATGTATCCCACAAAGGTTAGTATAATTGCGAGTATACCAATACTGTGCTTTATATCATCCATATTATAAGCATACATGCAGTATAGCAGAGCTTTCATTTATGATTGAATAGGTATATATTCATGATAAAATAGATCTATGAAAGAAGAACTTAAGCATATTTACAAAGCGTTTAATGGAAAGCTTGTTGGGACTTTTGCTATGAAAGTGCACGTTTGTGAAACCGTTGCAAAAATGCCCGAGGATATTATTAAAAAGGTTACAAAAAACTGCTGGTTCTTAGGATCAATGGATGAAGCCTGGGCGTTCACGTTTACAGGCAATGATCTTAAAGATATGCATCTTATCTTTATCAGTGACGAGTTGCTACTCCAAGAAGAATCACAAATTCACTATACTATTGCGCATGAAATTGGACATGTCGTGTTGGAGCACCGCAATTCTACGCTGGTAAAACAAAGTAAAATAGAAATCCAAGAACAAGAAGAAGAGGCAGATATATTCGCACGAAAATACACATGACCACTCATTTATCAAAAACTTAAAGCAGTATTTCTCAACTCTCAACTCTCAACTCTATTAACTTTTATAATATTGCTCACTTTTCGTAAGCAAAAAAAGTGTATAATTAGTAAGTTATGTCGAAATCAAAACGCAAACCACGAGGAGATATGTTTGGGAAAAAGGGACCTGCACGTATAAATAAACATCTTCTCAAAAAAAGAAAAAAGTAATCATTTTCTATTCTTCGTATATAATTTAAGGCTACATTTGCTATAATTTAATTTGTGAAAACTTTCTATCAACTTCTCGGTAACTCACTTATTGTCAATATTGCCAATGGGTATGTTTGGTTTGCTCTCATTTTCTGGGCGTATCTTGAAACAAAATCAGTTATAGCAACATCAATCATGGGTGGCATTTATCTCGTATTTACAGCGGCATCTGGAATATGGTTCGGTTCAATCGTCGATCATAATAAAAAGAAAACAGCGATGCAGATGTCTACATTCGCGACATTAGTTTTCTTTATTCTCAGTCTTTTGTTCTATCAGTTTACTCCGAAAGAAGCATTTAAATCAGTTGCCAATTGGGAACTATGGGTGATAACAGTACTTATCTTGGGTGGAGCAATTGTTGGAAATATCCGTAATATCGCAATCCCAACACTTGTAACTATTCTGGTAGATGCAAATAAGCGAGACAAAGCAAATGGTTTATCTGGAACAATCATAGGACTTTCGTTTGCGATTTGCTCTGTTATCAGTGGCTTGCTGCTTGGTTTTGCAGGAATGTTTTGGGTGCTTCTTTCAGCAATTGTCTTAACTATTGTAGCAATCGTTCATCTTGCTTTTATTCAAGTCCCAGAAAAAGCAATTGTCCATACAAAGGACAAGCCCAAAAAAGTTGATCTGAAAGGAACAATTAAAGCTGTCGGTGCGATACCTGGCCTCTTTGCAATTATTTTATTTTCCACATTTAATAACTTTTTGGGTGGTGTTTTTATGGCGCTTATGGACGCGTATGGATTGTCGCTTGTGACAGTACAAGAGTGGGGACTCCTCTGGGGATTTCTCAGTTTTGGATTTATATTTGGAGGAATAATTATAGCCAAAAGAGGCCTTGGTAAAAATCCTATAACGACGTTATTTAAAGTGAATATTGTTCTTTGGATAGTCTGCATCTTTTTTGTTATCCAGCCTTCAATTTGGCTTCTTGCCGCAGGTATGCTTATTTATATGACACTTATGCCATTTGCCGAAGCATCAGAACAAACTATCATTCAAAAGGTAGTCCCACCTGAAAGGCAGGGCCGTGTATTCGGTTTTGCACAAAGCGTCGAACAAGCAGCCAGTCCATTAACTGCCTTTATGATCGGACCAATAGCCCAATTCATCTTCATCCCCTATATGACAACAGGTGCAGGAGTTGATTTGATTGGAGATTGGTTTGGAGTAGGTCAGGGAAGGGGAATAGCATTAGTATTTATAGCAACGGGCATAATCGGTCTGATCGTAACCCTCCTCTGCATGCGATTATCAGCATACCAACTCCTTTCAGAAAGATACCAAAAGAAGTAAATGCATTACACGAACCAGGTTCGTACTAGGTAGACATACAGGGAAACTAAAATGTAAAAATTACCATCAGATGTTATCTAGCTTCGTACATTGGGAAATTTAATGTATGTGAGCCTTGCATTACTAGTAGCTGAAACGTTATTATAGTAAAAATTGGAGTTAACGAAGTAATCACATTTCCTGTATATTATTCAAACTATTTCTATCATAGGTATCCAGATCATATTCATATGCTGCATTTGTATACTCTGCTGGTTCATACCGCCTATCACCCAATATCATAGCTATGACCACTGCAGAACAACTCAAAAACGTATAGATTGGAAAACTCAGAAGGAGAATATCATAACTACCTACTGATAGTATTGATACAAATCCTGCTAAAGCCCCAAGTATCCATGTGATCCGAGTTTCACTTCCAGGATCTTTATATGCTTTATGAATCATTAATAAAGAACCGATTGCATTGATAATAATAGCGATGTATAAAGCTGCTGCCGGCTCTTTTGTGAAATACCACACCAATAATCCCGACGCCGCAAAGCATAACGCAATATATTCTTTTTTTGTAAAACTACCTGATCCATATTTGAAAGAGAGAATGAAAACAGTTACTAATCCTACTGTCTGGATTCCAATTAACCACAAGGACGGATTTGCGCCTTTTGACATGAGAGAAAAGAAAGCAACAAATCCTAATAATGCCCAGATTAACCATGAGGCTCTATTAGGTTTTGTTTTGCCTTTCAAAATATCCTTAATATAAGGAACGTAACAAACCGCATTAATAACACCGGCTAATATACCGAGAAAAAGTAACATAAGAGTTCGGACAGCAAACTTTTATTTCTTAATGAGGAGAGTTCTAAATAGCAATTTGTATCTAGCCCATTCAGCTCCAACGTATAAAAGTAGCAAAAATAAAGTATAGCATTATTTTATTTTATATGTCTACTATTGATGAGGTTTATGTGGTGAAACCATATTGTACATACATAACTTTCTTATATTGTTTTGGGGCCAAAGCGTTTTATCGAGCGTTCTTTTGCTTTTTCAGCTTCCACTTTACGATCTTTCGGTTCAGCATTGGTTACCAGTGTAGCAAGCATTTTTTGAGCAGCAATTGTAACTTCATCAATTGCACTATTGAAAGCATCCTCATTTGCTTTTGATGGTTTATTACATCCTGATAGCTTGCGGACGAATTGGAGCGAAGCATCCCGTATCTCTGCCTCAGTTGCAGGAGGATCAAAGTTAAATAATGGCTTAATATTGCGACACATAATAATTATATAATACCACAAAAGATAGAATTTGAAACTAACATCTGGTGTTATCTAGCTTCGTACATCGGGATTTGTTACTTTTTTGTCGGGGCCGGTGGGACTTGTATAACAAATATTGCAACCAAAATTGCACTGAGCATCATACCAGCTGCCCAAACGAATACTTGCTGGTACCCATAGAGACTTGCTTGTACAAGTGTCTGTCCTGACGCTTGCGCAGTTGCAATGGCTGTCGTTGCGACAACTGCAAGAATCGCGAGTCCGAGTGCACCTCCAATTTGTTGCGATGTATTAATGAGCCCTGATGCCAAACCTGATTCATCCGCGGGAACGCCAGCTGTTGCCGCAACAGTTATAGACACAAATGACAGCCCGAATCCAACTGCCATGAGAAGAAATGCCGGAAGTATATTGATGAGATATGTTGATTCCACCGTAAGAAAACTAAACATGAAGACAGCGATCGTTGTTATTGATGTGCCGGCAATCAAGAGAGGTTTAAAACCATATTTTTCAATAAGACTTGGAGCTTTTCTTGAGATATAACCAATGATAATTGGTACTGGCAAGAAACTCAAACCCGTTTGTACCGGCGTATAATTAAGAATATTTTGCAAGTACAATGTCAGGAAAAATCCTTGTCCAAGTGCTCCAGCCACAATTGGCAACATAATTAAGTTACCTCCAGTCACGTTTCTGATCCTAAATATTCTTAATGGAACAAGAGGATATTTTACTTTTGTTTCATTGATGACAAATGCTATAAGGAGAAAAATACTCACTGTTAACC